>DASSWG010000108.1:0-43066 GCA_035705295.1 Flavobacteriaceae bacterium
AACTCACTGGAAAAACGGGCGACGGTTCTTTTTCCAATATTTTTAAAATTGAAAAACAAACATTATGAGTCAAGTAAAGCAGAATGACACCGTAAAAGTACATTACACCGGAAAATTGGCCGACGGCCAGGTATTCGACAGCTCGTTGGAACGCGAACCGATCGAATTCACCTTGGGGCAGGGACAATTGATCCCGGGTTTCGAAAAAGGCGTCATCGATATGAAGGTGAACGAGAAAAAAACCGTGACCATTCCTTGTGACGAAGCCTATGGCGAAGTTAACGATTCGCTTTTTCAAGAAGTGAAAAAAGAACAATTGCCACCCGAAATCAAGCCCGAAGTTGGAATGGGGCTTGTTTCCAAAAATCCTGACGGAACCGAACGCCAATTGCGGGTTGCCGAAGTGAAAGAAGACGCAATCGTGGTCGATGCAAACCATCCGTTGGCCGGAAAAGAGTTGATTTTCGACCTGGAAGTGGTGGAAATAAAATAATCCTCCCCCCATTTTATATGAAAAACGGATCGATTTTTTTTCGATCCGTTTTTTTTATTGATAATATTTTGTTTCTAAAGCGAAATAATTAATCAAATATTTGGAAAATTCCCGATTATGTTGTATAATGTGAAATTATTTAAACAACAGATCAGAGAGACAATATGAGACAACTTAAGATCACCAAGCAGGTCACCAATCGAGAATCGAAATCGTTGGACAAATACCTTCAAGATATTAGCAAAGTAGGCTTGATCACCGCCGAAGAAGAAGTGGAATTGGCACAAAAAATAAGGGAGGGCGACCAATTGGCCTTGGAGAAATTGACCAATGCCAATTTGCGGTTTGTGGTTTCGGTGGCGAAACAATATCAAAACCAAGGCTTGAAATTGCCCGATTTGATCAATGAAGGAAATGTGGGCTTGGTAAAAGCCGCCAAACGTTTTGACGAAACCCGTGGTTTCAAGTTCATTTCGTACGCGGTTTGGTGGATCCGGCAATCGATTTTGCAAGCCTTGGCCGAACAATCGCGTGTGGTGCGTTTGCCTTTGAACAAAATCGGGGTCATCAATAAAATAAACAAAGCTTTTTCCCATTTGGAACAAACTTTTCAACGGCCACCATCGGCGGAAGAAATCGCCAAAGAATTGGACATGACTGTTGTCCAAGTTAAAATCGCCGTGAAAAATTCGGGGCGCCATTTGTCCATGGACGCGCCTTTTCGCGAAGGGGAAAACGAATCCAACCTATATGACGTGTTGAGCTCGGGCGAATCGCCCAATCCCGACAACGATTTGATGCACGATTCGCTGAGCATCGAAATCAATCGTGCATTGGAAACCCTCTCGCAACGAGAAGCCGACGTAATCCGTTTGAATTACGGAATCGGAGACCAACCAGCAATGACTTTGCAAGAAATTGGCGACACTTTTGATTTGAGCCGCGAACGCGTTCGGCAAATCCGAGAAAAAGGAATTCGTCGCTTAAAACACCAATCCAAAAACAAAATTTTGAAAAGTTATCTTGGATAACTGGTTAATTGAGGTTTTTTTTAAACTGCAAACCCCCGATAGCCATCGGGGCTGAACACTACTTTATAGGTGGTTTGCTCGGTCTGATCTCAATTTTGCTTGGCAAACTCCGTGCTTCCATTTTGAACAAATCGACTACCATTTCGCCAATGTCTTCAGGTTGGATTTTCCAAGCATCTTTTTCTCCGGGTTCGTTCCCATTGAAATGAGTCGCCACCGATCCGGGCATAATTGTCGAAACTTTCACATCGTGCTGGCGCAAATCCAACATCACAGCTTGGGTAAAGCCGGTGACGCCAAATTTACTGGCATTGTAAGCGGAACCGTTCGCGAAAAAATTCGTGCCCGCCAAGCTGGAAATCGTGATGAAATAGCCTTTTGATTTTTTCAATTCTTCCACCGAAGCTTTGATGCTGTAGAAAACCCCTGTCAAATTTGTGTCGATGGTTTCTTGCCATTGATGATCGGTGATTTCTTCGATAGGCGCATAATGTCCAAGCCCGGCATTGGCGATCACAAAATCCAACGAACCGAAGGTTTCCACGGCATTGCGAACGGCTTCTTGCTGATCGATCAAATTGCGGACATCTGCTTTCAGTCCCATGGCTTTTGCACCGCCGATTTCGTTCAACTGATCCGCAGCGCTTTCCGCGGATGTGAGCGATCTGCTGGTCAACACCACATTTATCCCTTCTTTAATGAGCGCTTCGGCTATTCCGTAGCCAATTCCTTTGGTTCCGCCGGTGATCAGAGCTGTTTTAGTTTTTAATTCTTTCATAGCAATTTTTCAGATTTTTCTTGGCTTTAAAGATAAACAGAAGATGTTGGGCTTATTCGGAAAAAAGGTGTTTTTCACATGAGTTTAACCTTTTTATTTTTTATGAAGTTCACCACCTAATTAGTGGTTTCTTCATTTTAATAGTGATTGTTTTTGTGTTTTTTTTACTGAATTTTTTAAATCGAAAATAAAATTCATTAAGGATGAACAAAGATAAAGAATTTGCATCTTGGGATCCGAATAAAAATCCACCTTCATTTAAATAGCACGATTTTTGTATCTTTGAAACAAAAGAGATCAAAAATGGAAACAATAACATTGGAAATAAACAAACGCACCAAAGCCGGAAAAGCTTTTTTGGAAATGATGGAGGTTTTTCTAAAAGACAAAAAAGGGATAAAAATTGTACCATCCAAAACCGACATGGATAAAGACGAAGATGCTCCCATTTCAAAAAATATTCCCAATGAAGAAACTTTACATTCAATGGCCAAGACAAAAAAACGTATCGGACTTACCCACTGCAAAAACGCAGAAGATATGTACGAAAAATTGGGAATATAATGTATCAAGTCGTTTTTAGCAACACCTTTAAAAGAGATATTAAACGTTGCAAAAAACGGCATTTTAACTTTAATTTGCTTAAAAATGCCATAAACGACTTAGAAAAAAGCGGAAAACTTTCGCCAAAATACAAATCTCATAAATTGAGTGGAAATTATAAGGGTTTTTGGGAGTGTCACATAAAACCCGATTGGCTGCTTATTTGGGAACAAGATAATATCAATAAAATTCTTTATTTCGAACGCACCGGAACACATTCCGATCTTTTCCACTAAAAACAGTTTGGAATTAATTTTTAAATGCTGATTCCTCGTTAAAAAGATGCTAAACTAAATTCGCTTTACGCGAAGAATTGTTTCTTTGCAGCTTTATGATGAAAAAAATCAAACAATTATTCAGAAAACCCTGGGTGAAATGGCCGAGCATCGCGGTTGGATTGGCTGTTTTCTTTTTTTTGGTACTGTTCGCCAGTATTTATTTGGGCGCTTTTGGCGAAATTCCGACCAAAAAACGTTTGACCGATCTGAAACAAAGCCAAGCTACCGAAGTGGTGGGAAGAAATGGAAAACTCATCGGGAAATATTATTTTTTGGACCGCCAATCCATTCCATACGAAGAAATGCCCCAGCATTTGATCGATGCATTGATCGCCACGGAAGATATTCGCTTCTACGAGCACGACGGCGTGGACAACATCAGTTTGTTGCGTGTTTTTTTTAAAACCATTTTGCTTTCGGACGAGTCGGCGGGTGGCGGAAGCACGATCACGCTTCAACTTGCCAAAAACCTTTTTGGAAGAAAAGATTACGGTTACGGCAGCATCGTCATCAACAAATTGCGCGAAAGCATTATCGCAGAGCGCATCGAGGATATTTATTCCAAAAAAGAAATTCTGGAGCTCTATTTCAACACGGTCCCCTTCAGTGGAAATACTTACGGAATTGAAAGCGCCGCGCGAAAATTTTTCAATATTTCCGCCAGTGAATTGTCGTTGACGCAGGCCGCAACCTTGGTCGGAACGTTGAAAGCAAATTACAGTTACGATCCGAAATTATTCCCGGAACGGAGCAAAATGCGCCGAAATGTGGTGTTGCACCAAATGGTAAAATATGGTTACATCAGTAGCGCCAAAGGAAAAATGGCGGCACAACAACCTATTCAACTCGATTATCAATCTTTTGCGCACAACCAAGGCTTGGCGCCCTATTTTCGCGAAGCAGTGAAACAACAAGCGCTCGATATTCTGAAGGATATTAATGGGGATTTTAATATTTATACCGACGGGTTAAAAATCCATACCACGCTCGATTACAAAATGCAACTTTTGGCCGAAGAAGCCATGCGCGAACATATGTCGAATTTGCAAGCGCAATATGAGAAAGCATACGGAAAACGCGCGCCGTGGTTCACGAATGAAGCAATTCTGGAAGATGCCATCAAAAATTCCCCGCGTTATTCCACATTAAAAAAACAAGGGCTCAACGAAGCGCAAATCATGGATTCGATGCAAGTGGAAAAAGAAATGGAACTTTTTTATTGGCAGGGCGATTCCGTTCAAACCACTTCGAGCATCGACAGTTTACGCCATTATTTGAAATTGTTGAACGTGGGGATGATCGCCGTAGACCCTGATTCTGGAGGAGTTCGTGCGTACATTGGCGGAATCGATCACCGCTATTTCAAATACGACCACGTGAGCCATAGTGAGCGCCAAGTAGGTTCGGCTTTTAAACCCATCGTTTATACCGCGGCCTTGGAAAAAGGAATCGATCCTTGCACCCATTATCCCATCAAACCGGTCACCTATGTCGATTTTGACAACTGGACACCGACCAACGCGGGTGACAATTACGACCAAGAATTGGAATATTCCATGGAGTTTGCGTTGAGCCGTTCCATCAACACCATTGCAGTAAAGGTTTTGCGCCAAACGGGCATCGAAAATGTCATTGCCCAAGCGCGGGAAATGGGGATTACCAGCGACATCGAAAAAGTGCCCTCGATCGCATTGGGAACGGTTGCGATGAACGTACAAGAATTGGCGAAAGCCTACACCGCTTTTGTGAACAGCGCCCAGGTTTCCGAACCGTTTTACATCACAAAAATCGAAGACAAATACGGCAAAATGCTATTTGAACACGAACCGCAACCCAAAACGAAACCCGCATTTTCGGAAGAAACCCGGCAGTTGATGATCGAAATACTGCAAACCACAGTAAATGAAGGCACCGCGCGACGACTGCGCAGCCGTTATCATTTGAACAACGACATCGCAGGAAAAACCGGCACCACCCAAAACAACAAAGATGCGTGGTTTGTTTCGGTGATGCCCAAATTGGTCACGGTCACTTGGGTCGGAAACGACGATCACCGCATTGGTTTCAGCAGCACGGCCATTGGCCAAGGAGCAAATGCCGCTTTGCCCCTATTTGCGAAAATGTTGCAAAAAATGAACGCCGACCCATATTTCAACAAAATTACCAATGCCAAATTTGAACAACCCTCGGAAGAAGTAGTTGCCGCATTGGATTGCGAACCCTCGAAACGCCCAGGCTTTTTTGACCGGCTTTTCGATGGAAAAGATGATGGGAAAAAGAAATTCGATAAAAAGAAAAAGAAAGGGTTTTTCGAACGGCTTTTTGGGGGAAAGAAAAATCGGGAATAAAACGCTCCTTATCTGTGGCTTTGATTAGTTAATGATCAATATTGAAAACTACAAAAATATTTCCCAATTCAATTATTTTTACAAAAAGACAACTATGATTTTGTAAAATTTTGTTAATGTAAAATAAATTTTTACATTTGTTTAAGATCAAACACCCTTTGTAGATTGTTTCATCCAATCTTTTTTTTTATCCCCTTAAAAAAGCATTGATATCATTCAACTTTCTCGATAACAGCCTTTTTATATGAAATACTTTTATCTTTTCTTAATCTTCCTATTTCCTTTTTATATACATTCCCAAACCCCCGATATTCAAATCGCAAAATTTGATGCAACCCTAAATTATGTCGCGGGCGAATCGATAAGTGTTATTGTTGACACGCCTGGGATATTTCCAATCGGCAATGTTTTTACCATGGAATTGTCGGATGCCGCCGGGAGTTTTGCAAACCCTGTACAACTTTCACAGAAAACCGAATTTTTTCTTCCAATAATGAACGGTGTTATCCCGTCCGGAACTCCGATGGGAACAGGATATAAAATAAGGATCACCTCCGATTTAGATGCAGACAACAACGGAATTCCCGATATCATTCCTGCCGAAACCAACACTTTTGCAATTTCCGCACCGGGTACAACTCCTGTATCTTTTGATATTAGTTTTCCAAATCCTCCTCCTAACTTTATTGATTGTATAAACAATAATTTTTTTGGTTTCCTGAACAGAAGCGAAACCGATACCACATCCAACATTGATGGACAAATAGGCAATACTGCTTTGGCTGTCACAGATTTCACAATGACTTTGTATCCTTATGATATTGTGAACCAGCAAATGAATATAGCTGGAGGCATCACCATCGTTCCAGGAACAATAATTGGTGGCGTTATTGTTTTTAATTTGCCGAGTGGGCTGCCCACCAATTTTTATGTACTGGAAATTATTGGAGAAAACAGTGGATTGAGTTCTTCGGAATCGTATATCTATCATTTTAATACAGGAAGTACGGGAATAGCAAACCTATCCAGTGAACAGGAGTGCGTGGGAAATCAAATTGATTTTGAGATTTCCATAAATTCCATGATTAAAAACTATCCCGGCTCCAAATATATCTTGGATTTTGGTGACGGAACACCGGTTCTTGACCTTACCCATGCTCAAATTTATGGCCCCCAGGTCAATGAGGTGTCCGGTAGCAAATGGAGCCATACGTATAATAACACCACTTGTGATTCACCTCACCAAATATTAAACACTGCTGATGGCAAATATTATTTCCAACTTCAGTTCAAACTTCTTAACAAAGGGATAGTTAGTTGTAATGCGTATGATGAAAATGGAAACGGCGCACCAAAATGGGTAAACATCAGCCTTCCCCCAACTCCCGATTTTTTAGTTGCCGATGCGGTTTGTATTATGGATAACCTTGTCGCTACAGAAAACGTTACCCCTGGCGCCTATGGCTTTGCGCAAAATTGTTTGACCATTTACAATATTGAATGGAAGCTTGACCCGCCAACTACCGCTGAAATTTCAGTTTCAACTTTTTTCCCCTCTTGGATCGATGCAAATGGAAACCTGACCGTTCCAAGCTCTATTTTGCAGACCGAAGGGCCGGGTTGTTATATCGTCACATTGATTGCCAGCAACCCGGAAGGCTGTACTTCGCCACAAGAAATCTCCAAGACCGTCAGTGTGCAAGAAGCCGTTAGCACTGCCAACTTTACTTACACCCCACAACCCATTATTTGCCCGGGCGAAACAGTAAGTTTTACAAATACTTCCGTGGTTACCAGCGGGGCTTGTCAGGAATTCTCCTATAACTGGACCGTAACACCGGTTCCGGGAACACCGGCGACGCCAAGTGGTTATACCTTCGTAATCGACCCTTCCCAACCAACGACAACCCTTCCCCAAAACTACGAAAACCCTCAAATAACCTTCACCCAAGAGGGTCAATACGATGTGACGCTGAACATAAGCAATGCTTGTGGCCCGGTTTCCGTAACCCAAACCATCACGGTTACCGGAAACCCGACGGTGGGCTTCACCCCCGATTTTTTAACGATTTGCGAAGACATTGACAACCAAGGCTACACCATTGATTTTTCCGATCCTGCTTTTTCGCCTACTTATAGCACTGGGGTGTTTGCCCCGACTTCCTATACCTGGACGGTTTCCGGTACGGGCGTAACCGCGGCCGATTATGCGTTTGTGAACAGCACCAATGCCTCGAGCGAGTACCCAATGATACAGTTCAACAATTATAAAACTTATGTGATCACAGTACTGGTAAACGGTAATTGTAGCCTATCAAACCAAGCCACATTTACTTTTGAATACAAACGCGCGCCGAAAATCACGAACATCGTTTTTCAACAAACGCTTTGTTCGGGACAAAGTACCACGGCCATGGCTTTATCTTCCGATTTGGGGGGAACTTCTTTTCAATGGACGATAAACGCTCCACCAGAAATAAGCGGATACCCAACAACGCCGACTTCGGGAACGAGCATTCCTTCAATGACGTTGATCAACAGCACCAACCAGCCTTTGGATCTTATTTTTACGGTTGAGCCAATGAAAGACGGATGCGTTGGAATTAGCAAAGATTTTATCTTCACGGTAAACCCCACACCAGTAATTCCCAATCAAAATGCTGTGATTTGTTCGGGAGAAACTTTTGTTGTCGATCCTGTCGATAATCAACCTCCCGCGACCCCCCAAACCACAATTGTACCGAACAATACCACTTATACCTGGACGGTTACCGACAACCCCAATGTTACCGGGGACGCGGATCAACCCGTACCACAAAATGAAATTTCCCAGCTACTCACAAATCTCACCAATACCACGCAAACTGTTTTTTACACGGTCACGCCAATATCCGGTGCAAACGGGAATTGCGTAGGCACGGATTTTACGGTGGAAGTGACAGTGGAACCAAAACCAACTATAACAAATATAACCGGGATTGAGATTTGTTCTGAGGATATATTTACGGTTTCGCCTGTGAACAATGCGCCCGTGGAAATCGTGCCAAACAATACCACATATACTTGGACAGTTGCCGATAATCCCGATGTTACCGGGGATTCCGATGAGGCCACCCCGCAAACCGATATTTCGCAACAACTCACGAATACAAACAATATTCCTGAAATTGTTGTTTATACGGTCACACCTGTGTCTGGAAATTGTACAGGACAAAGTTTTACTGTTGAAGTAACAGTCAACCCAAGTCCGGTTGTTCCCAATCAAAATGTCGTGATTTGTTCGGGTAATTCTTTTTCCATTCCTCCCTTGAACAATCCTGCTTCCGCCATAATCCCTACCGGCACGACTTATACCTGGACGGTTGTTGATAACCTCAATGTTACCGGGGATGTGGATGAGCCCAATCCCCAAATCAATATCACGCAACAGCTTTTCAACCTGACCAATACTTCCCAAACCGTGGTTTATACAGTTACGCCGACTTCGGGGGATGTGGGAAATTGCACAGGCAATAGTTTTAGTCTTAGCGTTGTGGTTGACCCAGTCCCCGTTATCCCTAATCAAAATCTTACGCTTTGTTCCGGCGGGACTTTCAGCGTTGCTCCTACCCATAATCCACCGACCGCCATTGTTCCAGCAAGTACACTCTATACTTGGACAGTCCAGCCCAATCCCGATGTTGCGGGGGAAGCAGATGAAACCACTCCACAACCCCAAATTTCCCAACACTTGGTGAACAATTCGGCTATACCTCAAGATGTAGTTTACACCGTAACGCCAATTTCGGGAAGTTGCGTGGGCGCTGATTTTACCGTTACCGTCACAGTCGATCCCAATTCCGTCATACAAGACAAGAATGCCGTAATCTGCTCCGGGCAAACATTTACGGTAACCCCGGTCACCGATGCAAGCTCAACCGTACTTCCCGGCACGACCTATACTTGGACGGTGGTCGATAACCCGAATGTTACAGGGGATGTGGATCAACCTGTTCCCCAACCCAATATTTCCCAACAACTTACAAATACTTCCAATATTCAGCAAACGGTGATTTACACGGTTACGCCGCA
Organism: Flavobacteriaceae bacterium; assembly: GCA_035705295.1. Lineage (GTDB taxonomy): Bacteria > Bacteroidota > Bacteroidia > Flavobacteriales > Flavobacteriaceae > DASSWG01. The sequence goes on from DASSWG010000108.1 coordinate 9,603, forward strand.
TTTGGGGGCTTGCCAGGGGAATGATTTTACCATAACCGTGGAGGTTGATCCCGTGCCCGTTATCCAGGATCAAATTGTGGAAATGTGCTCCGAACAAACCTTCACCGTCATACCCCTGAACAATCCGCCCGCATCGGTGGTTCCAAACCCGACTACCTATACCTGGACAGTAATCGACAACCCGAATGTTACAGGGGATGTGGATCAACCTGTTCCGCAGCCCAATATTTCCCAACAACTCACAAACATCAGTAATCTAACGCAAACCGTCACCTATACAGTTACCCCCGTTTCGGGAATTTGTATGGGGCAAACCTTTACTGTCACAGTAGTGATAAATCCAATTCCGGTAATAGACCCTATTCCTGCCCAGACAATTTGCTCTGGAACCAGCTTTACAGGTGTTGCCCCAACTTCAAATGTTAGTGGGACAACCTATTCCTGGGTTTTGCAAAACACCAATGTTCCGGGAACCATAAGCGGCTACCCGACAAGTGGCACGGGGAATTTAAGTGGAAGCAGCATTTTGAACAGCGGTACCGCCCCGTATGTTTTGAATTATGAATTTACCCCCACATTTGCAAATTGTGATGGAACACCCGAGGTTTTTCAATTGACTGTTAACCCCGCACCGAGTGTACAATTCGACATAGTGGATCAGGATATATGCTCCGGAGCGGCTTCCACGGCAGTGAATATTTCTTCTCAAACCCCCGGGGTATCCATTTCCTGGCAAATTAATACGATACCGACTGGTCTGTCGGGTGTTTCCCAAACCACCGGCACAAACCAGATTCCTTCGTTCACGCTGACCAATACCACGAACAATCCAATCAATTTGATCATCGAGGCAAATGCGGAAACTTCAGGCAGCGCGGTTTGCCAAGGATCGATAAACACATATACCATCACCATTTATCCTGAGATTGCCATTACCACACAACCAATCCCGAGTCAAAGTATCTGTGAAGGCGGAATCATAAATACCTTGACCGTTGCCTATTCGGGCGGTATAGGAAATCCGAGCTATCAATGGTATGAGAACACGGTAAATTCCAATAGTGGTGGGACAATTATTCCCGGGGCAACCACTACTACCTATGATCCGCCACCTTTTGCTTCGACGGGAACATTTTATTTTTATGCGGTCGTCAGCCTTGACGGTTCAGGTTGCGGTTCGGTAAACAGTAACGTCGCGGTCGTAAACGTGATGCCTGACCCCACAATTGATACCCAACCCTTGGCCAATCAAACCCAATGTGTTGGTTCCACAGCCAATCAATTGCAGGTGGCGGTTAGTGGCGGTTTGGGAATACTTTCCTATCAATGGTACAGCAATACGACCAATTCCACCACGGGGGGGACAGCCATCCCGGGGGAAACAAATCCCACTTACATCCCACCAACAAGCACTATCGGAACTTTATTTTATTATGTGGTGGTAACGCAAAGTGTTTCCGGGTGCGAAACCACATCAACGGTATCCGAAGTCGAGGTTGTTCCCAGTCCCAGTTTTGACCAACAGCCCACGGGAAGTGTGATTTGCCTGAACGGTGACGCACCGGATTTGGCTTTTTCCTATACCGATGGAACCGGAACCCCAAGTTATCAATGGTACAGCAACACCACAAATTCCAATATTGGCGGGACAATTGTCCCCGGGGCAACTGCACCAACTTTTGATCCGCCGACCGGAGCAGTGGGCAATATGTTCTACTATGTGGTAATTTCTTTTAACATCGGCGGATGTAGCACGATAACATCCAATCCAGCGGAAGTGCAAGTAGTTCCATTGCCGACCATAAACACGCAACCCGTTCCAGTCCAGGATATTTGTGAAGGAGGAACGGTAAACACTTTGACCGTTTCCTATTTGGACGGAACTGGAAACCCGAGTTATCAATGGTATGAAAATACGGTTAACTCCAATACGGGCGGAACGGCCATTCCGGGGGCGACTAGTGCAAGTTATGACCCGCCGCCTTTTGCCACGGCCGGAACATTTTATTTCTACGCGGTCGTCAACCTTGACGGGGAAGGTTGCGGTTTGACGGTCAGTGATGTGGCAACGATAAATGTTGTCCCAGATCCCACAATCGACACCCAGCCTTTGGCACAACAAATTCAATGTGTGGGGTCCCCAGCCGATCAATTACAAGCTTTTGTTTCCGGTGGGTTGGGAACGATTTCCTACCAATGGTACAGCAACACCACAAATTCCAATATTGGCGGGACAGCCATTACCGGGGAAACCAACCCTGCTTTTATTCCTTCAACAAATACAATCGGCACGTTTTATTATTATGTTGTGGCAACGCAAAATGTTTCCGGTTGTGAAGTGATATCAGCGGTATCCGAGGTCGAGGTTGTGCCCACTCCCAGTTTCGACCAGCATCCTGTGGGAAGCGCAACCTGTTTGAACGGTGATGCGCCTGATTTGACTTTTTCGTACGTTGATGGAACGGGTAGCGTAAGTTATCAATGGTATAGCAACACCGTGAATTCCAACACGGGCGGGACCGCGGTTCCCGGTGCGACGATGCAAACCTATGATCCGCCCACGGGAACGCTCGGCAGTATGTTTTACTACGTGGAGATAATTTTTGGGGACACGGGTTGTGGCGCGATAATTTCCGATCCAGCAGAAGTTGTGATCATCCCTTCTGGGGAAATCGATCCCGTTGCCGATATTGTGGTGTGCAATTTAGAGATTGTCCCGAGCATTGTTTTCACGACGCCAGATACTTCTGGAAACACTTTTTTTCAATGGACAAACTCGAACCCGTCCATTGGTTTGGCAAGTTCGGGAACAGGCGATTTGCCTTCTTTTACCGCCCAAAACAGTTCGACCGGACCGGTTTCTGCGACCATAACCGTTACGCCGGTTTACAGCCTTGGCGGAACGGATTGCCAGGGAGCGCCAACGAGTTTTACCATTAGCATTGGCGGGGAAGTACAGGTCAGTGCTGTTTTTTCGGATTACAATGGTTTTGGGGTAAGTTGTTTCAATTCCCAAGATGGAAACATCGACGTCACTGCACAGGGAGGGGCTCCTTTTTCGAGTGCACCTTTTTATCAATACAGTTGGTCAGGGCCGAACGGTTTTACGAGTACCTCAAAATTTATCGACAATATCGAGGCAGGAAATTATGTGCTGACCATCACCGATGCGGCGGGGTGTTCTTACGATTTTACTTATACGCTCACGGCCCCGGATGAAATAATCATCAACGATGACGCGGTTCAAGACGTGCTTTGCAATGGGGAATTCAACGGAAACATTCTCGTTACCCCCACGGGGGGCGCGGGATCATACACCTATGTCTGGATGAAAAATGGCTTGCCCGCCGCCATTACCCAGGATTTTCAAAATATTGGCCCAGGGCTTTATACACTTATCGTTACCGACGCGAACGGATGTACCCAAACCAAGGATTATACTATTTCCGAACCGGCCCCAATCCAAATCACGGTCGTGAGCCAAGCTTCGTTACTGTGTTTTGGCGACACGGATACGGGCAGTATCGATATCGATGTTTCTGGGGGTACGCCTTTGGAGACCGCCCCTGGGGTTTTTGAATATGTGTATAGCTGGATTGGCCCGAATGGATTCTCAAGCATCATACAAGATATCGACAATGTGGGCGCGGGGATTTATACCGTGACCGTTTACGACAATTTGGGATGCGAGGCAAGCCTTGATATTGAAATCACCGAGCCTGACCCGTTGGTCATCAATTTCGACGTTACAAACGAAAGTTGCAAGGATGCCGAAGATGGCAGCATCACCGTTCAGGTTCAGGGAGGCACTCCACCTTATTCCTATTTATGGAGCAATGGCGCGACCACAAGCACTATTTCGAACCTTGCCCCCGGACTTTACGACCTTTTGGTCACCGACGCCAACGCTTGTGAGGAAAGCATTCAAATTCAAGTGGAAGATGCCCCGGAAATTCAAATAGATGCCATTGTGAACAACATTTCCTGCTTTGGTTTCAACGATGGAAGCATCGAGGTCATTCCTTCTGGCGGGAACCCCGTTTCCGAAACGCCGCCTGTCTATAACTATGATTTTTATTGGCAGGGCCCGGGGAATTTCACGAGTATTCAGGCCTTGATCGAAAACCTTGTGCCAGGCATTTATACCGTGACCGTTACCGATGCGCTGGGTTGCGAAGCGACAGAAAACTATACCATTGTTGAACCTCCTGTTTTGGAAGTAACCTATCAATCCACCGATGTTTTTTGCTTTGGTGTGAACGACGGAACCATAGATTTGACTGTTTCCGGCGGAACGCCACCTTATTCGTTTTTGTGGAGCAATGGCGCCCTTTCAGAAGATATTGAAAACCTTTCGCCCGGGAATTACGAGGTAAGCGTTTCCGATACAAACGGATGTACGGTCGAATTATCAATTGAAATAAAAGACGATTATCTCGTGGTCACGCCACCACCCACCGGCGAGCCAATCCAGGAGTTCTGTATCGAAAACCAGCCTGAAATCCGGGATATCCAAGTCGAAGGACTTGAAATCATCTGGTATGCCGATCCTTTTTATTCGGAAGTATTGCCGCCCGAACACCTTTTGGGCGATGGCGAGGTCGTTTATGCACAAAATTTCGACGAATCCAACGGATGTTACAGCGAAGAATTGTTGAAAGTGGAAATCATCGTCCACGACACCAATCTGAAAGTCTATAATTTGATCACGGTCGATGGAAACAATATGAACAGCCGCCTCAAAGTGGAAGGGATCGAAGGGTTTCCCAAGAATAAAATGAGTATTTTCAACCGTTATGGAAAACTGGTTTGGAAAATCAATGATTACAACAATACCGATCGCGCCTTCCGGGGGATGGCAAACCAAGGGGGGCTGGTGGTCGATAGGGGGAATTTCCTGCCATCCGGCACTTATTACTACGTGTTGGAATACCCGAATCCCTGTAATCAAACGACGCTGGACGGGTTTTTACAAATAGACAACAAGAATTAACCGCGGATGAACAACACACAAATTATAAAGGGACTCTTTTTTTGCCTATTTTCAAGCATTTTTTGCGGGCGGGCCAATGGGCAATCCGATCCGAAACTGTCGAATTATTCCTTCACCCCGCTTACGTTCAATCCTGCTTATGCGGGAAGCTATGGGGGGTTGAACATAAGCAGCCTTTATTCTGCGCAATGGACGGGCATTGAAGGTGCGCCAAAGACCATTTTGGTAAACGGCCACGATATGTTTTCGGACACACAAGTGGGACTTGGGGTGGATTTTATGAGCGACAAAATCGGAGCCACCAAAAATATTCGGTTGGCCGGAAATTTTGCCTATCACTTCAATATCAGCAAAGACTGGAGGATTTCCGCGGGAATCAAGGCTGGTATTTCAAGCTATTCCATCAACTACCAACTTTTGACAATCGAAAATCCGGGGGAATTCAGTGGCGATTTGGGGGAGGTTACCAACAACAAACCTATTATCGGTGCGGGGTTTTATGTCCATACCGAAAAATTTTATGTGGGTGCTTCCGTTCCAAACCTTATTGCTACATCTTATGTTGATGAATATAAAAATACCTTGGCCAGCACTACCCAAAACCTTTTTTTGTCAACAGGATATAATTTCAAGCTCTATGAAAAAATCAATTTACGGCCAAGTTTGATGACACGGATTGCAAAAGGAGCGCCCGTCAGCACTTTGGCTTCCGTGAACGCAAATTGGGAAGAAAAATTTTATGTGGGAATAAATTTCGAAGTCGATGTGTCGATAGGGGCTTTTGTGGGAATACGGTTTATGGAAAATTTTATGTTTGGTTATGCATATGATACTGCGGTTAGTAAATTCATAAAGTATAACGGTGGGATACATTCATTTAGCCTCAATTTTAGAACTTCTTTGATGTCCAATAGAAAAAGATGTGGGTGTTATCAATATTAGTTCAACCTCAATTCGGTTTCGGTTTTTAATGTTCAGGAAGAAAAACAGGTTTATATACTACATTTAAAGGCTATTATAAATTTATATACAGCATTAAGATAATGTCTCCCTACAAAAAAGTAAATACCCTTGCTTTTTTTATATAAATTTGTGGCTATGGAATTTGAAAAATTATCGCGTTATTTTTTTCGATTGTTCACAGACCTAGGGCTTTCCGACAATTTGGCCCTGTTTCTGAACATTACGTTGAACTTGGTCTGCGTTTTGGTGGTGGCCTATTTTTTTAGCAAAATCCTCCGCATTGTGCTGGTCAAAGTTTTTCAAAAAGCATTTTCACGCTCGGAAACAAAATTTGATGATTATTTCATCGAAAACCGCGTTTTTATCAAACTGACCAACTTGGTGATGCTTTTTATCGTCAAAGGTTTTGTGCCCTTCATTTTTTCGGATTTCCCGGATTACATCGATAACATTCAAACATTTTTGAGCATATTGATCCTTTTTGCGATCATTTTGACGGTGCGCGGGTTTTTCAACACCATCAACAGCTATTTGAAAACCTTGGAATCGTTCAAAAACAAACCCGTGGACAGCTATGTGCAAGTGGTGATGCTTTTTATTTGGTTGTTGGGCTTTATTTTGGTTTTTTCACTGCTCACTGGCGAAACCCCCTGGGAATTTTTGACTGCACTCGGCGCAATTTCGGCGATTATCTTGCTTATTTTCAAAGATACCATCCTCGGGTTTGTGGCCAGTATCCAAATTTCCATCAACGACACCGTCCGCATCGGCGATTGGATCACCATGGAAAAATTCGGTGCCGATGGCGACGTGATCGAAATCAACCTGAACACCGTGCTGATTCGAAATTTCGATATGACGGTCACTTCCGTGCCCACGTATTATTTGAATTCAGAATCGTTCACCAATTGGCGCGGAATGCAGGAAATGGGCGGAAGAAGGATCAAACGGCCAATTATTATTCAAATTTCGTGCGTTCGTTTTTTATCGGTTGAAGAAATCGATAAACTGAAAAAAATTGGTTTGCTGAAAGAATACCTTTCCAAGTGGCTTGAAGAACATGGGGCCAAAGCAAAAAATGATAAATCCGACGGGCGAACCGTCAATAATCGAAATTTGACCAATTTGGGGGTCTATCGGAAATATGTCAATTTATATTTGAAGCAACATCCGGGGCTTCACAAAGATTTCAGTATGATGGGCCGTTTGCTAGACCCGACACCGCAAGGAATCCCGTTGGAAATTTATGCCTTCAGCAATGACACGAGCTGGCTGGTCTATGAAAACACCGCCGGCGATATTTTTGAACATTTGTTGGCCGCGATCCCTTACTTCTATTTGCAGACCTACGAACTTCCATCGGACACAAGTTTTTTGACCGGCGTGGACCCAAAAGAAGACGAATTGGGATCCGAAGAAAAATAATTCCCGTCGTTTCTTAAATAAAAGCAAAAGCCTACAAAAGTACTCCCAATCAGGTTTATTCTTTTTAATTTTACTCGAAACCAATCTATCACATTCGAGAACCATCAAACCCATGGACATTTATAAATAGCTGTTTCACCGCTTGTTGGACTCGATTTTTTTTCTTCTTGATAAAAAAAGGAAATCATGCAAAAAGAAAAAAACCGCGATATACCGGTTTTGAACAAAAAAACCATTGCCAATATTTTAACAGAATTGGAAGCGCAAGATGGTATCGATCGCGTGCTTCCCGGCGGTGGTTTTTTGCACATCAGCAAAACGCTTCCCTACTTGGTCATTCATCGCTCCAAAAAAGAAAAAGAAGAAGCCGAAACCGTCCCGATTGGAAATCGGGATGCGCTACCCAATTGAGTGTTTCAGCCCCAAAATGTACTTTCGAGATTTCTTTTTTCATTCGTGATCGCGACAGGATTGATTCCATCGATCCTGAATAAGTTTAAAGTTGCAAATAAGAATCCACGCAGCTATCACTGCTCGCTTTGTATTTTTGTCCACTTTTGAAAACAAAAGTTTTCAACGTTCCCAAAAACACAAAACCACGTTCAAAAAAATGAACGTGGTTTCTTGCTTGTCGTGATCGCGACAGGATTCGAACCTGTGACCGTCCCGATTGTAAATCGGGATGCGCTATCCAATTGAGTGTTTCAACCCCAAAATGTACTTTCGGGACTTCTTTTTTTTGATTTCCAACTCACGTCGATATGCCAAAGCCTTGGAGGGGTAGGTTTCACTATGGAACAATTTCCAATCTTTTGTCCTTGCTGTAAATCCTTTGTGATCGGATAAATGTTTTCTGATACGTTCTTCAAGGGAATCCCCAGTATGCCCAATATAGAATTTATCGAGTGTTTCAGAATAAAGAATGTAGGTATAAAAATTCATTGAATTTTTATTCGTGATCGCAGCAGGAATCGAACCTGCAACCGCCTGCTTAGAAGGCAGGTGCTCTATCCAATTGAGCTATGCGACCATGTTTTTTGTGCCAAGTTTCATTTTGTAACCGTAACCGGCCCCATTTTTCCAATCGGGATGCTCTATCCAGCTGAGCTACGCGACCAATTTCGGTTTGCAAAGATAATAATCTCGATCAATTAATGATTTAAAGGGAATATATTTCGTAAGAATTTACAAAATTAATCCTTGGGCAACCCCAGCCCAACTTTTTGAAAGGTTTTTATACATTTGTACAATTCGCAAAGAAAATTGTAATACCTTATCACAATGTTTAATTCCGTTTATATAAACCATGGCATGAAAAAAATATTCCTATTGTCTTTTCTAATTTCATTTGCAATCAATGGACAGGAAATTGTTACAAATGATAGCTTGCAAATCACCTTTAAAAGGTCCAAAGAAGCCGCAAAATTTTTCAATGCCAACCAGTCGAACAAAGTCAAAGGCGACGAACTAAAAAAAATTTTGATCCGTTGCAAAATCAAATCGCTCAACGACAAACCGGTTGATATCAATGCTTTTTCATTGATAGATACCAAAAACAAAGTTCGGTACCGGATAGCCGATTACATGGGTTATAAAGGATTTTCAATAGGCATACCGCCAGAAAGCAACAAATTGCTGAAAACGCAGCTTCTAAACAAACGGGGGAAACCTTGGCCCGATGTGCCTAAATATGATCCCAGTGTTCCCGATTCTTTTGAAGCATATAATTTTGATGGCTATCAGAATATAGAAATTCCCACCAATTTTTCAATCAACAAAAACAAACCAAAAATTAGTGTGGTATATTATGGACCGACAACATTGAGGCGATTTACGTCGGATATGTTTTTCGTGATACTCAATGAATTACAAAACCCCAAATTGGAATTCTATTACAAACATGAAAAAATTGCCGATATTGAAATTGATTAGGTAAAAAACCTGACAGGATTTTGAACCCTGCCAGATTTTAGAATCAATTGTTGAAATAAAACCCGTTCGGTGCCACGCCAACGTTGATTTCTTTTTCCAAATCGCCAGAAATGGAATAAATTTTAACGTAGCTGGAAGAAGCAAAATCGCCGCCTTCGGCAATAAAAATTCTATTCTCTTCCACCTCAAAGCCGTACATCGCCCCAAATTCAGAATTGCTGTTGTAATCAATGATCGGGTTGGCCGGTATTTGCGAAGCGCCGATCGCCATGGAATAAATCTTGTCGCCCGAAGTGAAATAAATTTCACCGTTCTCTACTTCCAAATTCGAAACACTTCCAAAATCAGTTGGAAAAGAGGCCAATGTGGTTACGCCCAAACTCGACAGATCAACTTTTTCAATTTTGGAACTGCTCAAAGCGTACAATGTGTTGTCTTCAATCTCGATGGAATTCAACCCCTCCCCGACCGTAATGCTTGCTGTAATTGAATTGGTGGCAGGGTCCAATACCGAAATTTCATTTCCGATTCCATAACCGGCATTTTGAATGTACAACTTATCATTTTCTTCCAAAATATATTCCACTGGCGCGTTTGCCAAAACAGTTTCTTCCACTTCTAAGGTTTCCAAATTGATCACCGCTATAAAATCATCTTCCGAAGTTTGCCAACCGGCCTGATTGGTCACATAGGCTTTTCCATTGACCGCGGCACCATATCGAGGTGCGTTCAAACCTCCGGTTATTTCCCCCACAAATTCAAAAGTATATCGATTTACGACGGTAATTACATTGGAGCCGTTTGAAATGATGTACGCATTTTCCCCATGAAAAAACATGGATTGCAAAACAGTTCCCAAGCCCAATTCTTTCGTTGGATTTGCAGCCATGTAAATTTCATGCTCCACGGTTTCCAGGTTATTGCTTACAAAAGTCGCAGTTCCCGGGGCGCCACCAAACGCTCCTTCATTCAACACAAAAAATCCGTTGTCGAACACCAAATTTGGATCATCGATTGGATCGAACGTATCGTCGTTACTGCAGGACATTAAAAAAAACATACTCAACAAGCTGGCAAAAAAAACTTTTTTCATTTTTATTAAAATTTAAAGATTAAATACAAGGTATAATTCCGCCCGGGAAAAAATCGGTTTTCAACGCTTTGGTATTTTTCGTTGAACAGGTTTTTTATTTTTCCACCGATTTTGAGGCGGATTTTCTTTCCGAAACGATAAAAAACATCGACATTAGAAACTTGATATGCCGGAATATTGTAGTTGGGGTTGTTGTCAGTACGCGCAAAAACTTCGCCATTGTACAAAAAATTGTAGGTCAAGCCCCATCGTTGAAAGTGGTAGGCAAAACTTGCCGTGGCTTTGTGAAACGGTACATAAATTAATTGTTTTCCCGTTTTTTCGTTTTCTGAAATGGTGTAGCCGTAACTTGCATGCAAGCTGAAGTGGTGCTTCCCGATATTTTTGTGGTAATTTGCATTGGACTCCAATCCATAGGTTTGCACTTTGGCGGTATTTTCGGGTTCCCACATTCCGTTTTCTGCAGGAAGCCACCGGATCATATCTTGAATGTCGATGAAATAAGCAGTTATCGAAAAGTCGAAATTCTTCCAATTAACATAATTTCCAATTTCCGCCTGATGCGAAGTTTCCGGTTTCAAATCCGTGTTGCCACTTCCCTGCCAATACGAATCATTGAATGTCGGAATCCGGTAATTTTTGGAAAAATTCAGTTTTAACGAGTAAAAATCGGTAGCATTGAAAACCGTTCCCGCAGAAAACAAAAAGGGACTTTCGTAGTTTTCGGTAAATTCTTTTTTCGCTCCAATCTCGTACAAAAACCGATTGGAAACCCGTTGTTTCATTAAAACTCCGACCGAACCGATTTTCTGATAATTTTCAGGAATGTTTGTCCCCTGCCCTTTTGTGTACGAATAATCCAACAACCCATGGATTTCCATTCCATGGTCGAAATCAGTTCCCAAATTATATTTTGCGATCCAAGTTTCCGCCGTTCCATTGGTGTGTGAATTGTTTTCAATAGTTGGGAAATAGCTGAATTTTTCATTCAAATACGCCAATTTTAAATCAGAAGAAAAACGTCCGAAACGGCTCTCCCAGACGATTAAATTCCAAGCGTGGAAATTTTGGTATTTCGTTCGGTTTTCCGTTGGACGGATCAATGAAAAATGACGTTCGTCATCAAAAATGGAGGTGTAGAGTTTAAGAATGTTGTTTTGGTCGATTTTGTATGCGAAATTCACTTTTGCACTCGTGTTGTAATATTGTCCGTTCAAGTTTTTCCGGTCGCTGTCCGGATAAGGATAATCGTTGTCGGAACTCGTTCGGGCCACATTTACCTGAAGGTTGGTTTTGCTGTTGGAAAACGATAATCCGTAACGCCCATCAAAGGTGTTGAAACTTCCATAGGCCAATTTCAGTTCGTTTTCAACCCCTTTTTCAAATCGAAATTCGTTGCGCAAATGAACGCTTCCGCCGATTGCCCCCGTTCCGTAAAGCACGCTGCCTCCACCGCTTCGCACCGAAATTTTGTCAAAGCCGCTGATGTTGATCGCGTTGAAATCGGTTTGCCCGTTGAACTTCGAATTGATGTTGATGCCGTTCCAAACCACGGCCGTTTGCGATGCGGTGGTTCCCCGAAACGAAACCGACGAAACCATTCCCAATCCGTTTTCTTTGAAATAAATGGGCGTGTGGAATTTTAAAACATCGGTCAACAGTGGTGGGTTGTTTTTCAAGAGGGAATCGCTCAAAACGCGAACGTGCTGTGTGTTCGAAAATTCTTCCAAGGTCGAACTTTGCAGCACCACTTTTTCCAAAACGGTGATCGTATCGTTTTGGGCAAAAACGGGCAATGCGAAAAGAAACAACGAAAAATATAGAAACAAGTATTTCATAACAAGCCGGCCTTTTTCCCGAAAGCCTTCTATTTTTTAGGGTTTCATTTTGGCAGGTCTCCTGGCTTGCTTTTTGTTGCTACCTTCCCATCCCGAGTACTCGAGACAGTGGTTTTTAAGTTTGGCAACAAGTTTTTTTCGACTTTTTGTGTTGAAAAAAACGAGATTCCTGCCTTCGCAGGAATTTATAGCTTACAGTTGCGGGAACAGCTTCCGTTTTTCACGGAATTCCCTTTTAATCGATGAAATCAGTGCAATCGCATCGAACCAAAATTATGCTGCAAAAGTAAACATTTCTTTTTGTGCACCGATCAAAATGGAAATAATCTTACTTTTGTTCCACAAAAAACAGTGTCGTGTTCAAAAAAACAGTGCTTCTATTTATCGGTTTTGGTTTGTTTTCCTGCCAAAATAATCCCAAACGTTCAACAACCGAAATCCTTTCCCAAGGCGATACGCTTTTAGTCGATTATGCCAAAGGTTTCGAAATTATGGAATACGATGATTTCAAATTGGTAACCGTAAAAAATGCCTGGCCGGAAACCGAAAAAAAATTCACCTATCTTTTGGCCGAAAAAGATGCAATTGTTCCCGGGAAATTAAAATATGATGAAAAAATAACGGTTCCGATCGACGAAATTGTGGTGACTTCGACCACGCACATTCCTTCATTGGAACGTTTGGGGGTTGCAAAAACTTTGGTCGGTTTTCCAACTTTGGATTATATTTCCTCCGAAAAAACCCGCGCATTGATCGAAGCCGGAAAAATTCAAGAATTGGGCAGCAATCAATCCCTGAATACCGAAATTTTGTTGGAACTCCAACCCGACGTGGTCGTGGGATTTTCGGTGAACGGAAATAACAAAGCGTTCCAAATACTTCAAAAAAGCGGAATTCCCGTGGTGTACAACAGCGATTGGACCGAGAAAAACCCTTTGGGAAAAGCCGAATGGATCAAGTTTTTCGGGGCGTTTTATAACAAACTTCCCGAAGCAAAAGCCGCTTTTCAAGAAATAGAAAAAGCCTATTTGCAAGCGAAAAAGTTGACGAAATCCGCAAACCAAAAACCGACCGTCCTTTCTGGCGCAATGTACCGCGACCGTTGGTATTTGCCTTCCGGCGAAAGTTGGCAGGCAGCATTTATCAAAGCTGCAGGAGGAAATTATTTTTATGCCGAAACCCATGGGAATGGATCGTTGGCACTTTCGTTCGAGCAGGTTTTTCAGCAAGCCAAAGATGCCGATATTTGGATTGCTCCAGGAAATTTTACCAGCTACGAACAATTGCTGAGCAGTTCGGAACATTACAAAAAATTCAAAGCCTTTCAGGCTAAAAAAATCTATAATTATGCAGGTGTCACCGGCGCGACCGGCGGTGTTTTGTACTATGAATTCGCACCGAACCGCCCGGATTTGGTATTGAAAGATTTAATCAAAATTTTTCATCCGGAATTGCTGCCCGACTATGAATTGACGTTTTTTAAATCCTTGGAATGAAAGAATTGAAAGCCAAAAATGAAACAATCCAAACGGGAAATTTAAAAACAAAGATTCCCGCTTTCGTGGGAATTGGGGTTCTTTTTCTGGGAATTGTGTTGTTGAACATCAGTTTGGGTTCCGTGAACATCCCGTTTTCCGAAACCTTGGCCGCTTTGACCGATGGAAACGTTGCGCACGAAAGTTGGAAATACATTATTTTGGAATATCGGCTTCCCAAAGCAATCACCGCGATCCTCGTTGGTTCCGGATTGGCGCTGAGTGGACTTTTGATGCAAACCTTGTTCAGAAATCCATTGGCCGGGCCGTATGTTTTGGGGTTGAGCAGTGGCGCAAGTTTGGGCGTTGCAATGGTTTTAATGGGCGGAACATTGGCCGGCGGAATTATCGGAACACTCCTACTTTCCAAATGGAGTTTGATCCTTGCCGCAAGTTTGGGCAGTTTGCTCGTCCTTTTTGCCGTACTCGCCGCTTCGTTCAAACTGCGCGATACCATGGCGATTTTGATTATCGGATTGATGTTCGCCAGCCTTACCGCTGCCGTGGTGAGTGTGCTATCCTATTTCAGCCCAGCCAGTAATTTGCAGCGTTATGTTTTTTGGTCGTTTGGCAGTTTGGGAAATTTGTCTTGGGCGGAAGTGGGCCTTCTGTGCATCTTTTGGTCAGGGGGAATTTTTATCAGTATTTTTTGCATTAAAAACCTAAACGCTTTGCTGTTGGGCGAACAATACGCAAAAAGCCTCGGGGTTGCTATCAAAAAAAACCGTATTTTGGTAATCGTGGCCACCAGTTTGCTGGCCGGGAGCATCACCGCTTTCGCGGGTCCGATTGCTTTTGTGGGTTTGGCGGTGCCGCATTTGGTCCGTCAGATTATTTCCTCCAACAATCATTTAATTTTGGTGCCGTCGGTGCTTATTTTCGGAGCCATTTTAATGCTGCTTTGCGACATAATTTCGCAATTGCCCGGAAATGCATATACTTTGCCCATCAACGCAATAACTTCTATTTTCGGCGCCCCGGTGGTGATTTGGCTGTTGGTTCGGAAGAAAAAAATGATTTTTTGAACGTTGTGGAAATTAAGCCACCATCGGAGAAAATTCATAGATTAGAAAAACAATAAAAATTGAGAACAGTTATTGAGTTACTAGGTTACCTGTTGTGCATTTAGACGACTTTTTCCTAATTTTTGCCCCTCCCTAAAGGGTGAATCAGGAAAAATTCTTGTTCTCCCTTTAGGGTTTGGGGTAAAAAACGAGAATTTTTTATAAACAAATTTAAATTTTATTCCAAATGAACAACAGGTTAGGTTATTTAATAGCTACCAAAAAACTGAATCCAAATTAAAATGAACGATACAGAAAAAATAAAGCAAGTAATCATCGACTTTGTAAAAGGTGGGGATAACAGTGATGTTCAACTTTTGGACAAAGTCCTCCATAAAGATTTTCGAGTAACGAACAACGGGTTTATGGGAACATCGGGAGTTGCCATAATTGATAAAAAAGAATACTTGGATAACATCAAAAGCGGAGTTTTTGGCGGACTGCCACGAAAAATGGAAATCGAACAACTTGACCAAAGCGGAAAAATTGCTTCGGTTAAATTGCGGATTGAAAGTGCCGAAAATGATTTTATTTCCTATAATTCACTCGTATTGGACGTGGACAATCATTGGAAAATAATCAACAATCTTGCAGTTGTAAAAGCGAAGAAATGACAAAATAAAACTGAGAGGACTTTCAATAGTTAATTTTTTATGCGGACGCAATGTTCAACCAATAATCATTTTCTTGAAATGTTGAACAAAAAGAATGCGGAACAATGGAATTAAAAGACGGCAAACCAGCGGTATATTTTAAAACAAGAAAAGAGTGGCGAAACTGGCTAAGTGAAAACTGTGAAACTGAAAAGTCCGTTTGGTTAATACTTCACAAAAAGAACAGTACAAAAACCTGCGTCAGTTTAATCGAAGCAACAGAAGAAGCTGTTTGTTTTGGTTGGATTGATAGCCTTTGTAAAAAACGGGACAATGAAAGTTATTATTTAACATTTACGCCAAGGAATCCGAAAAGGAGCAATTGGAGCGACAGAAACATTGAACGAGCAGAACGAATGATTAAAAAAGGCCTAATGACAGAACACGGACTAAAATTTATAGAAATAGCCAAAGAAAAAGGCAAATGGAAAGAAACCTAGTAGAAAAAGTTGCCAACATTGTATAAACGTAATGCGTACAAAAATGCTAAACTGACAATTAAGTGAAAAATGCATTGTTTTCAACTAACGATTATGACGATGAAAAATAGAAAATTATGAAGTCGAACGAAAATCAATTCCTTTTAAAAACCGAACAATTGGAAATCGGTTACCGCCACAAAAAAAAGAAAATCGTGGTGGCATCGGAAATTGAACTTTCGTTGCGAACAGGAGAACTGACAGCAGTTATTGGCGTAAACGGTTCCGGGAAATCTACTTTGTTAAAAACCTTGACCGGCGATCTACCAACTTTAAACGGAGCTGTTTCACTGCAAGCTGTTCCGCTGGAAAAATATTCCAACAAGCAACTTTCCGAAACGATCAGCGTGGTGTTGACCAACCAATTATTTTCAAAAAACCTGAGCGTTTTTGAACTCGTGGCTCTGGGGCGCCAACCCTACACCAACTGGCTTGGGACACTTTCAGAAAATGATCGGCAGGCGGTGAACATAGCTTTGGAGCAAGTGGAAATAGAAGATTTGAAACAAAAAAAATGCGGTGAATTAAGCGACGGACAGTTGCAAAAAACAATGATCGCACGCGCTTTGGCACAAGATACTTCGTTGATTTTTATGGACGAACCCACCACGCATTTGGATTTGTACCACAAAATCCATGTGTTACAGTTGTTGAAAAAACTGACCCAACAAACTCAAAAAACAATTGTTTTCGCTTCGCACGAAATCAATTTGGCGTTGCAACTTTGCAATAAAATAATTTTGGTCAACAATCAAAAAGCAATCCAAGGAACGCCCAATGAACTGATTGAAAGTGGAATTTTTGAAGTTTTGTTCCCCTCGGAGAGCATTCAATTTCATCCGGAAACAAAAAGTTTTCAGGTGAAAAAATAAGGTTCTTTTTGCTGTTTTCCATTATATTCCCTGACCCTTTTTTGGCTTAAAAAATTACTTTTTATTACGGATTGTTTCGTATCTTGGACAGCTAATAAAAAAAGAAAAAACCATGAACTTTAGAACCTTAAAACCAATTTTGCTCCTTGCAGTAATTGCTGTTTTCACCCTTGCTTGCAAAGAAGCCAACACAACGGAAGAAAAAATAAAAGACGAAACAGCTGTGGAACAAAAAAGCGATGCAGCGGCAACTCCTGAAAAAACCTCAGAAAACGAAGTGGCATTGAACCCGCCACATGGACAACCGGGCCACCGATGCGACATTGCTGTTGGCCAGCCATTGAACAGCCAACCAAAACAACAAAGCAACGTCAACGTTAATCCGCCTCACGGACAACCGGGCCACCGATGCGATCTTGCTGTGGGAGCGCCACTTCCAGAATAAAAAACGCGAAAAAAAATAATTTAAAACTGTTCATTACTATTAAAGTTTTGAGCAGTTTTTTTGTTGTTTAAAGGCTTTGTGCCTAAATAAATTCAAAATACTATCTTTGAAAAAAACATCCCATGAGCGAATATTTTATCGTTGGAATTGTCATTATCGTTGCCATTTTAATTGGCGTTTACCTCGGAAAAACCCTCTCGAAATCACAACATTCTTCCGCCACAAGCACTTTGGAAGAACGCAACAACCACTTGCAGTCGCAACTGGAGCAGCAACAAACGGAGATCGGGGATTTGAAAGTGGACCTTGAAGAAAAACGCGCAGAAAAAGAACGTATCCAAAATGAACTGACCCGCCGCGAAGCAGAATTTGACAACCTTCGGCAAAAAAATGAGGAGCAAAAAGCGGAAGTGGAAAAATTGCAGGAAAAATTCACCAAGGAATTTGAGAATTTGGCCAATAAAATATTGGAAGAAAAATCGGTCAAATTCACCTCGCAAAACAAAGAGAATATCGAAAACATTCTAAAACCGCTTGGTGAAAGAATAAAAACTTTCGAGGACAAAGTGGACAAAAACAGCAAAGATTTCACCCAACGCCATGCCGAACTGGGAACGCAATTGCGGTTTTTGAACGAACAAAATTTAAAAATAAGCCAAGAAGCCGTCAACCTTACGAAAGCGTTGAAAGGCGACACCAAATTGCAGGGAAACTGGGGCGAAATGGTATTGGAACGCGTTTTGGAACGCAGCGGGCTTCAAAAAGACAGCGAATATTTTGTTCAACAAAACTTTACCAATGAAGACGGAAAACGGGTAATGCCCGATGTGGTGATCCATTTGCCGGGCGACAAAAAAATGATCGTCGATTCCAAGGTTTCGCTGAACGCCTACGAACGCTACATCAACGAAATGGAAGATGCCGAAAAAATCAATCATTTAAAAAACCACTTATTATCCGTTCGCAAACGCGTGGAAGAACTGGGAAAAAAAGATTACCATCAGTTGTACCAAATGGAAAGCCCGGATTTTGTGTTATTGTTCATCCCTATTGAAGCGGCGTTTGCCATTGCTTCCAATGAATATCCAAAATTATATTCCGATGCGTTCGAGAAAAATATTATCATCGTAACCCCGACCACGCTTTTGGCGGTTTTAAAAACCATCGACAGTATGTGGCAAAACGAAAAACAAAAACAAAACGCCATTGAAATTGCGACCCAAGCCGGCGCTTTGTACGACAGCTTCACCAATTTGACCGACGAATTGTTGAAAGTCGGTCGGCAAATTGGAACCGTGCAAAACACCTACGAAGGAGCGATGAAAAAACTGACCGGCAAAGGAAATTTGATAAAACGCGTGGAACACTTGAAAAAACTCGGTGCAAAAGCCAGCAAACAAGTCGATCAAAAATTGATTTTGCGCGCAGGTGAAAACGAGGAGGAAGAAGATTAAAAAAATGGTAACTAAATCAGTCTGAATCCATTATTTAAATGAACTGAATAAAATAGATTTAACCGCAAAGGCCTCAGAGCCCGCCTGCCGGACGGGCAGGTTTTACGCAAAGATCGCAAAGTGTTAGCTATTTATTTTTCAACCTTTGCGCCCTTTGCGAATTTTTTTTTGGCGAGCTTTGCGGTTATCTATCCCTTATAAAACAAAGGCTTGTCCATATTTATTAATTTCAAAAAAAAACATGGAAGAAACCAATTATAAAAACATCGAAGATTCCCAAATTACCATGTCGCAATTGATGCTTCCCTCCTACACCAATTTTAATGGGAAAATCCACGGCGGGTTCATTTTATCGTTGTTGGACCAAATCGCTTTTGCTTGTGCTTCGAAACATTCCGGGGAATATTGCGTGACGGCCAGCGTCGATACGGTCGATTTTTTGGCGCCCATCGAAATTGGCGAACTCGTTACGATGAAAGCTTCGATCAATTATGTGGGAACCAGCTCAATGGTAGTGGGGATTCGGGTGGAAGCACAAAATATTCGAACCGGAAAAGTGAAACATTGCAACTCTTCCTATTTCACTTTGGTGGCGCAAAACAGCAACGGAAAAACAATAAAAATCCCCGGCTTGATTTTAAAAAACGACGACGACATTCGCCGGTTCGTAAAAAGTTTCAAACGTTTCGAAAACAAAAAAATGCGGCAAGAAGAATTCGATGACATTGATTTCTTTTCAGAAAAATACCTGCATTTGTTGGAAGGTTACCGGGTAAAATTGGAGCGGTGATTTTTTGGAAACAACAACATTTCCCTTAAAAATACCGACTTAAATTGAACCCGAAATAAATTTGTCCTTCCGTCCAGTCGCCGGTGGCGCGGCTCAAATAATAATTTTCCAACATCGGTTGCGCATTGGTAAAATGCATTTGGAACACGTGGCCGCCGGTTTCCAAATCCACGCCAATGGACAGCGGGTTTCGAAAAGGCGAATCGTCGGAGCGGTTCAAATGCAAGCCATAATCTACATTGATGGACCAACGTTTTCCAATTTTATACCGGCCTCCCATTCCAAGTGCAAATTGCGAATTGTCCTGTGAGTTAACGACCACGTAATTGTTGTGAAAATAGGTCGGTGCCAATTCCAATGAAAATTTTGGGGAAAATTTCCGCGAAATCAATAATTGCGTGGTATAGCCCAGTCGGTGCTTAAACTCCAATTTGGGCAAGTTTTCTTCTTCCAAACCAGTGTTCACCAACATACTGTTGTACCCGACGATCGTAAATGGAAACCCGTTTTTTTCTTGCCGCAACAAACGGTATTTTATGGAGGCATCATAAATTTTTCGATAGGAACTCCGGGAAACACTAATATTGATCGCATCCGAGAGTCCATAAATAAATTTGATCCGCGTCACGGCATCGTCCAACCCAAAAAAGGTGTCGAAGCCGTTTTCAATACTTCCGAAACGATGCGCGACCACAAAGGTGAGTTGTTTTTTTCCGATAAGTTTGGTGGATTCAAAATTGACAATTTTCATTCCTTTGAAGGCCGCTTCGGCATAAACGTGAGTGGAATCGATTGCTATTTCCGATAACAAATCGTTTTGTGGAAACGCCGTCAACGGAAACAGAAAAAAAAGCTTTAATAATAATTTCATAGGGTTCAGAATTAAAAAAAAGGCCATCATTTTGTTGATGGCCTTGAAAATATGGAGGCAACTTATTTTTTAATAAAGCGTTTGGTGGTGGATACATTGCCATTGCCAATTTTTATCAAATAAACACCATCACTCCAAGCAGCGATATTGATAGTAGTGTTCAACGAATTTAGTGGTTGGCTGTATAGCATTTCTCCCAAAATATTGTAAATGCTTGCTCTTCCGTTTTCAATTTGACTGGGCAATTCAATGGCAATTTCGGAAGTAGCAGGGTTGGGAACGATACTAAATTCCCGTATACTGCGCTCGTCAATGCTTAACGCCAGAACGGTAATAGTTCCACTCATGTTTGTATGGAAATTACAACCATATGGGTTTGTACCTACAACGGTAAAAGTAAAGGAGAAGGTTTCCCCAGGGTTTTTTGTTCCACTGTTAAAGGATTCGGTGCTACCGGCATCGCTGGTGACCGTGTGTTGTACGCCGTCGGACATGGTCCATTCTACTGTGTCACCCTTGTCAATGGTAAGATCCGCTTGGACCCCCATCGCCCAATTGAGTTGGTGGGTTTGTTGCGCATAGGCTCCAAGTCCTACGAATAATGCAATCGTAAAAAATACTGTTTTTTTCATTGTTTTGGTTTTAAGGTTACTATTATTTTAATATAGAACAATTATCCAACCTAATTTCCCCCAATAAACTGTCAAAACCTATGCAACGGCCCTTGACTTTGACCGTGGAATGAAGCACGACACCTTCAACGGGCTTTTCAAATTGGCAAAAAACGCTGTTGTCCAAAGTCAGGTTGTTTTTATTGATACTTGTTACTTTTCCGGTGACCGCAATGGCTTTGTTTAAATATTTTTGTTCGGCCATTTCAGGGTTTTCCATAAAGCCCTCCACCAACATATCTGCGCTCACCACATATTCTGCTTCCTCTTCGGCAATGTTCCGGTGTTCCTTATAAATATAATTATACCCCAAAAAACCCACGATGGCAATTCCTACCAATATGAAAATCAATTTTTTGAGCATAAAAATACTTGTTAAAACAACTGTTATACCAACAAATTTAAAAAAAATAATTACATTTACACTTATTAAACATTTTTTATGAAAATTATTTTCTTCCAAAGAGCTGCATTGTTAGCTGGCGTTTTATGTATTATGGGCTGTACCACGGCAAGCACCGATGATTTGACAGAACCGGTTGAAATTGAGCAAATCACCTACACCGAACATGTTCGGCCGATAACCACCAACAACTGCGTGCGGTGCCACTCGAATCCTCCGGTAAATGGCGCGCCAATGCCGTTGACCACCTATGAGTTTGTAAAAAATGCTGTGGAAACACGTGGATTGTTGGACCGCATACAACGACCCGAAGGAACACCTGGAGCAATGCCACTTGGCGGGCCGCGTTTGCCACAAAATTTGATCGATATCATCGTGCAATGGGAAGCGGAAGGCTTATTGGAATAGTTTTTGAATTAAAATCCTGTACCTATGAAAAATTGGATATTACTATTGATTTTGGGGGTTGCGTTCAACCTTCATTCCCAAGAACGTTTTTTGACCCGCACCGGGGAAATCCGGTTCGAAGCCTCCGTGCCTTCTTTTGAACCCGTCGCCGCCGAAAACAATGCGGTGACCGCAATACTCAATCCGCAAAATGGCGACATAGCGGCATTGGCGTTGGTTCGGGGATTTCGATTTGAAAACGCCTTGATGGAGGAACATTTCAATGAAAACTATGCCGAGTCCGTCAAATATCCAAAAGCAACATTAAAAGGAAAAATCGAAGGTTTTTCACTTGAAAAACTGTCGGAAACCCCTACTCCCTTTTCGTTAAAGGCTCAATTAACTTTTCACGGAACCACCAAAACCCTTACGCTTCCGTTACAAATTTCAAAAAAAGGAAGTACAATTCAACTTCGCTCAAATTTTGTCCTATACCCCAAAGATTTTAATATTGAAATTCCCGGTATCGTTCGGGAAAAAGTGGCCAAGGAAGTAAGTGTCGAAGTCTTTTTCGAGCTGAAAAAAAAATAGCTCCAAGCTCTGCCTTTCTATTAACGCGCTCCTTGAAAAATAAGGTGTTTTTGCGCTATATTAACTATTTACAATGAACATTGAACACTTTCTTAAGACCAACAAAAAATTACCGGTCCGGTTAAAATCAATCATAAATATTTTGGTTTTGGCGGGAAAGATCAAACGCGAAATAAACGATTTGCTCCGGCCTTATGGCATTTCAGAACCTTTGTTCAATGTGCTGCGCATTTTGCGGGGACAAGAAGGAAAATCCGTGAATTTAAAAAACGTCCAAGAACGGATGATCCACAAAACCAGCAACACCACACGTTTATTGGATAAATTGATCGAAAAAGACTTGGCCGAACGCAGCATTCCAAAAGAAAATAGGCGCAAGGTGGAAATAGCAATTACCCAAAAAGGCATGGATTTACTCTCGGAAATCGACCCAAAATTCATAAAACTGGAAAAAAAATTGGTTGCCAATTTGGATAAAAAAGAAGTAAAAGAACTGAACCGTCTTTTGGAAGAGATGAATGATTTGAAATGAAATAGATTGCTGCACGATGCGATTTCTATTCGCAAAACTTTCAAATTTTTAATTTTGGTTACCACGTCAACAACCGTAAGGTAAATATCAACATTACTGATTTCTATGTATTGTTGAGTTTTTCTTTTTTAACACGGAAAACACCTAAATTCTTTTTTCTAAAATGTTGATGGTTGAAGCTTTTTAACCGAATTATAGAAGCAAGCCCGGTATTTCCCATTTCCATCTAACAAAAGTTTTTCAATCACAATACAAAAAAGTATAAAAATATACTAAATATTTGTTTTGTCTGATTAATCTCCATTACTTTTGTGGCTAAAATGACCTTAAAAGCATTATTGTATTCTAAAAAAGGTTGATCCCGAAATATTAAAATGAATTATCATCTAGTAAAAGATTTAATTGACCTGAGTTATGAGTTTGAAAAATCAAATTCTGAAAAGGATGTTTATCCAGAAACCATCGAAGGTTTTAAAAAATGGATAAGCGATACTTCCAAAACCAATTCCGAAAGAAAAGAACCACATTGGGAAGGGAAAAATAGTGGAAGAAGTCCCGAGAGTGTGATTGCTACGGCCATTGTACACATGAACCGCTTTGGTAAAAACTATTTTAAATCGGCCATTTCCGGGTCGGATTTCTCCACGCAGGAAGATGCGATCTATCTCATTGTGTTGAAATTCAACCCAAATATTTCAAAAATGGACCTCATCAAAAAGAACGTGCATGAAAAACCCGTGGGAATGCAAATCATTAACCGCTTGATCGCAAAAAGATGGATTGATCAAACTGATTCCGAAATTGACAAACGAAGCAAAATACTGAATGTCAATGAGAAAGGATTGCAGGCACTGGATAGCGTTATGCCAAAAATTCGCCAGGCAACCGATGTGGTATCGGGCGATTTAACCCATCCGGAAAAGATAGAACTCATTCGGCTTTTGGATAAGTTACACACTTTCCATCAACCTATTTACAATAAAAATATACCCAATGAAAACCTGCTCGATAAAATGGTAAAAGAGCAATAAACTTTTACAAATAAGAAGGAAACTATGAACACAGGAAAAAAAATAGCGGTTATCGGATCGGGTTTTTCGGGGCTGTCTGCTGCGGCATACGCAACACAATCCGGAAATGAGGTGCACGTTTTTGAGCAACACCATCAGCCGGGTGGTCGTGCGCGGCAATTCGTGACAGATAACGGCTATACCTTCGATATGGGGCCGAGCTGGTACTGGATGCCTGATATTATAGAGGAATTTTTTGCCGATTTTGGCAGTAAAATATCCGATTTTTTTGAATTGAAAAGTTTGGATCCACAATTTGAAATGATTTTCGACGATGAGAAAATAACGGTGCCCAAGTCTTTTGATGCACTAAAAGAACTTTTTGAAAAAATTGAAAAGGGAAGCGGAGAGCGCCTTGAAAAATTTATGGAATCTGCCCGCTATAAGTATGAAGTGGGGATGAAAGATTTTGTAAACAAACCCTGCTACAACTGGTCAGAATTTATTTCACCAAAAATTGCCGGAAGTGCGCTTAAATTAAACTTGTTTTCCGATTTCAGAAGTTATGTTGCCAGGTATTTTTCGAACCCGAAATTACAGGCTTTGATGGAATTTCCGGTTATTTTTCTCGGGGCTTCCCCAAAAGAAATTCCGGCCTTGTACAGCCTGATGAATTACGGCGGGTATGTTTTGGGAACCAAATACCCAATGGGCGGATTTTACCAGTTGATCTTGGCCATGAAAAAAGTTGCTGAAAAACAAGGCGTAATTTTCCATTTTAATGCTAAAGTTCAAAAAATAAATGCTGAAAGTGATCATGTAACTTCTTTGCAGGTGAACGGCGAAATTCATCATTTTGATGCCATAATTGCTTCTTCGGATTACCATCACTCGGAAAGCTTGTTGCCCGAAAAATACAGAAATTATGCTGAAAGCTATTGGGAGAAAAGAACTTTTGCGCCCTCTTGTTTAATCTATTATTTAGGCTTCAATGAGCGTATTCCCAACCTGAACCATCATACGTTGTTTTTTGAAAATGATTTGGATGAACATATTTCTTCCATTTATGAAGAAAAAAAGTGGCCCGAAAAACCTTTGTTCTATGCTTGTTGCCCGTCCAAAACCGATTCGAATGTTGCTCCAAAAGGCCATGAAAATATTTTCCTGTTAATTCCTATTGCTACAAACTTGGGAGATGATGAAACGATTCGCGAAACCTATTTTAAACAGATGATGGAACGGCTGGAGAAACATACAAAAACCAGTAATTTACTGACTAAATTAGATTATAAAAAAAGTTATTGTACAAGCGATTTTGTCCAAGATTACAATGCTTATGGCGGCAATGCATATGGTCTGGCGAATATCCTTTCACAGACTGCCGTGCTGAAGCCAAAAATCAGGAATAAAAAACTAAAAAACTTATTTTATACCGGACAATTGACCGTCCCTGGCCCCGGGGTTCCTCCTTCCATAATTTCGGGTAAAATAGTCGCCAGGGAAGTCAACAAATTAAAAAATGCGCGCTATGAAAAAATTGTTTGATGAACTCTCGTACGAAGTGAGCAAGTGTACGACCAAAAAATACAGTACAAGTTTTTCGCTGGGGATTCTCGCCCTAAAGCCTACAATCCGAAATGGCATTTATGCTATTTATGGCTTCGTTCGGTTGGCGGATGAAATTGTGGATAGTTTCCACGATTATGACAAAGAAAAACTATTGAACGAGTTTAAAAAAGATACTTACAAGGCAATTGAAGCCGGAATTTCCTTGAACCCGATCTTGCAGTCTTTTCAGGAAAGCGTACATCAATACCAAATTGATCCTACGCTTATTGATCAGTTTCTGCACAGTATGGAAATGGATTTAAACGCGGTGGATTATAATTCTGAATTGTATGAAGAATACATTTTTGGCTCCGCGGAAGTCGTGGGGCTCATGTGTTTGCAGGTTTTTACCCAAGGCGATAAAACAATGTATGGCAAGTTGAAACCCTATGCACAAAAATTGGGG
This sequence comes from Flavobacteriaceae bacterium, assembly GCA_035705295.1. Taxonomy (GTDB): domain Bacteria; phylum Bacteroidota; class Bacteroidia; order Flavobacteriales; family Flavobacteriaceae; genus DASSWG01. Next base: position 35,618 of record DASSWG010000108.1, read on the forward strand.
TCGGCTTTTCAAAAAGTGAATTTCCTCAGGGATTTGCAGGAAGATTACGAAGTTTTGGGCCGCACCTATTTTCCCAATATTGAAATGAATGTCTTTAATGATGAATGCAAGGTTCAGATTGAACAGGAAATTGAAATGGAGTTCAAAGAAGCCTTAATCGGGATTAAAATGTTGCCGGACTGTGCAAAATTCGGCGTGTATTTGGCCTATCGGTATTATTTATCGCTTTTTCGAAAAATTAGAAATACGCACGCCACAAAAATTATGACGGAACGGGTGCGTATTCCCAATACTAATAAATTATTTATAACGATGCGAACTTATGTCAAGTACAAAATCACTTCTATACAATGAAAAATATTGCCACAATAATAGTATTTTGTACCGTATTGGGGATGCAAAATTTAAGTGCCCAAAATTTAAATGCTTTGAGAAATCAATACATTCAGGCGATTTCAAAAAAATCGGTTTGTGAGTCATTAATCGAGCATTTACGTCAAAAGCCCTATAAAAGTTCGATTCATTTGGCTTATATAGGTACATTGGAAGCAATTTGGGCAAAATATGTTTTAAACCCGTTTTCCAAATTGCAAACTTTTAAAAAGGGAAAAGAAAAAATTGAACAAGCAGTACGTCAGGAACCTCATAATATTGAAATCCGCTACCTGCGATTGTCGGTTCAAAAAAACGTTCCCGGATTTTTGGGATATAATGATAAAATAGAAGAGGATGAACTGTTTTTGAAAAACAATCTCAATAAAGTCTCATCTGAATATTTAAGAAAGATGATTGAAAACATATTAAAAGGATGAAATACCAACTTCAAAAAGTCCATCAATTGAACTGCGACCTCCTTACCGCTTGGGAATTTTTTTCTTCCCCGTTCAATCTTGCTAAAATTACCCCCGATAATATGGGGTTCGATGTGTTGACCAATATAAATGGCGCTGAAATGTATGAAGGAATGGAAATTGATTATAAGGTAACGCCCTTGTTCGGTATTCCGATGAAATGGAAAACAAAAATTACGCAAGTGGAACCCTATAAAAGTTTTACGGATTTTCAGGAAGAGGGACCTTACAAACTTTGGAATCACCATCACGAATTTATTGAAAATAAAGAAGGGGTTTTAATGAATGATTTTTTAACTTACGAAATGCCTTATGGGGTTTTGGGAAGAATAGCGCACACGTTAATCGTAAAGAAAAAACTGAAAAGCATTTTTGATTATCGCTTTCAAGTATTGGAAGAACTATTTAATCGGGAAAAACAATGAATATATTAATTGTCATAGCCGTATTTATAGCGATGGAAGGTGCTACGTGGCTTATCCACAAATATGTCATGCACGGGTTTTTGTGGGTTTTGCACAAAGACCACCACGACCACAGCAATGAAGGGCCAATGGAAAAAAACGACTATTTCTTTGTGATTTTTGCCTTGCCCACAATTGCTTTGATGTATTTCGGTTCGATTGGCGGTTTTAATTACTTGTTTTTTCTCGGCTTGGGAATTATGCTCTATGGAACCGCTTATTTTTTGGTTCACGATATTTTTATCCACCAACGTCTGCATTTTTTCCGAAAAACAAACAACCCCTATTTTCAAGGAATTCGCCGAGGGCACAAACAACACCATAAACATCTCGAAAAAACCGATGGCGAATGTTTCGGGTTCTTGTATGTGCCGATGAAATATTTCAAAATGTATTTTAACCAGCGGAAAAGATGATGCAATACACCTACATTTTGGTTGATTTTTTGACGGTCGTTGTCTGCTTTGTTTTTTCTTTTCACCCAAAAATACGTTTCAACAAGCACTTTCCGGCTTTTATAAAAGCAGGACTTTTGGTTGCCATCCCTTTTATTGTGTGGGATGTGTTGTTCACAGAATACGGCGTTTGGTGGTTCAATACCGATTATACTTTAGGCTTGAATATTTTTGGTTTGCCCGTGGAAGAGTGGCTTTTTTTTATATGCATCCCTTTTGCGTGCGTGTTTACCTTTTTCTGTTTGAATAAATTTTTCAACCTGAACTGGGCCAATGCGTTCAACAATACGATTGTATTTATAAGTATAATTGTGTGCATTTTAATTGCTTTGTTGCATCATGAAAAAACCTACACGTTCGTTACGACAATTGCCCTGACCTTGACCTTGATTTATTTACATTTTATTGCAAATGCGGAATGGATAGGAAAAGCATCTTTGGTGTATTTGGTTTTAATGCTGGGGTTTTTTCCCGTCAATGGGGTGTTAACCGGAACCGGCTTGGAATCGGCGATCGTCAATTATAACCCCGATGAATTTTTGGGGATCCGGATGTTCACCATTCCCATAGAAGATGCGGTTTACGGCTATACCCAATTTTTGCTTATTATTTACTTTTTTAAATTATTTCAAAATAAGACGGCGGTTTTTAAAGAAAACCCGGAATATTTGGCAAAAAACGAAAAGTTGGCAGCCCAAAAACAAAAAGCATAAAAAATCAATAATATGAAAATTAGTATTTTGGGATGTGGATGGCTGGGATTCCCGCTGGCACAGCAGCTTATAAAAAAAGGTCACAGCGTTAAAGGCGCAACCACCTCCCCCGAAAAATTAAAGAAACTCGAAGCCGAAAATATCGAGCCGTTCCTTGTCAGGTTAACACCGCAATTGGAAAATCCGGAGAATGTGAAACCATTTTGGGAAAGCGAGGTATTGATATTGAACATACCACCAGGGCGAAAACGAGATAATGTGGTCGATTTTCACACCCGGCAAATCCGCTCTGTGGAAAATGTTGTTTCCCATTCTTCCATCAAGTTTGTTGTTTTTGTGAGTTCCACTTCCGTTTATCCCAAACTTCCGGGCGCGGTAAACGAAACGGATGCCGTTCCTGGAAAAGCGGGCCGGGATTCCGGCAACGCGCTTTTGAAAGCCGAAAGAATGCTGATGGAAAACAATACTTTTGAAACCACGGTGGTGCGTTTTGGCGGTTTGACGGGCAAAGACCGAAATCCCGTAAAACATTTTGCGGGCAGAAAAGACTTGTCCCGCGGAAATGCACCGGTGAATATGATCCACCAAAATGATTGCATCGCTATCATTGCCCAAATTATTGAAGAAAAAATCACCAATGAAATTTTCAACGCCGTTTCCGACGAACACCCTACGCGCGAGAAATATTACACCCAAGCCTCAAAAAATTTGGGACTCGAACCACCCACATTTTTAGAAGACAATGAAAAAAAACACAAACTCGTCAACAATGAAAAACTAAAATCACATTTGGGATATGCGTTTAAATAAAAGTGTGATTCGTATTTTTCTTTCGCTGTTCTGTTTTTGGTCTTCTCCATTCTTGTTTGGGCAAAACGAGCAGGAAAAATTTGTGCTTTCCGGCAGCGTGGTCGAAAAATTCACGGGTGAACCTTTACTCGGGGTGAACATCCTTATTTTGAGCCAAGAAAACGGAACGTTCACCAATGAAAAAGGGGTTTTTTCCATCGAATTGCAAAAAGGGCCTTATCAAGTAAGGTTTTCTGCTTTGGGTTACGGAACGGTTCAGAAGGAAATTTTTTTGGAGCGGAATATGACCCTGAACATTGTCTTGGAAAGAACCGCTGAAAATCTTGAAAAGGTGGTGATCGAAGAAAATGTGGAGCGACAAAAAATAGACGAACCCCAAATGAGCGTGAGTACGCTCACTTCCGAAACCATCAAACAGGTCCCCGCGGTTTTGGGGGAGGTGGACGTGATAAAATCCCTTTTGTTGCTGCCCGAAATAACCAATACCGGCGAAGGTTCAAGTGGTTTCAACGTCCGTGGCGGCTCGGCCGGGCAAAACTTGGTGTTGCTGGACGACGCACGGCTGTACAGCGTTTCGCACCTGTTTGGTTTCTTTTCCATCTTCAATCCCGAGGCTGTGGAATCGGTGAAACTTTATTCGGGCGGGATACCTCCACGTTTTGGGGGGAGGATTTCCTCGGTGTTGAAAATTGACCAAAAAGAAGGAAACAAGGAAGAGTTTAAAGGCAGCGGAGGAATTGGCGTGGTTTCCAGCAGACTCTTGCTCGAAGGGCCCATTATTGAAGATAAAATGTCTTTTTTGGTGGCTGGCAGAAGCAGTTACGCACATTTGTTTCTTCCGCTGTTCGGGTTGGACAACACAGCCTATTTCTATGACGTGAACACAAAACTATCCTACGAACTGGACGAAAACAACAACCTGTCCTTTTCGGGCTATTTCGGAAGGGATGTTTTTGAAATCGAGGGCAGTTTTCGCAACGATTTTGGCAATACCGCACTTTCTGTCCATTGGGAACACGAATATTCCGAAAACCTTGTCGGTAATTTTTCTGCGGCTTATTCCCGTTACGATTATGGCCTTGACTTGGCTTTTGTGGGCTTTGTTTTCGATAGTGGAATTGAAGATTTCAGCTTGAAATACGATTTTCAAAAAGAATTTTCCAACGATTTTGCAATCCGTTATGGTTTGGGCACAATTTATTACCAATTCAACCCCGGAAAAATTGAACCGAGTTCGGATTCTTCTGGAATCAATCCACAAAAACTGACTGACAAATATGCCCTTGAAGGCGCTGTTTTCGCCGAAGCAAATTGGGACATCAACGAGAATATTTCCGTTTTGGGCGGGCTTCGTTTTTCGGCGTTCAACAGGTTGGGGCAGGATTATTTGAATACTTACGAAAATGGCAATCCAATCATTTTCAACGAGAATTTGGGAATTTACCAAAAGGCCGAACCCACAGGCCAAATCACATACGATAGAAGTGAAAGCATCTCGTTATTTTCGACATTGGAACCCAGAATTTCCCTTGCCTACCAACTCAACAGTAAAAGCTCCATAAAAATCGGCTATCAACGAATGGCGCAATACACTCATTTGATTTCCAACACTTCCGCACCCACTCCCTTCGATGTCTATGCGCCAAGCGGAAAATATATTGAACCGCAGTTAAGTGACCAAATAAGTTTAGGCTATTTTAGGAATTTCGAAGGATTTTCGTTTTCCGCCGAAACCTATTACAAAAATACCCAAAACCTTTTGGACTATATCCCGGGGGCAGATTTAATTGCGAACAATGCCATTGAGCAAGTCTTACTTTCGGGGGAAGCGCGTTCCTACGGTTTGGAACTGCTTTTTCGAAAAACAACGGGCAATTTGCAGGGCTGGATTTCCTACACACTTTCAAAAAGCGAGCAACGAACTCCCGGAAGAAACCCGGCAGAACCGGGAATAAACAACGGCGAATGGTACAATTCGCCTTGGGACAAGACGCACGATATTTCTGTTACTGGCACGTACCGCCTGTCCGACAAATGGACTTTTGGTGCAAATTTCATTTTCCAAACGGGCCAACCGGCCACCTTCCCAAACGGGCAATATGAATTGGGCGGATTGGTCGTCCCGGTTTTCGGGGCAAGGAACAGCAGTCGTTTGACGGCATACCACCGTCTGGATATTTCGGCCACTTTAACCCCCAATAGGAACGAAGGACGAAGTTGGCAAGGGGAATGGGTCTTTGGCATTTACAACGTTTATAACCGGATGAACGCGGCTTCGATTTCTTTTGGGCAAAACGAGGATACTTTTGAAAACGAAGCCTTGAAACTTTCCATTTTCGGGATTATCCCGTCAGTAACCTATAATTTCAATTTTTAAAGATGAAAATTTTTAAATATTTATTACTTGTTTCAATCCTACTTTTTACTTCCTGTGAAGAGGTCGTGATGCCCGATTTGGAAACCACTGAGCCTCGTTTGGTCATCGAGGCTGTAATGGAAAAAGAAATTTTTGACAATGGGTTTGGATATCGCTCGTATGTACGCTTAACCCTTACCGCCCCCTATTTTGCCAATCAGGTTCCCGTTGTGGAAAACGCAACAGTTTCCGTCACAGATGAAAATGGGCAGGTATATGAATTTTTGTACGATGAAAATGGATATTATTATCCCGCTAATCCCATTATAATTGAAAACAATTTGGAATATACTTTGAAAATAGTGTATGAAAACCAAGTTTATACAACTGTTCAAAACCTTGCCGAAACCGTTCCTTTATTGTACGTGGAGCAAAACAACGACGGGGGTTTTTCCAACGATGTGATTGAGTTGAAAGCTTTTTTTGAAGATCCTCTCGGCGAAGAAAATTATTACCTTTATGCAGGACTCTCTCAAAAAGGCAATCTTTTTGATGCCATAAACGATGAATTTTTCGATGGCAACCAAATTTTTGTGTTTTTTAGCCTGGACGAGCTCGAAGCAGGGGATGAAGTGCTTTTCCGACTAATGGGGATCGACCGCGAGGCCTATAATTATTATTTCAGCCTACTGTTGCAAACCGAGGCCCCGGCAGGGCCCTTTGAAACTCAGCCCGCCACGATTAGGGGGAATATTGTTAACCAAGACCAGCCGGAAAATTTCCCCTTTGGCTATTTCCGTATTTCGGAGGTATCTGTTTTGAGTTATACGGTGGAATAGAAGTTTAAGTATATGGGCCTAAATGATCAATGGCATTAAAAATCAAACAAAATGAAAAAGACACTTCAAATAGTGAACGGAATAGCTGCTGTGGCCACCATAGCGATGGGTTACTTGTCCAACACCAGTATTTTTAACGGCAACACCATGGCCAGCGTTTCCGCCAAGTATGAAAATTTGTTCACCCCCGCCGGTTATGCCTTTTCAATATGGGGATTGATTTATTTAAGCCTGTTGGGATTTGTGATTTATTATGGCCGCAGTTTATTTAAAGCAGCTATAAAAGATGACAATACCGTAACGCAAATTGGTTGGTGGTTTTTTGTTTCGTGTATTGCAAACAGCCTTTGGGTAGTGGTATGGCTTTATGAATATACTCTGATTTCGGTATTACTGATGATTGTGCTGCTATTTTCACTGCTTAAAATTGTAGTGAAAACGAAAATGGAAATGCACCAAGCTCCATTCAAAAAATTTCTGTTTCTGTGGTGGCCATTCTGTATTTATTCAGGGTGGATTTCTGTGGCGCTTATTGCCAATATTGCGGCCTATCTAACGAAAATCGGATGGAATGGATTTGGACTTTCAGAAGCTGTGTGGGCAATTATTATGATTGCCGCAGCAGCCGCAGTTCATCTTTTTATGATTTGGAACCGAAATATGCGCGAATTTGCTTTAGTACTGGTATGGTCTTTAATTGCCATTGCTTATCAAACTGTTAATGAATCAGTAGTTTGGGCAGCTATAATTGCGGCAATTATCGTTTTTGCAAACATAAGTATTCACGGCTATCAAAACCGAAAAACCAATCCGTTTTTTCAAAAAAGTACTGAATGATGAATAAACAGAAGATTTCGATATTTTGGTTTAGGCGCGATTTGCGTTTGAATGACAATGTTGGTTTGTCGCAGGCTATGGAATCTGATTTCCCGGTACTGCCTATTTTTATTTTCGATAAAAA
>DASSWG010000109.1:0-2802 GCA_035705295.1 Flavobacteriaceae bacterium
AAAAAACACAACAGTCATCTTGCTGTGGCTTTAAAATGGTCTTACAGTTTTCACACGCATAAAAATATTGACAAGCATCTGTCGGCATTGTTTCTTCTTTTTGGTGTCCACAGCGAGGGCAAGTTATTGTCGATTGTAGTACGACTTCCATTTTATTTTTCCTTTTTATCTGTTATTGAATATCCTGTTCCATCGATTGCTTTCTCAATTTCAAACTCTCCAAGCTTTCCTCAATCCATTTCAATAACGTTTCTTTTTCCATTTCCGATAGCCTTGCTTCCCGGTGCATCCATAAATAAGATTGCAACGGCATTTCGCCTTCCTCGATTTGCCCCGCCATCGAATTGAACATACTGCGTTGCTTCCTTTTGGAATATGTGCCAAATTCGCTGAAGTTCAGATGTTCCTTTCCTTCTATGATGTGGTTTTCCAAAATACCGGAAAAAGGCTGGATTTTATTATACCACGGATAATCGGTATTGTTGCTATGGCAGTCGTAGCAAGAAATCTTTAAGATGGTTTCTGCCTCGCGGGGAATAGCGTAAATATTGGAAATATCGGTTGCGGGAACTGTGCTGCCTTGATTTTTCTTGGTGGGAATGAATTGAATTCCCACAAAAACCAAAAGCAGCACAACCGCGATTATCTTAATGACCTTCATTTATTGAATTACTTCCTGCACCTTCCCGCATTTCAGCATTTTGCTTCCGAAATACGGATTTTTAATTTCCTCGACTGCGCTCAGCCAAATTCCGCCATCTCCGTTATTGTACATTGGGCAATAGGCTTGATACAGCGTTCTGTCGGTGCCTAATATGGCCAATAAATCTTTGATGTCCACGCTCAATATCTGGAAATGCTCCCGTTGGTGAACCATATTCCCTTTGTTTTCCAAGATATGTTCCGCGTGCATTTTTGCATCTTCTAAAATATCCGCAACTTCTTGTTCTTGCGCTTCAGCAATGGAAGATTGGTCGAAGCTTTCGATGGCGTTTTTCAAATCTCCACCCACTTTGGCGGCTTTTTCCGTATTATCTGCCACCAAAGCGTTTTTCAGTTCCAAATATTCATTGATGACTGCCGTGGCTTGGTTTTGATTTCCGTTGTTCATCATTTTTTCGTGCATTTCGTTATTCATTTCATTGCCCATTTCCATTTGATGGTTATCTCCATTAATTGTTTCGGCAGTGTCGGTTTTGTTGTTTTTGCAGGACATTAATGTGGCCGCAAGCGTTGCCATTATCAGAACGGCTGTTTTTGGTTTTCTCATTTTTTGTGATTGCTATTTATTGAATTATTACTGGATTATACATTGTTAACTTTGAATTTTATTTAGAACCGTACCGACAACCCACCACCTGCGCCAGAGTTCGTAACTGGCTATTGGTCATAGGTAATTGGCAATTATTTGCCCATAATTAAGATTATTCGTTTTCCATCCTTGCCAAAATTTGTTTCATTTCGGTGATTTCCCGCCTTTGTGCACGGATGATTTCATCTGCCAATTCCCGGACTTGCGGGTCGCTGATTTCGGCGTTTTCACTGGTCAATATTGCGGCCGAATGATGCGGTATCATCGCTTTCATATAGGCTTTGTCGCCAATAAAGGTTTGGTTTTGCAGGAACACAAAAACCACTGCAAAAACAACGATGCCACCAAGCACGATGAGCGTGTTCTTTTTCTTATTGGTGTACATTGCTCCCATAAAGCCCAGCATAATCAACGCCATCGGCGCAATCATCAAAAAAGTCATATACAACCGGCTTACACTAAAATAAAAATGCCCGAAACTGGCGAGCATTGAGTACATCACGAAATACATCACGACAAACGAAGCCAATAACATCAAGATAAATTTTCTATAGTTTTTAGTTTCCATTTTTTAAAATTTTGGTTACGCAACTAAAAACCCGGGTGAACCCCGGGTCCTTTGTTGCAAAAATGTGTTGCCTAATAAGAGGCACAAGCCTCGGCGCATTTTTTACAGGCATCGGCGCATTTCTGGCAATGTTGCGCATCGTGTTTTGCACATTCATTGGCACATTTCTCACAGATTTTTCGGCAGGCCTCCGCCAATTCCCGTACTTCATCGGAATTTACCGAAAGTGCCGCCGCAGTGGCGGTACAGGTGGTCGCGCAAATTCGGTCCAGCCGGATGCATTCCACCATCATTTTCACGTTCTCTTCGTCCAAGCAGGCATCCGCACAATGGTTGCAGTGTGCTGCACACTCATTTAAAGTTCTAATCAATTCTTCATTTTTCATAACTACATTTTTTTTAATTAAACTTCTTTCCCTCACAAAATTAATCGCTTACCTCTAAAAAAGATGTTGATATTATGGTAAATATTATTGTTTTTGGTGTCAAAATATGGTTAAATGAACTCATTTGGAATCATTTAAAATGAATGCAATCTGGTTCCAAATGAAATTTTTGATGGCCATATTGTCTCTCTATTTCAAATCCGTATGAAGTTGGAAAATCAATAAGCCACCTCAGTTGAACGTACAATACCCGTGTTGAACCGAATGTTCAAAGAGTTTGGTTCTTGAAGTCCAATCACAACCGGCTCAGGCCTATCCTTTTCTTCAAATGCTTTTTCTGATAGCCCAACGGTGTCAGTCCTGTTTCTTTTTTAAAGAATGTACAGAAATAGCTCGCGCCTTGATAGCCCATATTTGCTGATATTTGATTAATGTTCATTTCGTTGTATTCCAAAAGCTCCTTCGCCCTTTCAATTTTTACCTTTTTTTGATAATCCCGGATACTGATTTTCTCCCTTGTGGAAAACAATCCACTT
>DASSWG010000110.1:0-15294 GCA_035705295.1 Flavobacteriaceae bacterium
GTCGCCCAAATTAACCCAAAATGTACCTTGGCTTTCGGAATCGTTGTACGGAATACCGTTGATGGTAACGTTCATGGCACTGCTGCCGCGTACACGAATTCCGGTGTAACCCACACCGGCACCGGCATCACTGGTGGTCACGACCGACGGCATATAATTCATCAAAATGGGTACGTCCTGCCCCAAATTGCGATCGGCAATGGCTTCATCGCTGAGGTTGCTGTGGGTGATCGGTGAATCGGCATCGACCCGGACGGACGACAAAAACACGGCTTCCAGGTTTTCCTGTACATCGCCCAAATCCACGTTCAATTTTTGATTTTCGGTCAGGGTGATGTCGATTTCTTTTTTGTTCCCGTAGGAAAAAATCACGGTATAATTTCCTTTTTCCAAAAGCAGGGAATAGCTTCCATCATTTGCGGTTTGGGTTCCGATCGCGGTTCCTTCCACCGAAACCGACGCGCCGGAAACCGGGGTTCCGTTACGGAAAACTTTTCCGCTTAGGGTAAACTCTTGCGCCTGACTTTGAAAGACAAACACAAATAGACTTGCATAAAAAAATAAGGTTTTCATTCGCATTGAATTTTTACTGCTTTTTGCAGTTTTTGCGAATAAAAGGGGCGATTATTCTTGATTGAACAAACGGTTAAAAAATAAAAAATCCCGAAAACGCTTTCAAAAACGGTTTACGGGAATACATACTAATTTCGAAAGCACAGTCAACTTTTGGTGGCTGAACTTGACAAAGTGCGTTGCACTGAGCTTGTCGAAGTGTCCCTTGGCGGCATAACCCGCCCAGGTTCGTTGGGTATGATCTCAGCTTTGACAATTCAGAATTCAGAATTGAAAAGGCACCCCTTTGAGATGTGGGGCAAAAGTAGGTATGTTTTTTTAATTTACAATAATTTTAAGAACAATTAAAAGCTTGGATTTTACTTTTATCGTTTTCAAATTCCGTTGTGAAAAACACCAAAAAATCCATCACTTTCAAAGTATTGTTCGGCTACTTGCTCATTGTGGCCTTTGCCGTTTTTGCCGTTTGGTTGGTTTTTGGGCAAATTGTAAACATCACCAAAGCCAACCGAATTGGCGATGCCAACAACCAAAAATTGTTTTTGATCAGCGAAGCGGTGACCAATTTGTACGTGGCGGAAGGCATCAGCCGGAACATCATTCAAAACGAAAATGCCGAATTGCTGCCAAAATTCAATGCCGAAATTGATACGATCGTGGTGTTGATCGATTCTTTGAAAAAATTGTACGAAGAACCCTCGGTCAAATCGGAGTTGGACAGCATCACGCATTTGTTGGCGTTGAAAGAAAGCAACTTGAAAGAATTGTTGGAAATCCGTGAACAGGGTGCCACGGAAAGTTATTATGCCCGCGTGATCGAAAAACTGGCCCTGGACGAAGCGCAACCCGAAAACCCGATCGACAGGGAAAGCCTCAAAAACTTGGATCCCTCGGTGCGCGAACTGGTGTTGCGGGTCGAAGAGTATAAAAGGACACAAAATTGGAACCAAGAGAAAGCGGATTCGTTGTTCAATTCCATGAAGAAGGTGTTGATCAACCTTGATACCCAAGAACGGGAGTACCAAAACACGCTCGACCGGAAAGAAAACGAATTGTTGGAAAACGACCGGCAACTTTCCAACCAATTGCGGAGCATCCGTTCCGAAATTGAACAGGAAGAAATCCAAAAATCGGTGGCGCAAGTGACCCAGTCGCAAGCCACTTTGGAAGAAACCTCGAACTTGATCGTCTTGGTCGCGGGCGGGGCAGTGCTGACAATTTTGCTGTTTGTGGTGTTGATCATCAAAGACACCAACCGCAGCCAAAAATACCGTCAAGAACTGGAATCTTCCAAAAATTACGCGGAAAGCCTTTTAAAAGGGCGCGAACAAATAATGGCCACGGTCACGCACGATCTGCGCTCACCGTTGAACGCCATTATCGGCTATTCCGATTTGCTGAAAAACACGCCCTTGAACGACAAACAGGGACATTATTTGGGCCATCTCGAAAAATCTTCCACCTATATTTTACGTTTGGTGAACGATTTGTTGGATTTGTCGAAACTGGAAGTGGGGAAAATGGCCATTGAAAAATTGCCGTTCAACCCAAAAACATTGATTGGCGAAACCGTGGAACGCAACATTCCGGAAAACGATCCGAAAAACCTAAATTTGGTTTTCAACTTTTCGGAAAATTTGGACCAACAAGTGGTGAGCGACCCTTTTCGGATCCAGCAAATTTTGACCAATTTGGTTTCCAATGCCTATAAATTTACCGAAACAGGGAAAATAGAGGTGGTAGCAAAAATTAATGCTAAAGAAAATGCGGAAGAAGGGAAGTTGGAAATAGCCATCACCGATTCCGGAATAGGAATTTCCAAAGAACAGCAAAAAACGATTTTTGAAGAATTTTCACAGGCCGAAAGTTCCATTGAACGAAAATATGGCGGATTTGGGCTCGGACTTTCCATTACCAAAAAATTGACCGAATTGCTCCACGGAAAGCTTGTTTTGGAAAGCAAAAAAGGCGAAGGCAGCACTTTTCGGGTTTCTATCCCTGTGAAAATCAAACCCCAGGCCGAGGGTTTGCAGTTGGAAAAACCCGTTGAACAAAAACGACTTCAATTCAAAAACCCTAAAAACAAACGGGTGTTGATCGTTGACGACGAAGTTTCGCAATTGGCATTGACGCGAGAGGTCATCAAACAATCGGAGCTTGGTTTGGAAACTTGCAACAACCCCCAAGAGGCGTTGAAAAAAATCAAAAAAGAACATTTTGATTTGATTTTGACCGATATCCAGATGCCAAAATTGAACGGTTTCGAGTTGATCCGAAAGCTAAAAAGTTCCAAAAAAACAGCTGATATTCCGGTCATCGCACTTTCGGGCCGGACCGATGTGCACAAAAACCTGTACTTGAAAAAGGGTTTCAAAGGAAGTTTGGTGAAACCTTTTCGGGCAGAAGAATTGATCGTGCTTATTGGGAAAATATTGGATCTGGAAATAACGGAAGTTCAAAAAAAGCCACAAGAAACGACTTCAAAAAAAGAAGAACTTTACAACTTGTCCGATCTGAGGGCCTTTACGCAAAACGACGAAGATTCTTTGAAAGAGATCCTTCATGCTTTTGTCATCAGTAACCGACAAAATTTAAAAGATTTTCAGGCTTATTCCGAAAAAAATGAAATTGGAAAAATCGGGGACTTGTCGCACAAAATGCTGCCGATGTTCAAACAATTGAGAATAAACACGGTGGTTTCGGACTTACAAGAATTGGAAAAGGCCAAACAACACCATTTGGGCGCGAAACACATTGGCTTGTTGGTTGCGGGGCTTATCGAAAAAACAGAAGTGGTTTTGAAAAAATTGCAGTACGAAATCACAAATTGATGCCGTATTGTTTCATTTTGTTGTACAAGGTTTTTCGGTCTATTTTCAATAAGCGGGCGGTTTTACTTTTGTTTCCATCGCTTTTTTCCAGCGCATCGAGAATCAATTCTTGTTCGTTTTTGTTTTTGAACAAGTTGTAGTTTTCCACCGGTTGTGTTTCTGAAGTGGTGATTGTTGAGGGCAATGCGTTCAAGGTGATCAATTTACCCGTTTCCAACAAAACCGATCTTTTGATCACGTTTTGTAGTTCCCGCAAATTTCCAGGCCACGGGTAGCGTTCAAAAGCTTCCATTACCGCGTCGTCAAAACCCAATATTTCTTTCTCCAGTTCGGCATTTGCTTTGTTCAAAAAATGGTTTGAAAATAGCATTAAATCATCTTTTCGATTTTTTAGTTTGGGCACTTTTATTGAAAATTCGTTTAGTCGGTGGAACAAATCTTCGCGAAAATCACCTTTTTTTACGGCTTCTTCCAAATCTTCATTGGTAGCGGTGATCACACGGATATCGACTTCGATTTCGGCATTGCTGCCCACGGGTTTTATTTTTCGTTCCTGCAACGCGCGAAGCAGTTGTACTTGCAGTTCGTAGTTGAGGTTGCCGATTTCGTCCAAAAAAAGTGTGCCGCCGTTGGCAGCTTCAAAATGACCGGTTTTGTCGTTCACGGCACCGGTGAACGAGCCTTTGACGTGGCCAAAAAATTCGCTCGCGGCAATTTCTTTTGGAATGGCCCCGCAATCCACCGCCACAAAAGGTTTGGCCGAACGCTTGCTCTGATCGTGGATGTTTTTTGCGACAAATTCTTTTCCGGTGCCGCTGTCGCCGATAATCAAAACGGACATATTGGTCGGTGCGACCAGTTGGATGTAATCGTCGAGTTTTTTGGCGGCATCGCTGGTACCGCGCACAAATTTTCCGGTTTGCCAAAAAGCGGCGGAAGCATTGTCTTTTTCCGATTCGGAAGTGTTGGATGTTGAATTTGGAGAAGCCGTTCCCAGGGCGCTTTCGATCACTTTTAACAATTGATCGGGCGAAATGGGTTTTGAAATATAATCGAATGCACCTTTTTTAATGGCATCGACCGCCAAACTGACTTCGGCATAGCCGGTCATCAAAATCACACGGGCGTTCGATTTTCCTTCGGTTATTTCTTCCAAGACAATGGTGCCGTCTTTTTCGGGAAGGCGAACGTCGGCCAACACAATATCGTAGGGTTCTTTTTTGACGGCGCGCAAGGCTTCTTCCCCAGAAAAGCATACGCTGACCAAAAAGCCTTTTTTCTTCAAAAAACTTTCCAACATTCGGCAAAAAGCCACATCGTCTTCTACGAGCAAGATTTTGGGCATAGCTTGTTTTTCAATAAAGCAAACTTAGGGAAATTGTAAAAACCACCTGCAAAAAAATACATAAAAAAGAGGTTTCGCTAAAGAAACCTCTTCCGTAAGTAGGGGGATATAAAAACTTGGGGTTACATGGTTCTTTTACCCGATGGTTTGATCCATTTTCCGTTTGTATCGGTAAAAACCAAACCTTTTTCACCGGTTTCGTTTACCAATACGATTTTGTAGGTTTCGTCTTCGGAGATGAAAGCTTCGGAAATTTCGGACCCTTTAAAGTCCCTTTCCACAGCGGTAGTTACAGCTGCCGGAAGTTGGGCCTTGTCAATTTTTACATACTCCTTTTGAGATTTCATCTCGGTAGGGGCTTTTTTGTCGACACCGTCCACTTGCGCATTGGCATTGGTGGTGAACAACAATCCAAGTGCTACGATTGGCACAATCATTAACTTTTTCATAGCTTTTTAGTTTTTAGAGGGTTGTATAAAAATATTTTTGGTTGGTTTTGGGACAAAAAAGAATTACTTACTTTTCAGTTTGATATTCTTCCTCTTTTTTGGCTTTCACTTCTTGGGCTTCGGCCTTGGCTTCTTTTACTTCTGCTTTAGCTTCTGCCTTTTTTTCTTTGGCTTCTGCTTCCGCTTCTGCTACTTGGTGTTCTGCTTTGGCTTCCGCTTTTTCAACTTTGGCCTCTGCCTTTTCTACTTTTTTTTCTTGTGCGTTCACACCTGTGGTGAACAACATTCCAAGTGCCACTGCAGGCACGATCATTAGCTTTTTCATAGTGTTTGTTTTAATAATTAAAATTGATTTCAAATTCAATAAGTATAATGAAAGAGTTGTGCCAAGAAAAGGAATACGATCTATTGAAACACTATGTGTCTGATAAACAAATATCTATGAATGTTTTGAAAAAGCTGTGAGATTGATTTAGTGAGGGGAAAATGGGGTTTTCCACAAAAAAAGTGTGGAAATTTTACACACCTGTCCTTGCCAGGTGTAAAACGGGAGAAATGGTTTTAGGGTATAAATTTACATTTCCGGACCTTTTCGCCGTACTTTTTTTTCGGCTTGTTGTTTTTTTTCTTGCAGGCGTTTCTGTTTTGCGGCTTTGCTGGGTTTGGTTTTTTTGCGCTTTTTGGGTTTTTGCAAGCCTTTTTTGACAATCTCCAAGAATTTTTCGATCACCAGTTGCTTGTTTTTATGCTGGCTGCGCGTTTCGTCCGAAGTCAGCACCAAACTGTTTTCTTTGGTCAACCGGGTTTTTAAATTTTTCAGCAAACGCTGAATTTCTTCTTCGGAAAAAATCGTGGTTGTCATTACATCCCAGTACAATTCAACTTTAGTAGAAGTTTTGTTGGCATGCTGCCCGCCGGGGCCGCCACTCAAAACGGCTTTGAAGTCGAGTTCTTTGATGAGGGCTTCTTCGTCGAACATGAAAAATTGTATAATGTATTGTTGTATATTGTATAAATGTAAGCTAAGTTTTCCAAGAATAGTTGAACTTGAAACCTGCCTGCCGGTAAGCTTGAAACTACTGATGTCCCGGTTTCAACAAATCCATCACGGTTTTTACGGGGTTGAAGGTTTCCAATGGCACTTCCACAAAAACCGTGTTCCAATGTTCCATGGCGCCATTCCACAAACCGGGGAGTTCCAAGGCTTTTAAACTTTTTCCGTTCATCGATTTTAGGGTGATGAACCCCCTTTTGGAGTTTGAAAATTCCATCAAATCAAATTTTTCGCCTTTGTAATTTTTCACCCCGCAAACCAAATCCACCGGATTGAAATGCGTGGCGTTTTCAAAAATTTCTTTTTGTTGCGGGTTTTCTAAATCGATTTGTGCGGTTTCCACAATTTGCAATGAAATTTTTCCATCCTCTTCTTGAACCCAAAACGGTCCGCCACCGGGCGCGCCAGTGTTTTTTACCATTCCGCACACGCGGATTGGGCGGTCGAACAGGGTTTTTATGTGGGTGATATTCTCCGGCGGATTGGAAATGTTCAGTTTTTCTTTTAAAAAGATATGAGCTTCTTCCCGCGTTTTATCAGAAACAGACCCTTGCAAGTTTTTCAATAATCCAAAAACCCCAGTTTGCAATTCGAGCAAAATCCCCGCCAAGGCTTTTTTGTGTTCCGCAATGGCGGAAAGGTTTTTTTCGGTGGAAACATTATCGATGTTTTTGATGAAAATGATATCCGCATCGATTGTGTTCAGGTTTTCCAACAAGGCACCGTGACCGGCGGGACGAAAAACCAACTTGCCGTTTTCGTCACGAAAAGGCTTGTTTTCCATATCCACGGCAATGGTATCGGTGCTTTTTTCTTGAAAGCCCCATCCGACCTCCCCAAAGTGGGAGGGAATGAGTCCCCCTCTGCCTTCGGCATCTCCCTCCAAGGGGGAGAAATTCGTTATTTTTTTGTACTCGCGTTTGAATTTTTCTAAATGTTTTTCGGCAATGGTAAAATGCAATTTCACGTTGCTTCCAAGCGCATTGGCCTCAAAAAAATGCTCCTCGAACGCAGTGCGGGTTTCATTTGCGTATTTGTGAAAAGGAACCAAACCTTTGGGCAAATTCGAAAAATTCAGTTTGTCGTTGTCAAGTAGGGTTTTCAACAAAATGTAATTTTTTTCGGTTTCGGAAAAATCATCAAAATCCGGATAGTGTTTTTGGGTTTCGGAGCGCAACAACTCATAAAAAGCAAAGTCGGGCAGGGTTTTAAAAAACTCACGAACAGGTTTGTGTTCCGGTTTTTTTAGTTCATTTTCAAAGAATTCATCGCCCTGTAGCTTTTTCACCGCCTCTCCTTGTCGTTCTCTCGCCAAGTCGCCAAGTCGCGAAGTCGCCTTTTTGCCCCATTTCCAAGTTCTATCATGCAGACCTACAAGGTTTTGAAAACCTTGCAGGTCTTTGAACATTCGTGTGGCCGCACCACTTGCGGGCACAAATTTCACCACGTCCACATTTTGTGCGTCGTATTTTTCGGCGTATTTTTTTATTTCCGTTTTTGAAAGTTTACGAATGCCCCCCTCCAAAGTTGCAGGTGCAACGAGCTTCACAAACGGAATTCCCGTTTTGAAAGTTTCGAGTTGTTGTTCGACTTTTTCGGGGGAAAGTCCGTGGGATTTTAGTTGTTGGATGTCTTTTTGGGTAAGGTTTTTCATTGTCACAATAAAACTTTTCTTTTTCAACCGCAAAGATCGCCAAGTTTACGCAAAGATCGCCAAGTTTTGCGCTATCGCAAATTCAATAATCCATCGACAACTTCCACCGCTTTTTTTAAACGTTTTTGTGGGTTTCCGGAAACCAATACATACGGTAAATTTCGTTGCTTCAGTTCCTTTTCAAAACGTGCGAACATTTCATGCCGTTCTTCTGGTTTGTCGCGCAAATCGTCCGCTTCCCAAGGAACGTCGATATCGGTCAAAAAGTACAGATCGTAACGACTTTCTTCCGCGGCTTTTTGCAATTCCGAAGCTTCTGGCGAGTTTTCAAAATTATCAAAATAGGCATTTGCGTACACCCAAGTTTCCAACACATTGGTGTCGCAAAACAATACTTTATCGGCTTTTTGCGCCAAAAGGTTTTCGGCTTTCATTTGCCCTTTGGAAATGGGCAACAAATCTTTCGGGGCACAAATTTCGTTGGCGTCGTCGTATTTTTTCTGCAAATAATCGCGCGCGAATTCCGGCACCCATTCCGTTTGGTAATATTCCGCCAAGGCTTTTGCCAAGGAGGTTTTCCCGGTGGATTCGGGACCGAAGATGACAATTTTCAGACAGTTTGCAGCCTGTTGTTCGAGGGTTTTTTCCATGCGTAATAGCCAAAAATAGCAATTATGGTCATAATGATAAATAAAATGGAACTAAAAACCAATCCTTTGTAAAAATATAATGGAATGGAAATCAGATCGGCGATGATCCAAATCAGCCAATTTTCCAGTTTCTTTTTGGCCATCAACCACATTCCGACGAAGAAAAGTGCGGTGGTCAGCGTATCGACATAAGCCGTCCACACATTCCATTTATCAAAAATTTGATAGACCAGAAACACAAAAATACCCGAAGCAAAAAACAACCCAATGGCGGTGAGTCGCTCTTTTCGGTCGGTCGTGGTGATGGGCGTGTAATGCGTTGGGTCGGTTTTTCGGGTCCACACGTACCACCCGTAAATGCTCATTGCGAAATAATACGCATTAATGAGCAGGTCGCCCAGCAATCCGTAAACCGCCAAAATATAGACATAAATCAAGGTGCTGATAATGCCGGTCGGATAGACCAAAATGTTGTTTTTCATCGAAAACCAGGGGCTCAGCAAACCAAACACCACGGCGATGAACTCCAAAACCACCAAATGCGTGGAGATATTTTCGTATTGCGAAAAAAGCCATTCAAAAACTTCGTTCATTGTGGGCTTGATCTTTAAACCTGACCGGTTTAGTTTTGTAATGTTTGAAGAGGTGCGAAAAACCCATTAAAAATGCGGTTCGTAATCACTGCGGTCGGATTTCACGATTTTGATGTACATTAATCCACGATCAACGGCTTCGAGGGCGGTTTTCATTTCGGTTTTCAGCAAATCCATGACTTCGTCATAATTGCCGTAAACGTGTGTGCTCAATGGGTTTTCTTTTACGGTCAATCCGGAATTGCGCAAACTTTTGATGAAGTTGATGATGGCCGGTTCAAAGTCGTCTTGAATGGGTGTGAGGGTGAGTTCTACGGAGATGTTCATGCTTTAAAATATATTTTTGGAAGCTTTTAAAAATTGAAAGTTAGTTCATTCAATTTCCAAATAGCAATCATTGGGATTATTTTGAAACGTAATGATTGTATCAATTTTTGACTTGAGAATTTTAACTATCTGCCCGGTGGATTTATTGCCGCAATTCATTCTAATCACTTTTGGGGGACAACCTTGCAAAACGCTCAATACCTGAAAATCCCAGTCTTTGGTCAAAATGCAAAATTCTTTGTTCTTGGCAAATTGCCATATTTCAATATCGCTTGTGTTTAAAAGACCAAATTCGGCAATATGATTGCTCCCCGGAAAATATTTTAAAAAATAATTTACCAGTTTTCGGGAAAGGTTTTCGTCTATGAGAAGGGGAATGGCCAAAGAGAACAAGCTTACTGCCTAAACGGCAATTTTGGTTTTTCTTTCCATATCGGCGGCATAAGCCAAACAGGCAAGTATATCTTCTCTGGTCAATTCAGGAAAATCTTCTAAAATTTCCTGTTCGCTCATTCCGGAAGCCAAATAGCTCAATACATCAAACACAGTGATGCGCATTCCCCTGATGCAGGGTTTGCCACTTCTTTTCCCCGGTTCAAGTGTGATTATTTTACGGTAGTCTTCCATTGTTTTTGATGTTGCAGGTAAATTTACACATTTTTATGGTAAAATTAGTTGGAACGGTTCAAAATATATATCTGGTTCGTAGAAATTTTCAGTGAATTGCAAAGTTCATCCTTTCTTTATTGGATATCACAATTTGTGATTTCCAATGTATCAATTTTTCTTTCAGACCGCCACTGCCACCGCAAACCCCTCAAACTCCCAAAACTGAATTTGGTATTCGGAAACTTTGCCGTCGCAGCTCACTTTGGCGGTGGTTTTTTCAGCCTCAAAATCAAAATCCGCCACATTGATGTGTTCCAAAAACAATAACCCGTGTTTGCCGTAGAGTTTGTAAATCGATTCTTTCGCGCACCAAACAATGGTCAATTTTCGGATCAGTGCTTCCTCGTTCGCCAAGGTGTGGTATTCTTTTAGCGGGGTAAATTTATGGGCGATGCGCAAAATCTTGTCGCGCTGTTTTTCAATATCGATGCCCACTTCGGTTTTGTCGCTCACAATAATGCCGGTAAATTCGTGCGAATGGGTAATGGAAATATGCTTGCCGTTATGCAAATGCGGTTTCCCAAAATCGTCGTAATATAAATCTTTGTCCACATAACCCACTTCCGCCAACAAATGACGGATGCTCATAAAACCCTTGCGGTGAATTTCCGATTTCATGCTGTCAAAGCGCTTTTGGCAATGCGGGGTCAGTTCAATTCCCTTGGAAAGCGATTCCAAACTTTCTTCGATTTTCCAAATCAAAGCTTTTGTGTTTGCATCGACTGTTATTGTTTTGTGAAGCGGCATAGGTTTGTTTGGAGTTTTGTATTTTTGCAGTTCGGAATTAATTATTGGATACCTGCCTTTTCAGGTATTTATTACAAATATAAGAATATGGAAACGAAAACAGCAGCTTACACACCTTACAAAGTAAAAGATATTTCTTTGGCGAAATGGGGAAGAATGGAAATTGAATTGGCGGAAGCCGAAATGCCGGGCTTGATGTCGCTTCGCGAAGAATATAAGAATGAACAACCGCTTAAAGGTGCACGCATCGCCGGTTGTTTGCACATGACCGTGCAAACCGCAGTGCTGATCGAAACCTTGATCGCTTTGGGGGCGGAAGTCACTTGGAGTTCATGCAACATTTTTTCCACCCAAGACCACGCCGCAGCGGCGATTGCCGAAGCGGGAATTCCGGTTTATGCATGGAAAGGAATGAACGAAGAAGAATTCAACTGGTGCATTGAGCAGACTTTGTTTTTTGGCGAAGACCGAAAACCCTTGAACATGATTTTGGACGATGGCGGCGATTTGACGAACATGGTTTTGGACAATTATCCGGAATTGGCAGAAGGAATCAAAGGCCTTTCGGAAGAAACCACCACGGGCGTTCACCGTTTGTACGAACGAATGAAAAACGGCACTTTGCCAATGCCGGCGATCAATGTGAACGATTCGGTGACCAAATCGAAATTCGACAATAAATACGGTTGCCGCGAAAGTGCCGTGGATGCGATCCGTCGCGCCACCGATGTGATGTTGGCCGGAAAACGTGTGGTCGTTTGCGGCTATGGCGATGTGGGAAAAGGCACCGCAGCTTCCTTTAAATCCGCCAACGCAATTGTAACGGTGACCGAAATCGACCCGATTTGTGCGTTGCAGGCCGCAATGGACGGTTATGAAGTGAAAAAATTGGAAAATGTGATCGGTAAAGCGGATATCGTGATCACCGCCACCGGGAACAAAGATATTTTGACAGGGAAACATTTCGAAGCGATGAAAGACAAAATCATCGTGGCAAACATTGGGCATTTCGACAATGAAATTGATGTGGCATGGTTGAACAACCACCATGGCGATTCCAAAATGGAAATCAAACCTCAAGTCGATAAATATACCGTCAATGGAAAAGACATTATTTTGTTGGCGGAAGGCCGATTGGTAAATTTGGGTTGCGCTACCGGTCACCCAAGTTTTGTAATGAGCAACTCGTTCACCAATCAAACCTTGGCACAGATCGAATTGTGGAAAAATGGCGAGCAGTACAAAAACGAAGTGTACATGCTGCCCAAACATTTGGACGAAAAAGTCGCGAAACTACATTTGGAAAGAGTAGGGGCGGAACTCACCGAACTGAACAAAGAACAAGCCGACTATATCGGGGTGAAAGTGGAGGGGCCTTTCAAGCCCGAGTACTACCGGTATTAGAAAAGCCCCCAAACCCAAAGGGGAGCCCACAAATAACCGCGAGTTTTTAATTCGCGGTTTTTTTGTGCGCTCTAAATAAGGTTTTTGGCCTTATGTTGTTTTGAGTGGATAATTTACAAGATATTTAACCCCTTCGGGGTTGGTGGGGTTATTATCATCTTGACCGTGGGTTTTTACCCACGGTTATTCACATTTCAGCCCTGCAGGCTTATCATTTCCGACAATTGCCTTTTAAAATTTAAACTGAATAGAATAGTCCGAAGGACTATAATTTGCATAACCCCCGGATTTTATCCGGGGTAAAAATGACACAGAGAATACAAGCCCAACGGGCTTGAATTTGCTTACCCATCCAAAACAACATAGAACCGGTTTTTTGTTTTAGGGCTCAACAAAAAAGCCGCAAAAACACATTTCTTTTAGTGTTTTTGCGGCTTAAATTATTGAAAAATAACTTTTATGTTCCTTTTACGCTTCGAACGGTTCGATGGAAACGTAGGATTTGTTGTTTTTCTTTTTGGTGAATTTTACAAGGCCATCAACTTTGGCATGTAAAGTATGGTCTTTTCCGGCGTAAACATTTTCACCGGGGTTGTGGGCTGTTCCGCGTTGTCGAACGATGATGTTCCCGGCAATGGCCGGTTGGCCGCCAAAAATTTTCACGCCCAAGCGTTTCGATTCGGATTCCCTACCGTTTTTAGAGCTACCAACTCCTTTCTTGTGAGCCATGGTTTATAAATTTACGGTTATTATTTTTTCTTTAGTAATGCTTTTGCTTGTTTTACCCATTCTTCAGATTCGATTTTTTCACGGGTAATTCCATCCAATGCAGAAAGTTCATCGCGATCGGTGGCTTTCAATTTGCTGATTTGTTCGTAGGTGTAAACCCCTATTTCGTTCAGCCTTTTTTCGTACGCAGGGCCAATTCCGTTGATTTCTTTCAAATCATCGGCGTCAGCTTTTGTTGCGGTGCCAATGCTGTGCAACAATTTATCGATGTTGATTTCGATGTGTTGGTCTTCGGCGCGATGTTCTGCCCGTGTCACCAAATTTTCACTGATTGCTTCTTCCTTTTTAGGTTTTGAAGTTTCCTTTTTTGGGGAAGCCGCCTTTTTGGTAGCCGTCGTTTCTTTTTTAGGAGCCTCTTTTTTTGTAGTGGAGGTTTCCTTCTTGGAAGCAGTGGTTTTTGTTCCTTTGCTTTCCGATTTTCCGATGCTTTCAATGACGATTTCGGTCAATGCTTGTCGGTGGCCGTTTTTCACACGGTATCCTTTTCTTCGTTTCTTTTTGAAAACGATTACTTTGTCTCCTTTCAAATGCCGGGTGATTTTTGCCGCCACGGAAAGTCCTTCTATAGCCGGGGCGCCCAAAGTGATGCTATCGCCATCGCCGGTAAGCAGGATTTTGTCGAAAGAAATTTTGTCCCCTTCTTCTCCTGCCAAACGGTGAACGAACACTTTTTGGTCTTTCGCAACTTTGAATTGCTGCCCTGCTATCTCTACAATTGCGTACATAGCCTGAGGTTTGTTTTAAATTTTGTTTTGAAAAGCTCACCTTTTTTAGTAAGCGGCTGCAAATATATCGCTAAATAATCAGACTGCAAAAGTTTTGCGAAAAATAAACCTTTGTTTTTTAGGGAAGCAATGAATGCGTTGTTTTTATTTTTTTGGAAGCTCGTGCGGTTTGTGGGTGTTCCAACTATCTTTGTAGAGTTGCATGCAGGCCAAAGTCAAAATAAACGTGCTCACGACGCCCATCAAGCCCACGGTGAAAATCACCAACCCGAAACCCGTTTCGTAATTCACCTCATAGCGGTTTAAAAGTTCGTTGGTGAACGTTGGGTCAATGTTGCTCGCATAAATGGCGAAAAAAACGGTGAAAATGGCCGTGGCATAAAACCCGGTTTTCAACCCCACCATAAAGCCTTTTTGGTATTTGAAATTTTTCTTCTTGGCCTTGAAATCTTTGGTGGCCATAAAAATACCGATACCCGTAAAAACACCATTTGCCAAACTGAACCAAACATAGGAATGCAGCTCGAAGAGGGAAAGAATCAAAAAATAAACGATAAGGACAACTCCGAGAACAACCCCGTAACGTAGTGGTATGGCAGAACTTTTCATGGATAAAATAGTTTTTGGTGATGTGTAAATTTCAGAAAAAACAAATTCATTTTCCCTTAATTTCATGTTAATATTAACAAATGTACTTTGAACAAGATACTTGCGAATCGGTATAAAACAGCATTAATACAGGTTTTTTTGTAACAAAATCCTTATTTTTGAAACCTATTAAATCAAACCACAAAATTTTACACAATGATCAAAAATTTCAGCATGAGCGTATGTGCCATGTTTTTGACTTTTTCGGCAGTTGCCCAAGAAGTGGAATTCACGGAATACAATTTGGATAACGGGCTGCACGTTATTTTGCACCAAGACAATTCGGCCCCGGTGGTCACCGTGGGCGTAATGTATCACGTAGGCGCCAAGGACGAAGAAGTCGGAAGATCGGGCTTTGCCCACTTTTTCGAACACCTTTTATTTGAGGGAACCAAAAATATCGAGCGAGGCGAATGGTTCAACATCGTTGCCGCGAACGGGGGTTCCAACAATGCGAACACCACCCAGGACCGGACCTATTAT
The DNA here is from genome assembly GCA_035705295.1 of Flavobacteriaceae bacterium. Lineage (GTDB taxonomy): Bacteria > Bacteroidota > Bacteroidia > Flavobacteriales > Flavobacteriaceae > DASSWG01. The sequence continues at coordinate 14,942 of DASSWG010000110.1, forward strand.
TACGAAACTTTCCCGTCGAACAACCTCAAACTTGCTTTGTGGATGGAATCGGAGCGGATGTTGCACCCTGTGATCAACCAAATTGGGGTCGATACCCAAAACGAAGTGGTCAAGGAAGAAAAAAGAACCCGGATCGACAATGCCCCTTATGGAAAACTTATTTACAGCATCGGTGAATTTATGTTTGAAAAACACCCGTACAAAAGCTCGGTGATCGGAACCATGGCCGATTTGGACGCTGCTAAGTTGGACGAGTTCAAAGATTTTTTTGATAAGTATTACGGGCCCAACAATGCCGCTTTGGTGGTTTCCGGCGATATTGAAATAGAGGAAACCAAAAAATTGATCGAAGA
>DASSWG010000111.1:0-4353 GCA_035705295.1 Flavobacteriaceae bacterium
ATTGGTGGAGGTTTTGAGGGAAACCACTCGGAAATTTCCAGAATTATCGGTGAAATTTTCTCCTAAAATTTCGTTTTCGCTCACATCAAAACCTTCTAAGTAAACATAAGTTCCCGGAATTGGGTTTCCGACTTGGTCGGTCACGGTTCCGGTAAATTCCAAACGGGCATTGTCGACCACATCAAAATCCTCGCAGCTGATTAAAAGCAACGAACAGCAAAAAAACAGGCAATATTTTTTCATTATAACTATCGGTTTTCTTAAAGATGCAAATTTTAAAAAAGGTTGCGTTTTTATTCGTACAACAAATATTCTTCCCGCATTTTGTCGTATTCCTTCAAACCTTTTTCCCAACTTTTTCTGATTTTTTCAGCGGAAAAACCCTGTTCGATTTGTTGTTGCAAAGTTTCGGTCCCCGCCAATTTGGTAAAAAAAGGCGTGAAAAATTCTGATGAATTTTCGGTGTTTTGATAGGCTTCGATCAACCATTTCAAATTGATTTTTGAAAGTCGTGGAAAATTCGACAAATTTTTTCCGTAACAGGTTTCTCCCTCGTGTTTTGGATATTTTGACCCGGCGTTGGGTTTGGGAACAAATGAATAACCGTAAACCGATTTATCCAAAAAAGGCGAACCGAACACTTGAAATTGATGATCCGTTCCGCGCCCAGCACTAACACTTGTCCCTTCAAAAAAGCACAAACTCGGATAGAGGTTGATGGCTTGGTCGTTCGGCAAATTTGGTGAAGGTTTGATGGGAAGCGAATAGCTTTTTTGTTTATGGTAATTTTCCATTTCAATAACGGTCAAATTGGCTTGTACACCGTTTTTCAACCAACGCTCGCCGTTGATCATTTTTGCGTATTCGCCAATTGTCATTCCGTGAACCACCGGGACGGGGTGCATTCCCACAAAACTTTGGTGTTCTGCTTCCAAAATCGGCCCGTCAATGTAGTGGCCGTTCGGGTTCGGCCGGTCCAAAATGATGATCGGAATATTTTGTTCCGCGCAAGATTCCATCACGTAATGCAAGGTGGAGATATAGGTATAAAAACGCGCGCCCACATCTTGAATGTCGAAGATTAAAATAGCAATGTTTTTCAACTGTTCGGGGGTGGGTTTTTTGTTGTCCCCGTAGAGCGAAACGATCGGCAAACCGGTTTTCACGTCGATTCCGTCTTTCACGATTTCGCCCGCTGCGGCTTTTCCGCGAAAACCGTGTTCGGGTGAAAAAACGGTGGTGACGTTCACGCCCAAAGTCACCAACGAATCCACCAAATGGGTGTATTTTGTTTGTTTTTCATTCTTGAAAACAACCGAAGTTTGGTTGCCCAAAACCGCTACTTTTTTTCCTTTCAAAAGCGGCAAATACATTTCGGTGCGGTTGGCGCCGACCACAATATTTTGGTTGTTTTTTTCGGGAACGCTGGTTTTGTGGGTTTCGGTTTGGGACGAATTGTTTTTTTGGTGGGTTCCCGTTCCGCAGGAAAATAATAGGGCGGCAAGGAATAATAATGTATTTTTGAGGCAACTGTAAAACATGGTTTTCTTTTGAATTTCGAATTATTTGTTTCCAAACGGCTCATCCGCTCGAAAGATCATAAAAGTAATATTTCGGCGCCGATTATAAAAATCGCGGTTGCTGCAATTGCCATCGGCGTTGTGATGATGTTGGTTTCGTTTGCCACCAGCTTGGGGTTGCAACAAAAAATCCGTGAAAAAATTTCGGCGTTCAAAGGCCATATTTCCATCAGCAATTTCGACAACAACAATTCCGGTGCCATTTCCACCGAACAGGATTTTTACCCGGAATTCGCCGCGGTGGAAGGAATCGAACACGTGCAAGCCGTTGCGACAAAGTACGGCGTCATCCGCACCGAAAAAAGTTTCGAGGGAATCGTGGTGAAAGGAGTGGGAACGGATTATAACTGGGAATATTTCAATGATTTTTTGATTGCCGGAAAATTGCCCGATTATTCCGCCGGGATCAGCGACCAAATTTTGATTTCGGAATACATTGCCGACCGCTTGGGTTTCGAAGTGGGGGAGAAGGTGATCGTTTATTTTTTGGAAAATGCCACCAGCGAACGCCCGCGCTTGGTCGCTTTTGAAATCAGCGGCATTTTCAATTCCGGGTTTCAAGAATTTGATAAAACCTACTTGATTTCCGATTTGAAACAAATTCAGCGCATCAACGATTGGGAAACAAATCAAGTGGGCGGTTTTGAGGTGTTCATCGACGATTTTGACAACATCGAACAAAAAGGAAGGGAAGTTTACCGAGAAATCGGTTCTTTTTTGGACGCCACGACCATTGTGCAACAATACGGTTCCATTTTTGAATGGCTGGGTTTGTTCGATTTCAATGTGGCGTTGATCATCGGCATTATGATTTTGGTCTCCGGAATGAACATCATCACGGCTTTGTTGGTGCTCATTTTGGAACGCACCCAAATGATCGGCGTGCTGAAAGCATTGGGAAGCACCGATTGGAGCGTTCGGAAAATATTTTTGTACAACGCCGGTTATTTGATCCTTAAAGGACTTTTCTGGGGGAACTTCATCGGTTTGGGAGTACTTTTCGCGCAGAAATATTTTAAGCTGATCCCGTTGAACCCAAAAACGTATTATGTCACCGAAGCCCCGGTCTATATCGCTTGGGAATACATTGTGGCCGTAAACTTGGGGACATTGATCCTGTGCATGTTGATGTTGTTGATCCCTTCCTACATCATCACCAAAATCACGCCCGTGGAGGCGATGAAGTTTGAATGACTTTGTGTTTCAGGTTTCGGGCCTGCCTGCCGGCGAGGCAGGCCCCAAGTTTCAAGTTTTTTCACCCTGAGCCTACCCTGAGCCTACCTTGCCTAAAAGACAGGCTTTTTTAAAGGCCTGTTTCAATTAAAAAAAAAGAATTTTAACGATCACCAATAAAAACAACATACAAATTTGTAATATCTAAATATTTAAATATTACTATAAAATTTATTCCTTTCTTTTCAATTTATCCATACCCGAAAGCTTTTGCGTAAATTTGCACTTCATTAAAACCGAAAAATGGAATACGCAGAAAATATTTTAAAAACCATCGGAAACACGCCCTTGGTAAAAATCAATAAACTTACGGAAGAAATCGACGCGTTGGTGTTGGCGAAATACGAAACCTTCAACCCCGGAAATTCGGTAAAAGACCGAATGGCGGTGAAAATGATCGAAGAAGCCGAAAAAAAAGGTTTGTTGAAACCCGGCGGGACTATTATTGAGGGAACTTCCGGGAATACCGGGATGGGGCTCGCCTTGGCGGCGATCGTGAAAGGCTATAAAATGATCTGCGTAATCGCCGACAAACAAAGCAAGGAAAAAATCGATATTTTAAAGGCCGTTGGAAGTGAAGTGGTCGTTTGCCCGACCGATGTTGCGCCCGAAGATCCGCGGTCCTATTATTCCACTTCCAAACGTTTGGCGGAAGAAACCCCGAATTCCTGGTACGTGAACCAGTATGATAATTTGGCGAACACCCAAGCACATTACGAAAGCACCGGGCCCGAAATTTGGAGACAAACCGACGGAAAAATCACCCATTTTGTGGTGGGCGTCGGCACTGGCGGAACCATTTCCGGGGTTGGAAAATACCTGAAAGAACAAAATCCGCACATCAAAATTTGGGGCATTGACACCTACGGATCGGTGTTCAAAAAATACCACGAAACCGGAATTTTCGATGAGCAGGAAATTTACCCTTATTCCACGGAAGGAATTGGGGAAGATATTTTACCGAAAAACGTCGATTTCGAAATCATCGACGGGTTCACCAAAGTGACCGACAAAGACGCGGCGGTTTATACCCGACGTTTGGCAAAAGAAGAAGGGATGTTTTTGGGAAACTCGGCCGGCGCGGCGATCAAAGGCTTGTTGCAACTGAAAGAACATTTCAAAAAAGACGATGTGGTGGTGGTGCTTTTCCACGACCACGGCAGCCGCTATGTTGGAAAAATTTATAATGATGAATGGATGCGGGAAATGGGGTTTTTGGGGTAGATCAACGTGCGTTCAATTCGAACTGTAAAAATAAAAACAATCAAAATTCCGCTATTTCGGCGGAATTTTGTAATTTAAGGGAAAATTTCAGCCCCATGATTTCCAAAATTTCAATTTTACTTGGTATAATATTAATGATTTCCAGTTGTTCCCCAAAAATGAAACCCAATGAACAACCAATAACTTATTTGGCTTTGGGCGATTCTTACACCATTGGCGAAAAAGTAAGTGAAAATGACCGTTGGCCCAACCAATTGGCGATGGAACTCAACAAAAAAGGGCATCGGACGGCCAAACCAACGATCATTGCCAAAAC
>DASSWG010000112.1:0-2643 GCA_035705295.1 Flavobacteriaceae bacterium
GAAAAAACTAAGTACACTTTTCTTGTTTGGAATATTTATGAGCCTAATGGCCTGCAACGACAAATATCCAGATTTGGAAGACGGGCTTTACGCCGAATTTAAAACCAACAAAGGAACTTTTTTGGCCGAATTGTATTTTGAGCAAACACCGATCACCGTGGCGAATTTCGTGTCATTGGCCGAGGGAACCAATACAATTGTTGACAGCACTTATCAAGGAAAACACTTCTACGACAGCTTGACATTTCACCGGATCATCAAAGATTTTATGATTCAAGGTGGCGATCCATTGGGAACAGGCTCGGGCGGTCCAGGATATAAGTTCGCCGACGAAATCGTGGATTCCTTGACTTTTGACAGCAAAGGACTTTTGGCGATGGCCAATGCCGGCCCGAACACCAACGGCAGCCAGTTTTTCATTACCTTAAAAGAAACCCCTTGGCTGAACGGTCGCCATACCATTTTCGGAAAAATCGTCAAAGGACAAGAAGTGATTGACACCTTGGGAACTGTAGAAACCACAAAACCCGGTGACAAACCCGTTGAACCGGTGATCATTGAAAAAGTGAACATTGTCAGAAAAGGAACGGCCGCAAAAAGTTTCGACGCTGCAAGTGTTTTTTCGGAAGCAATGGAAAAAATCGAAAAAGAAAAAGCCGAAGCCGCAAAAAAAATGGCGGAAGCCAAACAAGAAGCGGCGGCCAATTTCGAAAAAATAAAAACAAAAGCCGAAACGCTACCAAGTGGGTTGATGATCTATTTCAACAAAAAAGGAGATGGAGAAAAACCCAACACGGGCGAAAAAGTTGGCGTGTTGTACGAAGGTTATTTAACCGACGGCACTTTGTTTGACAGCAACAAAGCCGAAGTTGCCAAAAAATTCGGCCTTTTCGACGAACAACGTGCACAAGCAAACGGCTACTCGCCAATGATAGTCGATTACAGTCCCGATGTACGGTTGATCGCTGGTTTTAAAGAAGGAATGCAATTGATGAACTACGGCGATGTGGCAACTTTGTTCATTCCGGCACATTTAGCTTATGGAAAACGCGGTGCAGGAAGTCTGATCCCGCCCAATTCAGATTTGATTTTTCAACTGGAACTGGTCAAGCTGCAAAAATAGCAGCCTTATATTACGAAATAAAAAGCCCGACAAGTTTAAATTTGTCGGGCTTCTTTGATTAGGGGAACCAAATTCATTCAATCAATTGCACTTACCAAGTTTCGATTTCCCTTCTCAACTCTTCTTTTCTTTTTCCGGTGCGTTCCTGAAGGCGGCCCAACATTTCGTCGAACTTTCCCTCGGTAAATTTCATATCGTCATCGGTCAGGTTGGCATAGCGTTGTTTGAACTTTCCACGTACCTGTTTCCATTTTCCTTCCAATTGTTCATTGTTCATAACTAAAGGGGTTTGCGGTTAATAATGAATAAATTTACGACCCATTTTTCCAAACGGCTCACAATGAAAGCATAATGTTGTGGTAAGAAAATGTTATTTTTGAAAACGTATTTTAGCTTTCATGAAATATTCTGTTTTCTTTTTCGTCGTTTTCCTTTTTTGTAGCTGTGCACCCTCAAAATATATTGTTGATAAGGATTCATTTTCCTTGCGTTTTCTGGACGATTATGTGATCCCTGCCGAAACGGTTTTCGAAAACATTCCCGTTGGTGGGCTTTCCGGAATTGATTACCTCGGAGGAAACAAGTATCTATTCATTTCCGATCAAAAAAGCAATCCCCGTTTTTACCGGGCAAGCATTTCACTTTCGGAACAAAAAATTGACACCGTGATTTTTTCGGAAGTGGTTTTGCTGAAAACAAATGAAAATTCAGCTTATAAAAATCAAGCTTTTGATTTGGAAGCCATTCGCGAAAATCCAAAAACAAAAAAAATTGTCGTCACCAGTGAAGGAAATATTAAAGCCGAAAAAAATCCGGGGATTTATCTAGTTTCGCCTTCGGGAAAAATTCTAACTACCTATGCGATTCCTGAATATTTTAAAGCGAAAAGCACTGCTGAACCACAGAACAATGGTGTTTTTGAAGCCCTTTCCCATAATTTAGACTATTCTGGAATTTGGGTGTCGACCGAACTTCCGTTAAAAGCCGATGGCCCAAAACCTATGTTGGTAAAAACCATTTCGCCGGTACGGATCACCTATTTTGAAAACAGTTCCCAAACCGCCAAAAAACAATTTGTGTATTTATTGGATTCGATCGCCAAAATTCCGCTGCTACCGTTTTACATCAACGGGGTCACTGATATTCTTGCGATAGAAAAGAACAAATTTTTGGTGTTGGAACGTCAATTTTCCGCCGGATTGGGGCAACATGGCAATACGGTCCGAATTTATGTTGCCGACTGTTCAGAAGCCACCAATACATTGATGATGCCTGCCTTAAAGCAGAAAATGGACAAAATTGTACCTGCAAAAAAAAGCTTGCTGTTCGATTTTAAAACGGTGAAAAATCAACTCCCAGAAGGAATCATTGACAATATTGAAGGAATGAGTTTTGGGCCAACGCTCCCAAATGGAAACAAAACCTTACTTTTGGTTGCCGACAACAATTTTAATTCGTTGGGGCCACAACTGAACCAAATTATTCTATTGGAATTAACCAAACCTTAAAATTCATGCGAT
>DASSWG010000113.1:0-9591 GCA_035705295.1 Flavobacteriaceae bacterium
TTTTGGATTTTTTGGGCTCGGGAACGGGCGACCACGAACATAAATTTTTTAAGATAAAGCATATATTGGAATTTCACCCCGAACTGAAATTTGTATTGCTGGGCGACGATAGCCAGCGCGATGCCGATATTTACGAACGGATATGCAAAATTTTTTCCGAAAACATCACCGCCGTTTACATTCGCCAAACCAAATCTTTTCCCAAAAAAAGCACTTCAATTTTGTTGAAAAACATTGGATCACTTGAAATCAGCACCTGTTATTTTAAAAAAAGCAGTGAGGCGATTGCACATTCCAAGAGACACGGAATTATTCGATGAATCCTCTTTCTTTCAATTTCGCAAGTGTTAATTGATTTTTCACTTTTCCGTTGAATGAAACCAGTGCATGAATTTCACACTGGGTGTGTCGGAATAGTTGGATTAAAAATCAATAAAGGCAATTCACACCCAAAAAACAACAATTCGGCCGGTTTTGTTTGAACACAATCGCCAAAATGGGCGATCTTTGTGATGTTTGAAGCGATAATTATGAAAACATTTACAAAAAGTACCTGGTCTATTTTGGGCGTTTCTTTGCTCATCACGGTCTTCATCGTGCTATTGGGCTTTGTCTTTTCGGGTTTCGACACCAACGAACTGTTCGATTTGAAAAGTCTGGGAATTACGTTTTTGTATGTGTTCACACTGACATTGGTGAACAGCTTGTTCTACGAATTCACCGACAAAAAACTCGACTGGAGCACCCAAGCAAAAAAACGCTTGATCATAGGAATTGTTGGTTCCATTGTGATCACCATGCTCGCCTATTTCTGTTGTCGTTTGCTACAGTTGGTCGTCATTGAACAAAAATTTTCCGTTTCCGAATTTTTGGAACAAGAAAAAGCGGGAAACTACTTTTTCACGTTTTTGCTCGTTGTCATTATCTCCTTGTTCATTCATGTGTTTTATTTTTTCAAGGTCATTCAGGAAAACAAAGTGAAAGAACAAAAAATTATTGCCGGCACGGCTTCGGCAAAATTCGACGCGCTGAAAAACCAATTGGACCCCCATTTTTTGTTCAACAGTCTGAACGTGCTGACTTCCTTGATAGACGAAAACCCCGAATCGGCCCAAAAATTCACCACTTCGCTTTCCAAAGTTTACCGCTATGTGTTGGAACAAAAAAGCAAGGAACTGGTTTCGGTGGAGGAAGAGTTGGATTTTGCCAAGGTGTACATTGGTTTGTTGAAAATGCGCTTTGAAAACAGCATCCGCTTCGAAATTCCAAACTCCATCACCAATCCGGAAGCCAAAATTGTTTCGCTTTCCCTGCAATTGTTGTTGGAAAACGCCGTGAAGCACAACCGCATTTCCGAAGAAAACCCGTTGGTGATCCGAATTTATGAAGATGACGGAAATTTAACAGTGACCAATAACCTGCAACCCAAAAAAACGCTGAACAAAAGCAGCGGAATCGGTTTGTCGAACATACAAATGCGCTACGGATTGTTGACTTCCAGAAAAGTGACCCTACACAAAAACGAAAAAGCATTTACGGTTTGTTTGCCAATGCTCACCAAAAAAATCGCAATCGTGCAAGAACCCAAATCAAAAACCATGGAAAATATAGAATATCAAAAAATGAAACGCGCCAAAGAAAAAGTAGATAAAATCAAAGGATTTTACGGGAACCTGACTTCCTACGTCATTATTGTTCCGTTTTTGGCTTTTGTGAACTATTTTAGCAACGGCTTCGATTTTCCGTGGTTTTTGTTCCCAATGATCGGATGGGGGATTGGAGTGCTTTTCCATTACATGGACACTTTTGGCCACAACCTGTTTCTTGGGAAAAACTGGGAAGAACGGAAAATCAAGGAGTTTATGGATAAAAATCATTAGTGTCCAGAGAAAAGACATAAGACCCCCGAATTCTCGGGGCTGAAAGACTTAAGACAAAGTAATAGGGTTAACTAATTGATAATCAATTGTATTAAATCAAACTTGATTTTATGAAAATTAGCGCTTAACAATTTAAAACAGCCAATTATGGAAATGAACAACGAACGAAAATACCAACGTGCAAAAGAACACGTCGAAGAGCTAAAGAAATTTTACAACCATTTGCTCAGCTACATCTTTGTAATCGGCTTTTTGGCGGGCGTGAACTATTACAGTAACCAATGGGAATATGCCTGGTTTTTGTGGGCCGCCTTCGGTTGGGGCATTGGTTTGGCCTTTCACGCTGCAAAAGCCTATGAAATCAACCCAATGTTCGACAAAAATTGGGAAGATCGAAAAATCAAGGAATACATGGAAAAAGAAGAATACAAAGGGCAAGAAAAAGAACAACAACGTTGGGAGTAAATCGGTTAATTGGGGAGCGGTTAATTGGGCGGGAAAAACAGAAGGCGGAAGACCGATGACGGAAGACGGAATTTCGGAATTTTTAAACATAAAACATTAATGGGCGTAATTATAATTGAAGACGAAAAACCATCGGCACGTCGCTTGCAGCGCATGGTCGAGAAACAGGGATTTTCGGTTTTGCAAATGTTGCATTCCGTTAAAGAAGCGGTGAATTGGTTCAAAAACAACCCGCACCCGGAATTGATTTTTTTGGACGTACAGTTGGGCGATGGGCTTTCATTCGAAATTTTTGAGCAAATCGATTTGAAAAGCGCCATTATCTTCACCACGGCCTATGACGAATATGCGTTACGGGCCTTCAAACTGAATAGCGTCGATTATTTGTTGAAACCTATAGATGAAAGGGAATTGGAAAACGCCCTGAAAAAGTACAACACCCAATTGTTGAAAACCCCAATCGATCTGTCCCAGCTTCATCGTTTTTTAACAGGGGAAAATCCCGAAAATCAGCACAAAACAAGGTTTAGCGTAAAAGTGGGGCACCACTTGAAATTTTTCACCACCGACGAAATCGAATGTTTTTTCAGCGAAAACAAAGGAACTTATTTGCACACGGTTTCCAACCGCAATTATTTGTTGGAAACCACGTTGGAAAATTTGGAAAACGAACTTTCGCCCGAAGAATTTTTCCGTGTGAACCGCACTTTTTTTGTAAACCTAAATGCGATCCAAGACATTATTGGTTATTCCAACAGTCGGTTTAAAATCAAACTCAACAATTTCAACGAACACGAAATCATCGTCAGCCGCGAACGCGCAAAAGCTTTTAAAAAATGGTTGGGGTGAAAAATCAATTTTGAATTCATAATTAAGAATTCAGAATTAAGAATAGGCCGGTAACTCCTTCAAAAACCGGTATTTTTTAGCTTCGTAGTCCAATTGGCAGAAATAATGTTGCAAGCCGTTGGTGACCATCAAATATTCCGCGTTCAGGGTTAAATTATAGCGTGCAATTTGGTCAAAAACTTCTTGGGTGATTTTGATTTTCGGTGCTTTGCATTCCACGATCAACCGAATCGTTCCGTCGGAATTATAGCCCACCACATCGTAGCGTTTGGTCAAGCCGTTGATCAATAATTTCTTTTCCACGTTCAGCAATTGTTCGGGATATTTTTTTTCCCGCATCAAAAAAAACACCGTGTGTTGGCGCACCCATTCTTCGGGGCTGAGCAAAATAAACTTTTTCCGCAGCACATCAAAAATGGCTGTTTTATTTTCGCTATTTTTGAAGCGGAAACGATATTCGGGAAAATTCAGTGGCTGCATAGGGTTTCCAAAGTAAACAAAAAATTGGGAACGGAATTCGATCTGTCGCGGTTTTTTTAAATCCAATTTCCGCTCGAAAAAACCAACGACCACAAAATGGACGAAGTAAAAAAAATCTTGAACGATATTAAGGCAAAAAAGATCGCCCCCATTTATTTTTTAATGGGCGAAGAAGCCTACAACATCGATTTGATTTCGGAATACATTGAACAAAATTTGCTTACGGAAGAAGAAAAAGGCTTCAACCAGCAACTTTTGTACGGCCTGGATGTGAGCATTGACCAAATTGTGGGCAGCGCGAAACGCTATCCGATGATGGCCGAACGCCAAGTGCTCATCGTAAAAGAAGCCCAACATTTGTCGCGCACGATCGAGCAGTTGACGGCTTATGCGGAAAATCCGCAACCCACGACGGTGTTGGTGGTTTGCTATAAATACAAAACCATTGACAAACGCAAAAAGCTGTACAAAACCCTTAAAAAAACGGGAATTGTTTTTGAAAGTAAACGCTTGTACGACAATCAAATTCCGACCTGGATCAAAAATACGCTGAGCGGAAAAGGCTATTCCATTTCGCCCAAAGCCACGCAAATGTTGGTCGAATATTTGGGAACCGATTTGGGGAAAATCAACAACGAACTGGAGAAATTGCAATTGATATGCAAGCCCGAAACCCCGATCACGCCGGAATTGATCGAAGAAAATATTGGTATCAGCAAAGATTTCAACAATTTCGAACTGCGAAAAGCCGTGGGTGAACAAAATGTGGAAAAAGCGCACCGAATTGTCAATTATTTTGGGCAAAACCCGAAAGACAATCCAATGGTCGTCACTATCGGTTTGTTGTTTGGGTTTTATTCGCAGGTGCTGCAGTTCCATTCCTTGGCGGACAAATCGAAAGGAAATGTGGCTTCCACCTTAAAAATAAACCCTTATTTTGTGGGCGACTACGTGACCGCTGCCAAAAACATTCCCATGAAAAAAGCCAGCCGAAACATCGCATTGCTCCGCGAAGCCGATATGAAAAGCAAAGGAGTAGGGGCGGTTTCGATTCCGCAAGGTGATTTGTTGAAAGAATTACTGGTGAAAATTATGAATTGAATATTTTATATTGAATAACGACTATTGAATAACGAATAATGAAATGAACCGATCACCGATTTCCGATCACCGATCCCCGATCCCCGATCCCCGATCCCCGATCACCCAATCACCAAGAACAAAGATCCGCACTTGGATTTCCGCCGCGCGTTTGCGCACGCTTCCGCTTTCGGTTTCCGGTATTTTGGTCGGAACAGCTTTGGCCATCCAAGAAGGGTTTTTTAATGCAATAATTTTTGCTTTTGCACTTTGTACAACATTGGGATTGCAAATCCTCTCCAATTTCGCAAATGATTATGGCGACGGCATCAAAGGAACGGACAACGATGATCGCGCCGGGCCGATGCGCGCTTTGCAAAGCGGCATTATTTCCGACCGCGAAATGAAAAAAGCCATGATCATCACTGCTGTGTTGACCTTGATTTTTGCGCTGTTGTTGATTTATCATGCATTTGGAAGCGATAATTTTCTGCATTCTTTGCTGTTTTTTGTGTTGGGAATTTGTGCCATCGCCGCTGCCATAAAATATACCGTCGGAAATTCCGCTTATGGTTATCGCGGTTTGGGCGATGTGTTCGTGTTCGTGTTTTTTGGTTTGGTGAGCGTGGTGGGCAGTTATTTTTTATATGTGCATGCACTTAATTTTGAAGTATTCCTGCCGGCCATTGCCATCGGATTGTTGAGCACCGCCGTTTTAAATTTGAACAATATGCGTGACCAAACAGGCGATAAAAAAGCCGGAAAAAACACCTTGGTGGTGAAATTGGGAGCAAAAAGAGCCAAAAACTATCACTATTTTTTGATTTTGGGCGCCTTGGTTGCGTTGTTGCTATTTGCGATTTTTACTAAAACTTCCGGTTGGGGTTTGCTGTATTTTCTCGCTTTCGCGCCTTTGTTGTTGCATTTAAAAACCATTCATCGGAACAAAATTCCAACCCAACTCGACCCCGAATTGAAAAAAGTTGCCTTGAGCACTTTTTTGTTGGCGGTGTTGTTTTTGATAACGGCTATTTATTTTTAAAAAATGAACGCATCTTTTCACCCATATTCATTACATTTCAAACGCCCCAGTGGAACTTCCCGAGGTATCCTTAAAACCAAGGAAACTTTTTTTCTTAAAATCGAAGAAGGAAAAAAAATTGGTATTGGCGAATGTGCGTTGTTTCGTGGATTGAGTGCGGACGACCGCCCGGATTATGAAGAAAAACTGCAATGGGTTTGTGAAAACATCCAGTTAGGAAAAGAAAAATTGTTGCAAGAATTGATCGAATTTCCGTCTATACAATTCGGACTCGAAACCGTTTTCAAGTCTTTGAAAGCCGATAATTCGTTTGAATTGTTTCCTTCGGAATTTACCGAAGGAAAAAAAAACATTCCAATCAACGGACTGATTTGGATGGGGGAGAAGCGGTTTATGAAAACCCAGATCGAGGAAAAAATAGCCCAAGGTTTCCGCTGCATCAAACTGAAAATCGGGGCCATCGACTTTCAAGCCGAATTGGATTTGCTGCGTTTTGTCCGAACCGAGTTTTCTTCTGAAGGAATAGAACTTCGCGTCGATGCGAACGGTGCTTTTTCGCCAAAAGACGCGTTGGGAAAATTGAAATATTTAAGCGATTTCGAATTGCACAGCATCGAACAGCCCATCAAACAAGGCCAGCCGGAAAAAATGGCCGAACTTTGTGCCGCAACGCCTTTGCCAATTGCGTTGGACGAAGAATTGATCGGGGTTTTCAGTGTAACGGAAAAGCAAAATCTGCTACAAACCATACGGCCACAATACATAATTTTAAAACCGGCTTTGATCGGGGGTTTTTGCGGAGGCGAAGAATGGATAAACTTGGCCGAAAAAGAAAATATCGGTTGGTGGGCCACGAGCGCCTTGGAAAGCAATATCGGTTTGAACGCCATTGCACAATGGACGTTTTTGCAAAACACAAATAGGCCGCAAGGTTTGGGAACCGGCGGATTGTTCACCAATAATTTCAATTCGCCACTCAAAGTCGAAGCGGGAAGTTTGGAATATGATCCGAATATCGAATGGGAATCGGTAAGCAACAAATTGTTATGCTCATAGTAATTATGTTTGGAAATTGCTTTTTGGGAAACGGGCTTATCGAAAATTTTTCGTAAAATTTGAAATGAAAATGCCCTTAAAAATTTTATACTGTTTGAGCCAAACGTTCTTTTTGAATGGAAAACTAAAAGTGAGGGCGAGTTTATAAAATTTAGGCATCGAATGAAAAATTTAGAAAAAGTTTCGTCCGCCCTAGCGTTTTTTGTTTCTTTTTTGGGCAATGCAAAAAAGAAAAAGCAGCTAAGATATACGAATGTTGGTTGAAACAAGAAATTTGTTTGGAACAAAATTGAAGCTATAAGCGCTTAAGTTGACAGAATCATATTTTTGGTACCCAAGGTAAACGATAAAAACAACAATTAAATGAACGAAGACCAAATAACAGAAAATCATCATTCAACTTTGGAAGATGAAAAAGCAAAAAATCAATTTTGGGCGAAACTGGGGTTTATCGAACAAGCCTACAAAGCACACCATGAATTTTGGCGTTATTTGATCGGCGCGCTTTGTGTTTTTATCGCTTCCACCATTGGCCAAATTCCATTGATGATCGCCATTTTCGCAAAAGAAGGGCTTTCCGTTGCGGGCAAAGGCCAAGCCTATTTAATGAATGTGCTCGACAAGAACCTTACGCTGTTTTTGGTGTTGTTTTCTTTTTTGGTTGGTTTGCTTGCGTTGTTTTTGATCGTCAGAACCTTGCACAACCAAAAAATAAAAGATCTCACCACCAGTCGAAAAAAAGTGGATTGGGGCCGTGTTTTCTTTGGGTTTTCACTGATCGCCATTTTCACCATTGTTGTGACAGGATATGACTATTACACAAACCCGCAAGATTATGTGGTCACTTTTCAGTGGGCGCCGTTTTTGGTGTTGTTCGCTATTGCCGTGGTTTTTATTCCGATACAAACCAGTATGGAAGAATATTTGTTCCGCGGCTATTTGATGCAGGGTTTTGGAATGTTGGCAAAAAACCGCTGGGTTCCATTGGTGGTAACTTCCGTTATTTTCGGCGGCCTGCATTTTGCCAATCCCGAAGTGGGAAAATTGGGGAATATCATTATGCTCTATTATATTGGCACCGGTTTTTTCTTGGGAATCATCACCTTGATGGACGAAGGAATGGAACTCGCCCTGGGTTTCCACGCCGGCAATAATTTGGTCGGGGCGCTCTTGGTCACTGCCGATTGGACTGCTTTTCAAACCCATTCCATCCTCAAAGATATTTCCGACCCGTCCGCGGGATTTGATGTGCTGCTTCCCGTGCTGATCATTTACCCGATTTTTTTATTGATTATGGCAAAAAAATACCGTTGGAAAAATTGGGGGAATAAACTCTTTGGAAAAATCGACCCTCCGCAACCGGAAAAACTTTAAAATAACTTTAACGGTTTCTTGATGTTTTAGTGATAATTTAAAGCTCGATAACTGCCATATTTGAGTATGCTCATGAAAACCCAAGAATTTATCGATGTCCACCCCGATTTTAAGCTAAACGGTAAAAATTTCGAAGGAAAAAAACTGTTGAGTTTGGCGCACACCATGTTGAAAAACGGCGAACCCTATGAAGCGGAAATCGGGCGTTTTTTGTCCGATTGGTTGAGCAAAAACGAATTGATCGAAGTAAAAACTTCTGGTTCCACCGGGGTTCCAAAAACCATTAAAATAAAGAAAAAATTCATGGTCAACAGCGCGTTGGCCACCGGAAAATTTTTCAAACTTCCGGCCGAAACCACAGCTTTGTTGTGTTTACCCGTTAGTTATATCGCTGGTAAAATGATGTTGGTGCGCGCCATTGTTTTGGGATGGAATTTGGATACCATTCCCCCAAAATCCAATCCGTTGGATCAAGTTTACAAACGCTATGATTTTTGTGCGATGACGCCTTTTCAACTGGACAATTCCTTGAGCCGGTTGCATTTGATCAAAAAATTGATTGTTGGTGGCGGTGCACTTTCGTGCCACATTGCAAACATGGTACAGGGCATCAAAACCAAAGTATACGAAACCTATGGAATGACCGAAACGGTTTCGCACATTGCCGCAAAACGCATCAACCCCAAAAAAGGAAAAAAAGGGGAGTCGGCTTTCAAGGTTTTTCCAAACGTGAGCATTTCAACCGATGAACGCAATTGTTTGGTGATCAACGCCCCGAAAATTACGGAAGGAACAATCATTACCAACGACATTGTGGAATTGCTCACGTATAAAAAATTTATTTGGAAAGGCAGGGTCGATAATGTGATCAATTCCGGGGGAATAAAAATACACCCGGAAGAAGTGGAGCGGAAATTGCAAAAAATCCTTTTGCGTCGATTTTTCATTACTTCGCTTCCCGATTCCGCATTGGGCGAAAAATTGGTGTTGTTTGTGGAAAATGAATTTTCGGAAGAAAACTTGGATAAATTGAAAGAACAGCTTTCCAATTTAAAATCCTTACAAAAATACGAGGTGCCGAAAAAAATCTATTTTGTCGAAAAATTCGAGGAAACCCACACCGGAAAAATAAACCGAGGGAATACGTTGCGGGGAATATATCAGTGATTGGTGATCTGTGATCGGTTAATTGGGAATCGGTTTCCTTCGACAAGCTCGGGGTAAAAAGGCATATTCAGAAGTAAGGCCTTTTTGTGATTATTTGAAGTTAAAATTCCTTGACAAAAATTCCCCTCAATTTTTTGAACTGATTTTTTTTGATTTTAGAGGTTTCTTCTTTGGGATTTGGGCATTTTGGGCATTTTT
>DASSWG010000114.1:0-29217 GCA_035705295.1 Flavobacteriaceae bacterium
GGCAAGTTTATTTTCGGAAGTTTATAATCGTTCAAACAAAAAGTTTCGTCGCATTTTGAACAATGGAAATGCAGGTGCAAATCGGTTTCCAAATCGCAGGTGCAATTAGTTTCGCACAATGCATATTTTGCAATGCCCGAACCGTCGTCAATTTTGTGTACCATTCCTTTTTCTTCAAAGGTTTTTAAACTTCGAAACAAGGTTGTGCGCTCCACTTTTTCGAAGGCATTTTCCAAATCTGTCAAGCTCACTGCCGAAGTTTGTTCCAATAAAAACCGGCACACCAATACCCGCATCGCCGTTGGGCGAATGTTTCTTTGGTTCAATATGGTTTCGGGTTTCAGGTTCAAGGTTTTCAGTTTTTTAAATCAAAAATTATGGGGTTTTCGGTTTAGGTTCAAACTCGGGATTGTTTAATCTTCGAAATTGATCCATTGTATCCTGACAGCATTCAAAATCGCGAGCAGTGCTACGCCAACATCTGCAAAAACCGCGCCCCAAAGTGAGGCAATTCCAAAAACGGCCAAAGTTAAAATTAATGCTTTTATTCCAAATGCCAAACCTATATTTTGCCATACCACTTGTTTGGTTTTTTTTCCGATACGAACAGCGGTTATAATTTTTGAAGGTTCATCGTTTTGAATGACCACATCAGCGGTTTCAATTGCGGCATCTGAACCCAAACCGCCCATTGCGATCCCCACATCCGCCAATGCAATTACCGGTGCATCGTTGATGCCATCGCCGACAAAAGCCAAGGTTCTTCCTTTGGTTTTAAGGTGCTCAACTTTTTCAATTTTGTCCTGTGGCAACAAGTCGCCATAAACTTTATCAATTTTTAATTTTTTTGCCAAAGATTGTACCACACTGGTTTTGTCGCCAGAAAGCATTAAAATTTCCCCAATTCCCATTCGGTGCAATTTTTCAACGGTAATGGAAACGTCTTTTTTCATTTCATCGGCAATGCAAAAATACCCGGCATATTTTCCATCAATGGCAACCAAAACAGTGGTTTCTACAATGGTGTCCAAATTAGAAGGGTAACTGATTTTAAATTTTTTGAACAATTTGGTGTTTCCCGCCACTATTTTTTTATCGTTCACAATTCCCTTCAAACCATGGCCGGAAATTTCTTCAACTTCGGAAACCTTAAATTCAAAATATTTATCCTTGGCATAACTTGAAATGGCTTTGGCAATGGGATGGTTGGACTGACTTTCCAAAGCGGCGGTGATCGCCACCAATTCTTCTTTTTCAATATTTTGTGCGGTTTCCACTTTTTGGACTTCAAAAACG
Source organism: Flavobacteriaceae bacterium (assembly GCA_035705295.1). Taxonomy (GTDB): domain Bacteria; phylum Bacteroidota; class Bacteroidia; order Flavobacteriales; family Flavobacteriaceae; genus DASSWG01. The sequence goes on from DASSWG010000114.1 coordinate 1,297, forward strand.
CCCAGGGTAAGCGTTCCGGTTTTGTCGAACACCACGGCATTGATTTTTGTCATCAAGTCCAAGTAATTGGCGCCTTTGAACAAAATTCCGTTTTTGGAAGCGGCACCAATTCCCCCGAAATAGCCCAAGGGAATGGAAATCACCAAAGCGCACGGGCAGGAAACCACCAAAAACACCAACGCGCGATACAACCAATCTTGAAACACATAATTTTCGACAAAAAAATAGGGCAAAAATGTGAGTGCCACCGCGCCAAAAAACACGATAGGGGTATAAATTTTGGCAAATCGGGTAATGAATTTTTGGGTTTTTGCTTTTCGACCCGCTGCTTCTTCGACCAGTTGCAAAATTTTTGACAACGCGGAATTTTCAAACCTCGCAGAAACTTTCACCTCCACTACCCGATCTAAATTGATCATTCCGGCCAACACCTTTTCTCCTTTTCGTTTGCTTGTGGGTTTGGATTCACCGGTCAATGCCGAGGTGTTGAACGAGGAACGTTCACTGAGCAAAACCCCGTCCAGCGCAATTTTTTCCCCGGCTTTTAGTTGGAGGATCTCCCCTACTTCAACTGAGTTCGGATGCACCTTTGACAAAAGTCCGTTACGAAAAACGGTTACACTTTCCGGACGGTTGTCGATTAAATTTTTGATTGATTTTCGCGATTTTTTCACCGCGGCTTCCTGAAAATGCTCGCCGATCACATAAAACAACATCACGCCCACGGCCTCGGCATATTCCCCGATAAAAAACGCCCCTAAAGTGGCGATCCCCATTAGTAAAAACTCGTTGAAAATTTGGCCTTTTCCAATATTTTTTACCGCGTACCAAAGTACTTTTCCGCCTACGGGAAGATAGGCCGCGAGAAACCATCCCAATTTCACAGTGTCCGTGAACCAAGCAATTTCCCTGAACACCAACCCGATCCCAACCAACAATAAAATCAAACTGATGACGGTTGGAACATACAAAACCCAATTCGATTTTGTATGCTCTATTGGTTTTTCCAGATCGCAACAACCACAAGATTGGGCTTCGAATTTTTTTTGCGCCGTTTCTTGAGAAATGGTTTCCATACTTGTACAGTGTTTAATCCTGCTACAAAAATAAGGAGGGCAGCCTTGCAACGGAAGTGCAATAATTATTGGAAATAAAAACGCCTAAGCGAGCTTAATTTATGTTTTGGGTTTTCGATTGGCTTCGTCTTTCTTGACAAAGCTCCGCTTTGAAAAACACAAGCCCAAAAAATAAATGAAAGTAAACCTTCTTTATTTTTTGGGCTTTTGGTTTATTCGTGACCTCGCCAGGATTCAAACCTGGAACCTCCTGAGCCGTAATCAGGTGCGCTATTCAGTTGCGCCACGAGGCCTTTTTTATAAGGCTGCAAATATAATATTAAATTTACAGTCGGGAAACTTTTCAAGCAATTTTTGTTCATACATTCTATTTTTTTGAAAATCACTCGTTGATGCATTAAACTAAATTCACCTGCGTTTGAACTCGCTCAACAAAATTGCGGTCGCCGTAGCAACATTCAGGCTTTCTGTGTTTTTTTGCTCTCCAAACTGTGGAATTGCCAATTTTTTGGTGGTCAAAGCTTTAATTTCTTCGGAAATTCCGTTCGCTTCGTTCCCCAACACCAAAACGCCTTTTTTTGACAGCGTGGTTTCATAAACGTTTTCGCCACTCATAAAAGTTCCGAACACCGTTTTTTGAACCTTCAAAAATGCTTTTAAGTCCGTGTAAACCACATTTACCCTTGCGATGGAACCCATTGTGGCCTGTACCACTTTTGGGTTGTAGCAATCCACCGTATCTTCTGAACAAACCAAATCCGAGACACCGAACCAATCGCAAAGCCGGATGATGGTCCCCAAATTTCCGGGATCACGCACCCCGTCCAAGGCGATCAACAATTCATTTTCTAAAATTTTTCGCGGTTCCGGTATTTTGAACAAGGCCAAAGCCTTTTGGGGCGTTACCAATTGGCTTACTTTTTTCAACAAAGCGGGCGAAACCAGTTCCATCTTACCCGAAGGAACTTCAAAACTAAGGGTTTCGGACAACAATAGTTCCAGCTCAAAGCCGGAGTTCAACAATTCATCGATGGTTTTCTTGCCCTCTGCGATGAACAACTTGTTTTTCAATCGCTTCTTTTTTTGCGACAAGCTGTTTATTAACTTTATTTTGTTTTTGCCAACCATGCAAATCATGTATTTTTGACGACTAAATCTTCTGCTTGAAATCCGTAAACGCAAAAATAGCATTAATTCTTTTGGTCGTGGCCATTCTTGGCGCTTGCAATGCGGTAAAAAGGGTTGACGATGGGGAATACTTGCTAACGGAAAACACCATTTTCGAAGACGGCGAGAAAATTTCCAACAAAGTTGCGTATAACCAATTGTACCAAAAACCAAATATTGAACTCTTGGGGATTCCCATGCGTTTGCATATTTACAATTTGGCAAAACCCCATCCAGATTCTGCTTTTACGCGTTGGGTCAACAAAAAACCTGGGAGAAAAGAGAACCTCATTGATTTTCTTTCGGAAAAGCAGTTGTACAGACTTGGTGAATCGTATGAAGGGTTGAACAACATTATCAAAGATGCCGGCCAACCACCAACAATTTTGGAAAAAAAATTGACCCAAGAGTCTGCGGATAGGTTGAAAGCTTACTACTACAACAACGGTTGGTTCAATGCAGAAACGGATTTTGAAATAAAAAAAGAAGAAAACAAACGCGCCACAGTCGATTATTTTGTGATTCCAAAAAAACCGTACATCATCGATTCGTTGGAAGCGAAAATTGCATCAAAAGATGCGGATTCCATTTATCAGCGTACCAAATGGAACTCTTTTGTAAAATCAGGCGATCAATTCAAAACGTTGAATTTCAACAAAGAACGACAGCGGATCACCCAACTTTTTCGAAACAGCGGCTTGTATTATTTTGAACAAGAATATATTTCATACATCGCCGACACGGTGAACACCGGCCACAAAGTGAATGTTGACTTGGTGATCAAAGACCGCGATATTAGTGAAAACGATTCCATCAAAACCATTCCGTTCAAAGTGAAAACGATCAGTGAAGTGAACATTGTCACCGATTATTCCTATAAAAAACGAGACGAACCCATTTTGCACGATACCATTTACAATAATTTTCACCTTTACAGTTTTGATGAATTGGACTATAAACCAAAAGCAATCACCAGTTCGGTTTTCATTAAAAAAGGGGATGTTTACAAAGATAAAAACCGTGCGCTGACCTATAACCGGTTGAACGGGCTCGGGGTTTTCAAATATCCGGATATTGAATATATCGACGATCCGCGCGACTCGACCAACACCAAATTGATCGCCAATATTTTTTTGAGCCCCAAGGAAAAATTCGGGTTAAGCTATAACTTGGAAGCTTTTCGCAGCAATATCCAAGATTTTGGAATCGGTTTCGGAACCTCTTTTTTGATACGAAATGTTTTTGGCGGCGCGGAAATATTGGAGCTTGCCGCTCGTGGAAGTATCGGTTCTTCAAAAGATGCGGCGGAAAACGAAGATGTTTTTTTCAACATTTCGGAAATTGGTGCCGATTTAAAATTAACCTTTCCAAAAATTGCTTTTCCGATCAATGTAGAAAAGATTATTCCAAAATATATGTCGCCGTTCACCACGATGAGGGTTGGGCTAAGCAAGCAAACAAATATTGGTCTGGACAAACAGAATTTTACCGCTGCCTACACCTACAAATGGGAGCCTTCGGAAATTTTGGGCCATCAACTGGATTTGATCAACGTTCAATATGTTCGAAACCTAAATGTTGAAAATTACTTCAATGTTTATCGAAATTCTTTTGACGAACTGAACCGGATCGCGCTCAACAACATTGACCAAATTCCAGCGACCTATTTCAATGGGGAAAATACCGAACTCACTATTCCCGATGGTGTCAACAATTTTATTTCCGATATAAAAAACCAGGGCAATTTGGGGCTGGACAATGAAGAACAACAAGAAGCGAACAGCATCATTGAACGCAAAGACCGACTAACGGAAAACAACTTGATCGTAGCAAGCAATTTTACCTACCTCAAAAATACCAAAAGAAACCTGTACGATTTGGAATATACCCAATTTAGGGGGAAAATCGAATTTGCGGGAAACACTTTGTCCCTACTCTCGCCTATGCTCGGGCTCGAAAAAAACGAAAATGACAATTATGATTTGTTTGGTGTTCAATTTTCACAATACGCAAAATTGGAACTAAGCCTCATCAAACATTGGTATTTGGGCCAACAAACCACCGTGGCCGTCCGGCTTTTTGGCGGCGTCGCGCTTCCCTACGGAAATTCGAACAGCATTCCTTTTTCCAGAAGTTTTTTTGCCGGTGGCGCAAACGACAACCGGGGTTGGCAAGCTTACGACTTGGGGCCAGGCAGCACCGGCGGGGTCAATGAATTTAACGAAGCAAACCTAAAACTGGCTTTCAACGCCGAATATCGGTTCAATTTGTTCGGTGATTTGTTCAGCGCTGTTTTTGTGGATGTGGGGAATATTTGGCACGTTTTGGACAATGTGGAAGAAGAAGCAGCAACTTTCACCTCTTTTTCAGACCTGTCCGATCTTGCCATCGGATCGGGATTTGGATTGCGGTACGATTTGGATTTTTTTGTCATCCGCTTGGATTTGGGCTTCAAAACCTACGCTCCCGCGAACGACGATCAAAAATGGTTCCGCGACTACAATTTTAAAAATGTGGTCTATAACATTGGTATCAACTATCCATTTTAAAATTTTAAAACAAGAAGCCCAACGAATTCGTGGCAGAAGCTTTTATTTTATTAATTTTGTCATGTAACAAACAATCAACCATGAGCCATAACATCAAACCCGGGGTTGCCACCGGAAAAGAAGTCCAAGAAATTTTCAAACATGCCAAAAAGCACGCTTATGCATTGCCCGCTGTGAACGTGGTAGGTTCCAACACCGTCAACGCCGTAATGGAAACCGCTGCCGAATTGAACGCTCCGGTAATTATCCAGTTTTCCAATGGAGGCGCACATTTCAATGCCGGGAAAGGACTTTCCAACGAAAACCAGCAAGCCGCTATTTTGGGCGGGGTCGCCGGGGCAAAACACATTCACGACCTTGCGGAAGCTTATGGCGCCACCGTGATTTTGCACACCGATCATTGTGCGAAAAAATTGCTGCCATGGATCGATGGTTTGTTGGATGCCGGTGAAAAACATTTCGAACAATTTGGAAAACCTTTGTACAGTTCGCATATGATTGACCTTTCCGAAGAACCTATTGAGGAAAATATCGAAATCTGTAAAAAATACTTGGCCCGAATGAGCAAAATCGGAATGACGCTCGAAATTGAATTGGGCATCACCGGCGGCGAAGAAGACGGCGTGGATAACACCGGTGTGGACGATTCGAAACTTTATACACAGCCCGAAGAAGTTGCTTTCGCCTATGAAGAATTGAGCAAAATCAGCGATCAATTCACCATTGCGGCCGCTTTTGGAAATGTACACGGCGTTTATAAGCCCGGGAACGTGAAATTGACCCCAAAAATATTGAAAAATTCCCAAGAATACATTTCCGAGAAGTACGGCGTTGGAGAAAACCACATCGATTTTGTTTTTCACGGCGGAAGCGGTTCTTCTGTTGAAGAAATCCGGGAAGCAATTGGCTACGGCGTTATCAAAATGAACATCGATACCGATTTGCAATATGCGTTTACCGAAGGTGTGCGCGATTATATGGGCAAACACAAAGACTATTTGAAATCACAAATCGGAAATCCGGAAGGAGAAGAAATGCCCAACAAAAAATATTACGACCCACGAAAATGGCTTCGGGAAGGAGAAGAAACGTTCAAAACCCGTTTGAAAAAAGCCTTTGAAGATTTGAACAACGTAAATACACTCTAAGAAAATAGGCCGTAGGTTTTAGCCAAAAATATTTTCACCTAAACACCTACAACCTAAACACCTACAACCTAACACCTACAAACATGGCTTGGTTCACAAGAACAAAAAAAGGAATTCAGACCGCTACCGAAGATAAAAAAGATGTACCCAAAGGTTTATGGTACAAATCGCCCACGGGAAAAATCATCGACGCGGAAGAATTGGAAAAGAATTTTTATGTCAGCCCGGAAGATGGGTACCACGTACGCATTGGCAGCAAAGAATATTTTGAAATTTTGTTCGACGACAACAAATTTGAAGAATTGGACAAAAATTTATCTTCCAAAGACCCATTGAATTTTGAAGATACCAAAAAATACGTCGATCGATTAAAAGAAGCCCAAGCGAAAACCGGGTTAAAAGATGCAATTCGCACCGCAGTTGGTAAATCCAAAGGAAAAAAAATCGTTGTTGCCTGTATGGACTTTAGGTTCATCGGCGGATCGATGGGTTCGGTCGTTGGTGAAAAAATTGCCCGCGCCGCTGATCTTTCGTTAAAAAAGAAACTTCCGCTGATAATCATTTCAAAATCGGGCGGCGCTCGAATGATGGAAGCCGCACTTTCGTTGATGCAATTGGCAAAAACTTCCGCTAAATTGGCACAATTGGCCAATGCCAAAATTCCGTATATTTCGTTGTGCACCGACCCCACTACTGGCGGAACCACAGCTTCGTTCGCCATGTTGGGTGACATCAATATTTCCGAACCGGGTGCGTTGATCGGTTTTGCGGGACCACGGGTCGTGCGCGATACCACGGGGCAAGACCTTCCCGAGGGTTTTCAAAGTGCCGAATTTTTAAAAGAACACGGCTTTTTGGATTTCATCGTTCCTCGGAAAGACTTGAAAAACAAAGTCAACCTTTATTTGGATTTAATTCAAAATCAACCGATAAGGGAATAAAACCTGCCGAAATTTTCATTTTATAAACAAAACAAACCATGCCAGGATTTGAGGTTTTTGGGGAAGAAGAGCGCAAAGAAGTGAACGATGTCTTGGAAACCGGCGTGCTGATGCGTTACGGGTTCGATGCGATACGCAACGGCCATTTCAAAGCAAAAGAATTTGAATTGAAATTCGCGGATTTGATGCAGGTGAAATACGCGCAACTCACCTCCAGCGGAACTTCCGCGCTAACGGTTGCCTTGGCAAGTGCCGGCGTTGGTGCCGGTGATGAAGTGATCATTCCCACGTTCACTTTTGTGGCGAGCTTTGAATCCATTATCGCCCTGGGTGCCGTTCCTATTTTGTGCGATGTGGACGATACCCTTTGTTTGGATCCGGAAGCAGTGAAAAAAGCGATCACCCCAAAAACAAAAGTGGTGATGCCCGTTCATATGTGCGGTTCCATGGCCGATTTAAAACCTTTGCAAACGATTTGCAACGAACATAATTTGTTGTTGTTGGAAGATGCCTGCCAAGCTATTGGTGCCGAATATGACGGTAAAATGGTGGGCGCTATTGGTGATTTGGGCTGTTTTTCGTTCGACTTCGTCAAAACCATTACCTGTGGCGAAGGCGGCGCAGTAATCACCAACAATTCCGTTTTCGCCGAGAATGCCGACAAATTCCAAGATCACGGGCACGATCATTTGGGAAACGACCGCGGTGCGGAAAAACACCCTTTTTTGGGCTATAATTACCGCATTTCGGAGCTGAACGCGGCGGTTGGATTGGGACAATTGAAAAAATTCGACCCCATTCTTGAAAAACAACGTGCCAATTTCAAGATTTTAAGGGATACTTTGGGAAGCATTCCCGAAGTTGATTTTAGGCGTGTTCCCGAAAGCGGGATCGAAAGCGGAGCTTTTCTCAATTTTTTCCTGCCGGATGAAAAAACCACCAAAAAAGCACATATGGCAATTTCAGAAGCCGGAGTCGATGCTTGTTTCTATTGGTATGACAACAACTGGCACTACTATAAAAAATGGGAACATTTGATTGAAAGAAAATCACTTGGTCCTTTATCCAATGAGCTTTATTCCCAATTGCAGGATTTTGAAAAAGCCGATTTTTCACAAAGCGATCTTTGGGTCGGAAGAACAATTTCGTGTTTGATCAAAGTTGGCTGGACAGCATCGGAAATGCAGGAACGTGCAGAAAAAATTACCAACGCGATCAAATCGGTGCTTTGATTCAATAATTCACGTATTCCATAATTTCCAAACCGTAGCCGATCATTCCCACACGTTTGGTTTGTTCGGAATTGGACAACAATTTGATTTTGTGGATTTCGAGATCGTGCAAAATTTGGGCGCCAATTCCAAAGTCTTTGGCGTCCATTGGCAACCGCGGAGCCTTCATTTCTCCTTTTGACTGCAATGTTTTCAATTCTTGCAAGCGGTTCAAAACATTCAACGACTGCTTTTCTTGGTTGATAAACACAATTGCCCCTTTTCCATCTTCATTGATGGCTTTGAACATGTCGTCCAATTTTTTATCGGCATTATTGGTCAAGGTTCCCAAAATATCGTTGTTCACCAAATTTGAGTTCACACGCACCAAAACCGGTTCGTTGGTTTTCCATGCGCCTTTGCTTAAAGCCAAGTGCACTTGGTGATTGGTGGTTTGTTGATAGGCGCGCAGGCGAAATTCACCAAAACGGGTTTGAACGTCGAAATCTTCCTTTTTTTCGATCAAGGAATCGTGTTGCATTCGGTAGGCGACCAAATCTTCAATAGAAACAATTTTCAAATCGAATTTCTGCGCCACTTCCAGCAATTGTGGAAGCCGAGCCATGGTTCCGTCCTCGTTCATAATTTCGACGATTACCCCAGCGGGTTTCAGCCCCGCGAGTCTTGCAAAATCGATTGCGGCTTCCGTATGGCCGGTGCGCCGAAGCACGCCACCTTCCTTGGCTTTCAACGGGAAAATATGTCCGGGCCTTCCCAAATCGGCGGGTTTGATGTCTTCTTCAATGAGTGCTTTCACGGTTTTTGCCCTATCGGCAGCGGAAATTCCGGTGGTGACCCCCTTTCCTTTCAAATCGACGGAAATGGTGAAAGCGGTTTCCAATGGATCGGTGTTGTTGCCCACCATTAAATCCAGTTGCAAAGCCTCACAACGCTTTTCGGTCAACGGGGCACAAATTAGCCCGCGACCGTGCGTGGCCATAAAATTGATCATTTGTGGGGTCGCCATTTCCGCGGCGGCCACAAAATCGCCTTCGTTCTCGCGATCTTGGTCATCGACGACAATGATCACTTTTCCGGCTCGAATATCATCGATGGCTTCTTTGATATTGTCCAATTTCACAAGTTGGTTTTTTGCTGTTTCGATCATGACGCTAATTTGAATGGTGCAAAGGTACCGAATCTATTGGGAATCTTTTTTTGAAACGCCTATTTTCCGCATAAATTTTCGAATGGGGTCGGTAATAACATCGGAATTGAAGAAACCTTGATCGGTCGTTGCGCGATAGGTCAAATAAATGCTCAATGGGAACATGATGGCCGTGGAAAGCCAACTGGCGATCACCGGGTCAATGGCTCCGTTTTCGGCACTGTTTTTCGCGAGAATCCCGGTAAAATGATAGGTCAGAAAAAGCAAAACCGCAACGACCAACGGAAGGCCCATTCCGCCTTTTCGGATAATGGCCCCCAATGGCGCACCCACAAAAAACAAGATGATGCAGGCAACCCCGATGACGTATTTGCTGTGCAGCGCAATGACAAATTTGTTGAGCAATTCTTCTTGGCGTTTGTGTTGTTCGTTTTTGGCGTTCAAGGTGGGGATGATCCTGTTTAGCTTTCCTGTCGCAATGTTCAAAATTTGGTATTTGCTTGTTTGTGTATCGTAATTTTCCAAAAAAGGAGCTTCGACAGAAAAATGAATGGAATCGTTTATGGAAGCTTCTTTTTGGAAAAGGTCAAACCCGGAGCGGGCGAACAAGACTTCTTTCATATTTTGTTTGTTGGCGCTATAATCCGCGGCGATGGAATCAATTTCAATTTTCAGCTCGCTTATTTTGAGCATTTTGTAGGAATTGCTGTATTGTTCATCGCCCAAATCCACCTTGTTGAAATTCGAAAGGTCAATGTTGATCGTGTATTCGTCAAAATAGCTTTTGGCAAACGGCCTTTTTTTGCGTTCGGTATACTTCTTTTTATAAATTTCATCGTAATAATTCCCTTCATACAAAATCAAAGAAAGCAAGTCGGAATCGGTGCTTCCGACCAATTCGCCCTTTTTTGCTTTGATGACCGTGAAGTTTCCCCTTCTCCTACCCTTTTTGTGAATAATAACATCGGTGAGGTACTGGTCATTATTGCCGCTTTTCTCTTCTACTTTGATGTTGATGTCGCCTATTTCGTTGAAAGCACCTTCTACAATGGCCATTGTGGGTTGCAGTTTGGCAATGTTTTTACGAAGGTTGATCGATTTATAGGCCGCGTACGGAATAATGTTGTTGGCAAAAAAAAATGCGAGCAAGGCCACCAAAACAATGAACGCGATCAAACTTCGCATGGCACGTTGCAGCGAAATGCCGGCGGATTTCATGGCCGCGAATTCGTAATTTTCGGCAAAATTCCCGAAGGTCATGATCGAGGTCACCAAAATGGTCAACGGCAAAATCAACGGCATCAAATTCGGGGTGAAATAGATCAAAAATTTACCGACCACTTCCGCGCTCAAATCTTTTCCTGCCAATTCGGAAATGTAGAGCCAAATGGTTTGAAAAACCATGATGAACGTCAACAGTATGAACACCACAAAAAAGGTTTTGAGGTAGCTCCATAAAATGTATCGGTCAAGAATTTTCAAGGTCAATCCAGTCGGTTGATGTAGTAATCTTCGTATTTGCTTTCTTGAAAAACGAACAAGGTTTTCGACAAGGGCAAATTGGTTTTAAAACTGTTGATTTTAATGGTAATTTGCGTGCCGTCTTTCAAGGTTTTGATAAGGTTGTGGATGTGTTTGGTCTGTTTATCGATGCCCAATAAAATTTGCTCCACTTCCGAGTTTTTATCGATCGGCACAATTTTGACGTATTGTATTTTTCTTCCATGCACATTTTGCACAATGTCCATTTCATAGGTATATCCGTTTTCGTAAAACGTCAACATTTTTGAAGGCGTGATCGCTTGGTCGTTTTCTTTTGAATAGGTGGAAATATTGATTTCTTCGTCTTCGGGAATAATGGTGTAGATTTTTTTCCCGTCGAACAATCGGGTGGTCCCCATCAAATCCAACCGATATTTGTCGCCTTTCAAACTAACCTTTCCGCGGGTTTCTTGTTTGATATTGGCCTCAAGGTTACGCAAATTATATTCAAATTCGATCACTATGTTGTCATAGGATTTCACCTTTGAAGAAACCTCGTTCAACAATGATTTTGCTTTGTTTGTTTCTGTTGATTTTTGCGCTTGTAAATGAGATTGGGCCTGCGCCGTAAAAGCAAAGCACATCAACAACAAATATATTCCCAAATTTTTCATGGCTTTCATCTTGTAATTTTCAATTTTCGGAAACGCTTCATTCATTGTTCAAATATTCATCCAAAGCGACCAAATCGGTGATCAACACCTGTCGGGCTTTGCTGCCTTCAAAAGGGCCAACGATCCCGGCGGCTTCGAGCTGGTCAATGATCCGTCCTGCGCGGTTGTAGCCCAATTTTAATTTCCGTTGCAACAACGAGGCCGAACCTTGTTGGGCGTTCACGATCACTTCAGCCGCTTCACGGAACAATTTGTCGCGTTCACTTACATCTATATCAAGTCCCGTGCCACCTTCTTCGCCAACATATTCCGGAAGCTGGTGCGCATCGGGATAGGCTTTTTGCGAACCGATAAAATCGGTGATTTTTTCCACTTCGGGCGTATCGACAAAAGCGCACTGTAAACGTATCAAATTGTTTCCTTGGGTGAACAACATATCGCCACGACCGATCAGTTGATCGGCGCCGCCAGTGTCCAAAATGGTGCGCGAATCAATTTTTGAAGTGACCCGAAAAGCGATCCGAGCCGGAAAATTTGCTTTGATCATTCCGGTAATGACGTTCACCGAAGGCCGTTGGGTGGCGATGATCAAATGAATTCCAATGGCCCGCGCCAACTGCGCCAAACGCGCAATGGGCATTTCCACTTCTTTTCCGGCGGTCATGATCAAATCGGCAAACTCATCGACCACCAACACAATGTACGGTAAAAATTCGTGCCCGTTTTCCGGGTTCAATTTTCGTGCTTTGAATTTGGTGTTGTACTCTTTGATGTTGCGCACCATTGCATCTTTCAGCAAATTGTATCGGTTGTCCATTTCAATGCAAAGCGAATTCAAGGTATTGATCACTTTGGTGTTGTCGGTGATAATGGCTTCTTCGGTATCGGGAAGTTTTGCCAAATAATGGCGTTCGATTTTGTTGAAAAGCGTCAGTTCCACTTTTTTCGGATCTACGAGCACAAATTTCACTTCGGCCGGGTGTTTTTTGTACAACAAGGAAGTCAGCACGGCGTTCAAACCCACTGATTTCCCTTGCCCGGTGGCACCTGCCATCAGTAAATGGGGCATTTTTGCCAAATCGACCACAAAAGTTTCGTTGGAAATGGTTTTTCCGAAAGCCACTGGAAGTTCCATTTCGGCATTTTGGAATTTGGTGGAAGCGATCACCGAACGCATGGAAACGATGCTGAAATTTTTGTTCGGAACTTCGATACCGATGGTTCCTTTTCCCGGAATAGGAGCAATAATTCGAATTCCCAAAGCCGAAAGTGACAAAGCAATGTCGTCTTCCAAATTTTTGATTTTGGAAATACGGATTCCCGCTTCGGGAACAATTTCGTACAAAGTCACCGTGGGGCCGACCGTGGCTTTTATCTGGGCAATTTCAATTTTATAGTTTTTGAGCGTATCGACAATTTTGTTTTTGTTTTCCTCCAATTCTTCCTGATCGATAGTGATGCTGCCCGTATGGTAATCTTTCAGCAATTCAATGGAAGGAAACCGGTAATTTCCCAATTCCAGTTTTGGATCGAATTCGCCAAAATCCTCGACCAGTTTGCTGCTCAAATTTTCTTCCAATTCTTCCTCTTCGGCAGCGGTTTCCACTTCCATGGCCACTTCGGAACCCGAATCGGGTTTTGCGTTTGCTTTTTGATGGGCTTTTTCTTCAAAGGTGGTCTCCAACTCGGGCGAAGAGGTGTCCAGTTCCATCGACACTTCTTTTGAAAGCGCTTCTTCTTTTTGCAAAGCACTGTTTTTATCGGAAAAAGAAGTTCCTTCGGGCACGGAATAAGCATCGTCCACTTCTTTTTTGGAACCTTTAAAATAACCGCCGATCAATTCCGGGGTGATTTTGAAGCGGATGACCACGTAACATATAAACACAAAGGCCAGCAAAAGAATTGTTCCGATAAACCCGATATAATCTTGTAAAAAATCATTGGTTTCGAAACCGATTGCGCCGCCGAGCAATGCGTTTTTGGAAGCGAAAAACCCGAAAAATGTGGACAGCCAGATCATGACCAAAATTCCCCAAAACCAGAATTTCCACAAACGTTTGGTTTTAAGGTTGAAGAAAAGGTAACTGCCCGTCAAGGCGATCAAAATTGCAATGCTGTAGGCCGCGATCCCAAACCCATCGTAGATGAAGAAATCACTGACAGATGCCCCAAATTTGCTGAGCCAATTTTGAGCGCCCACAGAACGGTCGGACAAGGCGGAAAGCGTACTTTGATCGGCTTTCCAATTGAACAAAAAGGAAGTGAAAGCGATGAACAACGCCAAGCCCAACAACATTAAAAAGCTTCCCAAAACCACTTTTTGGTACCGGTTGATCTTCAAGTTTGCTTTCTTGACTTTTTTGGTGGACGGTTTCTTTGATTTTGCGCTTTTCTTGGCCATGTACCGGAAAAATGTATTTCAGCAAAAATACAAATATATCAACGTTCGCCTAAAGAAATTTTCAAGCGGGAAGTTTACGCTCAATTATTTGTTGATTTCCAAAATATAGGGATAATAGATCAAACAGCCGATAATGACGGCGGTTATGGCGCCAAAAAATACGGCACCTGCCGAAAAATCTTTGATCAACCCGATTTTGTGGTGCAGGTCCGGGTGCACAAAATCGGCAATTTCTTCCACGGCGGTGTTGAGGCCTTCCAAGCCCATTACCAAGCCAATGGCCAAAATTTGCAACATCCATTCGGTGTTGGTGATTTCAAAATAAAACCCCGCGATGGTTACGAGTACGGCAATCGCAAATTGTACTTGAATGCTGTGTTCTGATTTCAACAACAACCACGCCCCTTTTATGGCATATCCGCCACCTTTTACCCGACGGCCTAAATAAGTGTTCCACATTTTTCGATCGATTTGAAGATGGAAAGATAGGAAATCAAGTGGAATTATTTGCTTGATGGATTAATTGGAATTCACAAAAAACCCATATAGAATTGATTTCCATATGGGTAATTTTAGAAATTAAAATATGGACTCTTTATTTATCAATTGACCCCAATACTTTCTTTACAAAATTATTGCCGGCTTCGCGTTCGGGAACACCGTTTTCGATCATTTTGTGCACTTCGATGGCGCCGCAAAGGTTGGTGATCAACTCGCCGACAACGTCCATTTCTTCGTCGCTCACCGAGCGGTGTTCGGTGAACGATTCCAACACTTCGACGGTGTTTTGCAATTTTTCAACTTCGTTGTTTCGCTGTAAATGTTTAATTACCGGTAACTTCATCGACCACTTGTTTTAAAGGTTCCAATTTGTTCGTTTGTACTTGATTGACAAAACTTCCATTTTTGAATGTTGCAAAAGTGGGCAGGTTGTCAACTGTCGCCAATTTTCGTGATTCCGGATATTTTTCGGCATCCACCAAAATAAATTCCGCGTTTTCGTTTTCGGAGGCCAGTTTTTTGAACTTGGGTTTCATCAAACGACAATTCCCGCACCATCCGGCCATATATTGCACAACCACCGTTTCGTTTTCGGAAACGATTTCCGCTAGGTTGTCTTGTTCCAATTCTTTTATCATCTTGTTTTTTTTTAGAAGCCGCGAACTGTACAATGATTTACGGTTCGCGGCTTTGTTGAACGATCAAAATTAGCTTGATCGGTATATTTTAGTTTACGTGCGAAGCAAGGTAATCGGAAACGCCTTTGCTATCGGCTTTCATCGCTGTTTTTCCTTCTTCCCAGTTTGCGGGGCAAACTTCACCGTTTTTTTGGATGTGCGTATAGGCATCGATCATCCTCAAAAATTCATTTACGTTTCTTCCCAACGGCATGTGGTTCACGCCTTCGTGAAAAACGGTTCCTTCTTCATCAATCAAAAAAGTAGCGCGGTAGCTGACGTGATCACCTTCCACAGTCAAATCACCGGTTTCTTCGTCGTAATTGTCCGTGGAGTCCAAAATCCCCAAACGAGTGCTCAAATTTCGGTTGGAATCCGCCAAAATTGGGTAGGTTACCCCTTCGATTCCTCCCTTGTCTTTTGCGGTGCTCAACCAAGCAAAATGTACTTCGGCCGTGTCGCAAGAAGCGCCGATGACCAAGGTGTTGCGCTTTTCAAATTCGGGCAAAGCCGCTTGAAATGCGTGGAGTTCGGTCGGGCAAACGTAGGTGAAATCTTTTGGGTACCAGAACAACACCACTTTTTTGTTGTTTTTTACGGCTTCTTCCAATACATTGATTTTGAAGGTGTCGCCCATTTCGTTCATAGCGTTTACCGTCAAATCCGGGAATTTTTTTCCTACTGATGTCATAATTTAAAGTATTAAAGTTTATTGTTTTTGTTTCGGTGCGAAAATACAGTCTTTTCATTGCTTTTGAAGGAAAAAGAATTTGTTATTGTTTATTTCAAAATAGATTTAAACTATTGAATTTTTATTAAATAATAGTATTAATTTATATACTGTGAAATTGATGAAGTTTGCAAAAGTTGTTGGGCACTGTGTCATTTCGGGCGAGTTTTCTATCTTTACCACTTATGAAAACATTGCTGACGAACATCAAAGAATTGTTGCAGGTTCGGGAAGAAGGAACCGAAAAACTACAAGGCGACGAAATGAAAACTTTGCCGAGTTTGAAAAATGCTTGGCTGTTGTTGAAGGATGACAAAATAGTGGATTATGGGAGAATGGAAGAAGAGCTTCCCGGCGCAGATGAAACGATCGATGTTTCGGGGAAAACCGTACTTCCCACTTGGGTCGATTCGCACACACATTTGGTCTATGCCGGAAACCGTGAGCAGGAATTCGTGGATCGTATCAACGGCGCCACTTATGAAGAAATCGCCCAAAAAGGCGGAGGAATTTTGAACAGTGCAAAAAAGCTGCAGGAAACTTCGGAGGACGAATTGTATGCGCAATCCGAAAAGCGTTTGTTGGAAGTGATGGCTATGGGGACCGGCGCCATTGAAATTAAATCGGGCTACGGGTTAACGGTGGAATCGGAATTGAAAATGCTCCGCGTGATCAAACGCTTGAAGGCAAACCATCCTGTAGCTATCAAAGCCACATTTTTGGGTGCACACGCACTTCCCGAAACCTTTAAAAACAACCGGAACGGATATGTCGATTTAGTCATTGAAGAAATGTTGCCGAAAATTGTTGAAGAAAAACTCGCCGACTACATCGATGTTTTTTGCGAAAAAGGTTATTTCTCGGTCCACGATACGGAGCGTATTTTGGAGGCTGGAAAAAAGCACGGTCTTCGTGGGAAAATACACGTGAACCAGTTCCATTCCATCGGTGGAATTCAAGCAGGAACCCAACACCAAGCTTTGAGTGTCGATCATTTGGAAGTAATGGAAAAATCGGACATCGATGCTTTGAAAAACACCAGCACCATGCCGGTGGCGCTCCCCTCCTGCTCCTTGTTTTTGGGAATTCCGTACACGCCGGCGCGCGCAATCATCGATGCGGGGCTGCCCTTGACCTTGGCCACCGATTACAATCCGGGAAGCACGCCCAGCGGAAATATGAACCTCGTGGTTTCCTTGGCGTGCATCAAAATGAAAATGACCCCCGAAGAAGCCATCAATGCGGCGACCATCAATGCCGCTTACGCAATGGGGCTGCAAGCGACCCACGGCAGTATTTCCAAAGGAAAAATGGCCAATTTGATCGTCACAAAAGAAATTCCCTCGTATGGGTTTTTGCCCTATTCTTTTGGCGGCAACCATATTGATCGGGTGATTTTAAAAGGAAAAACCGTTTTTCAACATCCGGAATTTTGAGCAACATGGAAAATTTCAACATTTATACAAAAGAAACGGTCGCCAATTTGATTTCCCGTAGAAATGGCGAAACGAAACTCGGCGAGGTTTTGCATTTTGTGGAAACCTTTGAAGCGCTTGAAAGCACAAAAGCCAAATTTGTGATTTTCGGAATTCCGGAAGATATTGGCGTGCGCGCAAATTATGGAAAACCCGGCACCGCTACCGCTTGGAAAGCTTTTCTTTCCGCTTTTTTGAACATTCAACAAAACCGGTTCAACACTGCCGATAATTGCGTGTTGTTAGGGGAAATCGATTGTGAAAAATGGATGAAAGAAGCCGGTTCAATTGCTTCGAACGAGCTTGATTACCACAAAAAATTGGGCGGATTGGTTTCCGAAATCGACGATACGGTGAGCAAAATTGTGAGCCGGATCGTTTCTGCGGGAAAAATACCGATCATTATTGGGGGCGGCCACAACAATGCCTACGGAAACATTAAAGGAACTTCGGCCGCGTTGAAAAAACCAATTAATGTGCTGAACATCGATGCGCATACGGATTTGCGAAAAACCGAACATCGCCATAGCGGAAATGGTTTTCGCTATGCGCTTCAAGAAGGTTTTTTGGAAAAATATGCTGTTTTTGGATTGCACCAAAATTACACCCCCGAGCATATTTTCGAATTTATGAAAAGTTCAAAAAACCTCCATTTCCAGCTTTTTGAAGAACTCCTCCCCTTTTCCACCGCTGAAAAAATGAATGAGCTGCAAAAATCATGTGCTTTTTTGGACAAGCGTTTCGGATTGGAAATTGATTGCGATGCGATTGCAAATTTTGACAGCAGCGCAAAATCGCCGAGCGGGTTTTCGCTGAACGAAATCAGGTTTTTTGTTCGTGAATTGAGAAAACATTATCCATTACACCTGCACATTTGCGAAGCTTCGGCAAATAAAAACCCCATGATCGGAAAAAGTTTGGCTTATTTGGTGAGTGATTTTTTAAATGATTAATTTTAAGAACATAAAATTTTAAACGTCATGAAAACCTCCATTTTAAATTTCATATTGATTGGCTTGCTGGCGATAAGCTGCAAAAACGAGCCCAAAAAAGCGGTTCAGGAAATCACCCCTGCGGTTTCCAACAATCAAGAAAAACCCACGGAAACAAACGTGAAAATTGTTCCCATCAATCACGCTTCGATGATTTTGGAACTCAATGGAAAAACCATTTATGTGGATCCGGTTGGTGGCAGCGAGCCCTATAAAAACAACCCTGCTGCGGATATTGTGCTGGTGACCGATATTCACGGAGATCACTTGGATCCGTTGACTTTGGAAAAAATCACTTCCAAAGACACAAAAATTATTGCGCCAAAAGCTGTGGAAACAAAATTGAACGATTCGTTGCAAATAAAAACCACCGTGTTGGACAATGGGGAAACCACAAAAATCAACAACATAAAAATCACCGCAGTACCGATGTATAATTTGCGCGAAGAGGCCAAAAAATTTCATGTAAAAGGAAGGGGAAACGGCTATATTTTGGCAATCGGCGAAACCAAAATTTATATTTCGGGCGACACCGGCCCCATTCCGGAAATGCGCACTTTGGAAAACATCGACATCGCATTTGTTTGCATGAACCTTCCCTACACCATGCCGGTTGGTGCGGCCGCGGATGCGGTTTTGGATTTTGCGCCCGCAAAGGTCTATCCTTATCATTACCGTGGAAAAAATGGGTTGAGCAATGTGGCCGAGTTCAAAAACATTATCGAAACCAATAATCCGAAAATTGAGGTAATACAACTTGAATGGTATCCAAAAGGTTAAAAAATAGATATTTTGCGTTAAACTTGTACTAAACACTTGCCAATAATAGCGCAAGGTTTGTCTTCATTGGGTAATTTTATTAAAAAAATAAAACACCATGAAAGATTACGGAACACTTTCGGAAGCCATCAATAAATTGAAAATTGAAGAAGGTTATATTTATGATTTCAATTTGATCGATGAACATTTGGCCCTTTCTGAAAGGGAAAAATATAATTCCAGTGAATTTGAAGTCGACAAAATACTTCGATTTGAAGGAATGTCCGATCCCGACTACAACGCAATTTTGTACGCCATCACCACTTCCGATTTTAAAAAAGGAATATTGATTGACGGCTATGGCATTTCCGGCGGCCAAGTTTCCAAAGAACTAATGGGAAAGCTCCATTTCCATTAAACCTTTGTTAAACTTATATTAAAGAGCTGCTTTGCATTGCGGTTTATGGACATAGATCGTATTTTTAGGCAAACCATTAAAAAAACTAAAATGAACTATTTGAATTTGGATGAAAAAAAAATTAAAGCGGTGGTGGGCGAACTGAACGTTTTATTGGCCGATTACCACTTATATTATCAAAAACTCCGAAATTTTCACTGGAACATCATTGGGAAAAGTTTTTTCGATTTGCACGAAAAATTCGAGGAATTGTATGAAGACGCCAAGACAAAAATCGATGAAATCGCAGAGCGCATCTTGACCTTGCGCCACCAACCGATAAGCAATTATTCCGATTATTTGAAAAATTCCAATTTGAAAGAAGCCTCTTCCGATATTCCAGACGTAAAAATGGTACAGCTACTTTTAAAAGATCACGGCACCATTTTGAAAGAAATGAGAAAAGTCATAAACACGGCCGAAAAAGCAGGCGATGAAGGAACCATTGACCTTATCGGCGCCTACATCCGTGAGCTTGAAAAAGTAAGTTGGATGCTGGAAACCTGGGTGATGAAAACCTCCGAGCACCACATTAAATCCTAATTCACTGAACAAACCATAACCATCCACTACGAAAAATGTTCATTCTTCAAGAAACCACTGTTATCGAACAAACCGAAGACGCTTGGGAAAAGCTGACCGAAAAATTCTATGCTTGGGCAGATGCCATTATTTTGCACTTGCCCAATTTTATTTTGGCCGTCTTGGTTTTTGTTTTCTTTTTGATTTTAGGGCACTTTGCTGCGAAGCTGATCGAAGGTTTGCTGCTGAAAAGCCGAACGCAAGCTTCCGTGCGGCTAAATGCAAAACGCATTACCAAAATTTTTGTGGGGCTGGTCGGTTTTTTCATCGCTTTGATGGTGATGAACTTGAGCACATTGGTCACCGCAATTTTGGGGGCGGCCGGTGTGATCGGACTGGCGATTGGTTTGGCATTGCAAAACACACTCAGCAACACTTTCTCCGGCGTGGTGCTGAGCTTTTTGCCCAAACTGAGAATTGGCGATTGGGTGGAAACCAACGGTTTTGCTGGTTTTGTGGAAGATATAAATTTGCGATGCGTGGTAATCCGGCCCTCCGAAAACAACTTGGTGATGATCCCCAATACCAAAATCATCGAAGAACCTTTCACCAATTATTCACTGACCCCGCGCGCCCGTATTTTTATCACTTGTGGAGTGGGTTATGAAAGTGATTTGGAAGCTGTGGAAAAATTGGCGATCGCTGCTATCGAAAAAGAGTTTCCACCCCAAAAAGGAGAAGAAGTGGAATTTTTCTATCAAAAGTTTGACGGAAGTTCCATCAATTTTTTAATGCGGATTTGGACCGATATCGTTAACCAAAAAGATCAATATTTAGCGGAAAACAGGGCCATCAAAACAATCAAAAAAACTTTTGACGAAAATGGGGTGAACATTCCGTTCCCGATCAGGACCTTGGATTTCAACAAAAACAAATTCCGCTCGGAACCGATCACGATCACCAACAAACCAGAAAAATAAAACCCACCAACTATTTTTGACCACATTACCCATTTTTAAACAAACAAAACCCCGTAAATCAACTTACGGGGTTTTGGAATTTATCTCAAACGAGTTGTTTGATTATCCGCGCTTCGCTTCCAAGTTTTCTTTCAAGGCGTCCAAAAATTCTTGCGTGTTGAGGTAATTTTCTTCGGTAAGCTTTTCTTTGTGGATCAACAAGGCCAAATCTTTGGTCATTTTACCATTTTCCACAGTTTCGATACAAACCGCTTCCAGGTCCTTGCAAAATTGGATCAACTCTTTGTTGCCGTCCAATTTCCCACGATGTTCCAATCCACGCGTCCATGCAAAAATGGAAGCAATGGGGTTGGTGGAAGTTGCTTCGCCAGCTTGGTGGCGTCGATAGTGGCGCGTTACGGTTCCGTGGGCCGCTTCGGCTTCCATGGTTTTTCCGTCGGGCGTCACCAACGTGGAAGTCATCAATCCCAAAGAACCGAACCCTTGGGCAACGGTGTCGCTTTGCACATCGCCGTCATAGTTTTTACAGGCCCAAACAAAACCGCCGTTCCATTTCATCGCCGAGGCAACCATATCGTCGATCAATCGATGTTCGTAGGTGATTCCCAATTCTTCAAATTGATTTTTGAATTCATTTTGGTAAACTTCTTCAAAAATATCCTTGAACCTTCCGTCGTAAGCTTTCAAAATGGTGTTTTTTGTGGACATGTACAACGGCCATTCTTTTTTGATTGCTTGGTTCATGCACGAACGCGCGAAGCCATAAATGGATTCATCGGTGTTGTACATGCTCATCGCCACGCCATCACCTTTAAAATCGTACACTTCGTAAGTTTCCGGCTCACCGTTTTCGGGCGTAAAGGTCATGGTGAATTTTCCAGGGCCTTTTGTGACAATGTTCGTTGCTTTGTATTGGTCGGCGTGTGCATGGCGGCCGATGCAAATGGGTTTGGTCCAACCTTGCACATAGCGGGGCACGTTTCCGATCACGATCGGTTCGCGAAAAATGGTCCCTCCGATGATGTTTCGGATGGTCCCGTTTGGGGAAACCCACATTTTTTTTAGGTCGAATTCTTCTACCCGCGCTTCATCAGGAGTGATCGTGGCGCATTTGATACCCACATTGTATTTTTTGATGGCCTCGGCGGCATCGATCGTGATTTGATCGTTGGTGTTGTCGCGCGATTCTATGCCCAAATCGTAATATTTTATGTCCAAGTCAAGATAAGGAAGTATCAATTGTTCTTTGATGAATTTCCAAATGATGCGTGTCATTTCATCGCCATCCAATTCCACCACGGGATTGGCCACTTTAATTTTCGTCATAATAGGATTGTTTTTTTTGATCGAACTGCAAATATAGGGCTTTTTGACCGTTTTTTTGGTTTAAGGAATTGTAATTTTATAAATGGAAGAAGGCACGATCAAGAAAGATAAATCAATTTATTTCCGATGTTTTCTCAGACTTTTTCCGCAAGCTCCACCAGACAAAAAACCCGATCCCCCCGATCAAAATATAGGGCCAGATCATCAAGTACATAATTCCTTCATTGATCGCTTCGGCCTGCCCTTTGTTTCCAGAACTTTCCAACACGGCGCGGCACATCGCACATTGTGCCCCGGCAAGAACCGGAAACAAGCAAGTTAAAAACAAACTTATTTTTATTTTTGATTTCATCGATTTCTTTTTTTCAAATTTCTGAATCAGGGCTATGTTTTAGAAAATTGTGGAAAGCCACAATAAAAAGGCTGATAAGGTCTTTATTTTATTATCTGCGAATATCAGCGGAGTGATTTGCGGGAATCTGCGTGAAAATTTTCTCGCAGATAATCGCAGATTTTAAAAAACCAACGCTGATTCTGGCAGATTCCTTCTGTTTACACATTATCCCAAAACAAAACCTAAATCAATAATAGGGCGCCATAAAAACATATACCAAAACCCCGGTGATGGCAACGTACAACCAAATTGGAAACGTCCATCGGGCTATTTTTTTGTGTTTTTGAAATTCGCCGCTCAATCCGCGGTACATGGTGAACAACACCAAGGGCACAATGATCGCCGACAATAAAATATGGGTGATCAGCACAAAATAATAAATATACTTAATAAAACCTTCACCGCCAAAATGAACCGGGTCGTTGCTGATTTTTGAGATCACGTAGCTTCCCAAAAAAATCACCGAAAGACAAAATGCGGTGATCATTACGTTGCGGTGCATTTTCATGTTTCCACTTTTGATCAAAAAATAACCAACGATCAACAAAGTTGCGGTTGAAAAATTCAGAATGGCGTGGAAAAACGGGAACGACCCCACCTCAAGGCCCAACAAATCATAGCGGGTGGGCAAGTTGAGCAAAACCAAAACCGTTACCGGAACGATGACGGAAAGTGCCACAATGATGGGAATGACGATTTTGTCTGTTCGGTTTTGTATCATCATAAAAGTTTTCGAATATCTTCTTTCAAAAATTGCAGGTCTTTATCGTCCAAGCCATTGTAATAAATGATCGGGTTTCCGAATTCATCTTTTCTGGAACGGATCATTCCGTTTTGGTCCACCAAAGCAAAATAACCGGAATGTTGAAAATTCCCCTCCACTTCGGGGTTGATGCCCACGTACAAATTGAAGCCTTTGTTGGCCAATTGGAAAATTTTTTTACGATCGCCGGTCATCATATGCCAATTGGGGTTGGTGACACCATATTCTTCCGCATATTTTTTTAACACTTCGGGCGTGTCGGTTTCAGGATTGATACTGAAAGAGGCGATACCGAAATTTGGATTTCCATAAAATTCATCTTGAATTTTTACCATGTTTCGGTTCATGATCGGGCAAATTGTGGGGCAGGTCGTGAAAAAAAATTCAACGATATAAACTTTTCCTTTATAGTCGGCATTGGTGATGGTTTTCCCATTTTGGTCGGTAAACGAAAACGACGGGACTTCACCAATAGTGGCCAAATCTGGTTTGGACAAGCGGTCGATTATTTTTGGGATGGCCCAAATCCCAAAAACCAAAATCACCAATGAAATGCCGATGTACGAATAATTTTTCATGTCAATTTACTTTTGTTTTACTTAAAAAAACGTGCAGCATCGCTCACCTAATATTTTCTTTTCTTGTATTTTTTTAGTTTCAGCCGGTATTCCGCCAAAATCACTTTTACGTCGTCCACCATTTTGTTTTTGAGCTCGGCGACCGATGAAGTATCGTAGCCGAATAAAACTTTTTCTTCCTCTTCATCGTCGTCGCGGCCGCGCAATGCCATGTTTTTATCGATGATGAAGACGCGTTCCGTGGCGTTTTGAACGTTCAATTTCAAATCGGTTTTGAGGCTTTGAAATACTTTATTTATTGCCATTTCGCTGCCAAAAGCAAAATTCCACTCATCCAAATCAGTGGTTTTGGCCATTTCTTTTTTCAAAGCCTTGACCTGGGGTTCTTGACCTTTTTCCACTAAAATCACGAATTGAAAATCATAGAATTCGTGATAGTCTTTATAAATGACCCAATTCAGGTTAAAAGCATGGCCGTGCATTTCTGGAACTTGGCTTCCAAAGAACCCAAGTATGGTAATTTTGTCTTGAAATTGCACGGAGTTTCCGTTTAAATCGGAAAAATCATCCAACGGAGCGATTTTTTCCGTTAAAACCGGGAGTTTTCCAAAATTGTGCACCCCGGAAGCAAAGAAAAGATAAGCCACCAACGGAAGCGCAAAAAGCAGGGCGAGAACAAGAAATTTTTTCATAAAACTACAAGCAAATTTGCTTTTGCAAAAGTAAAAAAGACGGCCCAAACAGCCGTCTTTTTTTATGATTTAACGTTTAGGAATTTGATTAAAAATCCCAACTGACGTAGCCGTTGTCGTAAACCTCGAAAATGTAATCGCCTTCTGTCAACATGATGAACATCAAATAAGCGATCAAAAAAACCGAGGTCCATACCACAGCCCTTCGCAGTCCTTTGCTTTCGTGTTCCATGTGCATGAACGCCCAGGTAATGAGGTAAGCTTTGTAAATGGTAAGAATGATGAATATCCAGTTGAGCAATTTCATTCGGACGAACGTGGTTTCCACCAAAAAATCGGGTTTCACAATCCCCAAGAACACTTCTACGATGGTGACCACCGAAAGTATCCCAAAAACGGTCCAAATTCTTTTGGTTGCCGAATTTTTATGTGTTGTAGCGTCGTGTGCCATTTTTTATACTAATTTCCAGATTATACCAAATAGAAAAAGGTAAATACAAATACCCAAACCAAATCGACAAAGTGCCAATACAAACCTACTTTTTCCACCATTTCATAGCTTCCCCTTTTTTCGTAGGTTCCTAAAATCACATTGAAAAAGATGATACAGTTGATCAAAATTCCCGTAAATACGTGAAATCCGTGAAATCCGGTAATGAAGAAAAAGAAATCGGCGAACAAAGGCGAGCCGTATTCGTTGTGCGTCAAATTCGCGCCCATCACCACTTCCACCGCATCGTTTTTTATTTTGGAAACGGAGGCTTCGCGCGAAAGAATGGTTTTATTGCCATGCTCATCATTCATTTGGGTTCGGATAAACAAATTTTCGTTTGTCAAAAAACCTGCCCTAACTTCCTCTATTGAATATTCGTACAAAGGTGTTTCGTCGGACCAGTACCAAATCCCCTCTGATTCAGTATGTTCCACCCGTGGTCCTTCGATGTTTGCGGCAAATTCTGATATTGCAACCTGTTCCCCTTCCGCATTGACAAATTGGAGAATGTTTCCACCTTTGGTTTCCACCGCGCCGTCGTCGCCTTTTATAAAACCGGCCCATTCCCAAGCTTGCGAGCCCAAGAAAATACAACCGCCAACGATGGTCAAAAACATATACAAAGTGACTTTTCCTTTTTTCATATGGTGACCGGCATCAACGGCCAACACCATGGTGACGGAAGAAAAAATCAAAACAAAAGTCATGAAAGCCACATAGTACATCGGTGCATCGACCCCGTGCAAAAACGGAAAGTGGGTAAACACTTGATCGGCAATTGGCCAAGAATCAATAAATTTAAACCTTGAAAAACCGTACGCGGCCAAAAACCCAGAAAAAGTCAACGCATCGGAAACGATAAAAAACCAAATCATCAGTTTTCCGTAACTTGCTTTCAACGGCATATTTCCGCCGCCCCAAGTTTTACCTTCGGTCCCTGTTCGAACAACAGTAGCTTCCATAAAGAGAGATTAGTGTTAAATGTGATGCAAAAATAATCAATTTTCTTATTTTAAGAAATAAAAAACAGGAACAGGTAAAGCCAAAGAAGGTCGACAAAATGCCAAAAAGTCGCACCCAGTTCTAAGCCAAGCGTTTGACCTGTTTTGTAACGTTGTTTAAAATGGTTATAAATTAGTACCGACAGCACAACCAACCCTGCGGCAACGTGTGCCAAGTGTGCCAATACCACCAAATAAATAAAAGAGGAGTTGATCGTGCTCGCCGGACCGGTGAAATAATAGCCTTCGGAAATTATTTGCCCAAAGCCTTTGAATTGCAAAAAAATAAATACAAGTCCCAATACAAAAGTCGAAAGCAACAATATCGTTGCATTTTTTCGTTTTCCCTTCGTGAGACTTTTTTTCACAAAAAACAATGCAATACTGCTCAAAACGATCACAACGGTGCTCCACACAAACGCGTTGGGCAATTGGAAATCGTCCACCCAATCCGGTCGGTTGGAACTGACCACATAAGCGCTGGTGAACCCCGCGAACATCATAATCATGCTAATGATGCCAAACCAGAGCATCATTTTTTTTGCACGCGAATTTTTTTCTTCTTTGGTTCCTTGAGTTAAATCCATGGTCGAATAAATTTATCCAATATATAAATTATTTGAAGCAGGGTAAGGTACGAAACGCTGGCCAACATCAATTGTTTTGCGTTTTTTTCACCTTTGTTCCGGTACAACTTTACCGCATAGTACAACATTCCTATTCCGAGCAGAAAAATCAATACTCCGGAAAAAGGGGTCAAGTACAACTTTCCGGTCACTCCCAATACCGGGATCAGCGAAATGACCAAGGTCCAAATGGTGTACAAAATTATTTGCACCGCTGTGCCTTTGTCCCTTTTTCCTGTGGGAAGCATAAAAAAGCCCCCTTTTTTGTAATCGTCGTAAAGCCACCACCCCAATGCCCAAAAATGTGGGAATTGCCAAAAAAACTGGATCATGAACAAAGTGCCGGCTTCAATGCCAAAATCGTTGGTCGCTGCCACCCAACCCAACATAAAAGGAATGGCGCCGGGAAAAGCCCCCACAAAAACCGATAAAGGGGTTTTTGTTTTTAAAGGCGTGTAAACACTAACGTACAAAAAAATGGAAATGGCGCCGAACATTGCCGTGATCGGGTTGATGGTATAAAGCACCGAAATTCCCAAAATCGTCAAAAGGCAAGCAATCACAAATGCTGTGTTCACCGACATCCGACCTGCAGGGAGCGGCCGGTTTTTCGTGCGGTCCATAAGCACATCCAAATCGCGCTCGATAATTTGGTTGAAAGCGTTCGAAGCACCCACCAAACCATAGCCGCCAATTGCCAACAACAACACGGTCACAAAGTCGATGGTTTCGGCGCCCAAAAAATAACCGGCAATCGATGAAAAAACCACACTGACGGCCAAACGCATTTTGGTGATTTCTTTAAACTCCTCAAGAAAAGAAACAGAAGGGGTATGTGCAATGGTCTTGCCCAAAAATACTAGTTTAAAATTGGTGCAAATATAACCTTAAAAAAGGCTTTGGCAATAGCGGAAATTTATAAAATTTTTGAACGCGCTCATTTCACATTGGCAAAATGGCTGGCCAAATCAATCAAGGAGTGGGAATACCCGTATTCATTGTCGTACCAAGCGATGAGTTTAAAAAAATTATCGTTCAACGCGATTCCGGCTTCCGCATCGAAATTGCATGTGTGCGGGGCCGAGACAAAATCTTGGGAAACCACTGCTTCTTCGGTGTAGGAAACGATGCCTTTGTA
>DASSWG010000115.1:0-8944 GCA_035705295.1 Flavobacteriaceae bacterium
CTGCAAAAAAAATCATTGAACGATCGCTTAAAGAAAGGCGTTTCCTTTGGGTTGAACGACCGCTTGGTCTATGTCAAACACTTGTTCGATGGAAATGCGCCCGATTTTGACCGTGTTTTGTCGCAACTGAACACTTTTCAAAGTTTTGACGGCGCGAAACGCTTTATCGAAACGGTCGTGAAACCGGATTATAACAACTGGAACGGGGAAGAAACGTACGAAAAACGATTTTTAAAAGCCCTAGAAACAAAATTGGCTTAATTTTTTGATCGTCTTAAATTCTCCGAAACACATTATCAACAGTACAAAAAACGAGTAGTTTTATCTAAAACAACTCGTTTTTTTTATGACTTAATCTAAATTTAATGTGCATTTCGTCGATTATTTTTTCATTATGTCGTATTTTTGTTTACATTTATCCCGAAATGTTAAAGTTTCATGAACTAGAACTATTAAAAACCAATCTATCTTAACCCTATAAAATCTAAGAAAAAACACTACAGTTTAAAAATTCCCCCGTTATGCAAATCCCCCATTTGTACAAAAAATCGTTTTTTGTTGTATGCTTTTTATTTTTCGCCTGCAACACTTCCGCACAAGTCATTACGAGCACCTCTATCAATGCTGCGTACGCGTGCGCCACGCCCAGTTTTAATTCTTACACGGTCGACTTTGACGTGGCGGGGGCGTTCAACAACAACAACCAATTTATTTTGGAACTCTCGGATGTGAATGGGGCTTTCAACGGAAACACCGTTACCTTGGCAACTTTGAGCGCTATTGATGGAAACACGGACATTTCTTTTTCCTTTCCGGAAATTGGGGACAGTTACGGAAGCGATCAGTTCAAAATACGCTTGCGCGCCACGAGCCCTCAAAACACCGGCCCGGCAATTGGACCTTACGAATACCATTGGTTTAACGTGGATCCGAACAACCCATTTGTGCTGAACAATTATTTGCCCGTGGAATTGTGCAATGGAAGTTCGGCGGTGATCACGGTTTCACAACCCAATCACTCCAGCTACAAGTGGTTCAAAAACAACGTTTTGATCCCCGGGGAAACCGGACCGTCATTGACGGTTTCGCAAGCAGGGATTTACGAAGCTTGGGTCGATTTGGGAATTTGCACTGAAAACGGAAATATTTTCGAGGCCATTTCGAACCAAATTTCCGTAACCGTCCTGACCAATTTCAGCATTAGCATTTCCGCTCCGCCCACGGTGGATTTATGCCCGGGCGACACGTACACTTTGCAGCCCGATGTGACCAACCCAAATTATTTTTACACCTGGTATCAAAACGGGACCATCGTTGCCGGACCAGACCACACTCCGTCGTTCACGGTCGATGACCCAAGCGAAAGCGGGAATTACTATGTGGAAGTCGAAAATTCCACTGCAAGCTGTCAAGCAGTTTCGCAAACGGTTTCGGTGAATTATTTGGACAATTTCACCGTGACCTTGAACACGAACACCAGTTTGTTGTTGTTGCCGGGGGAAACCTTGATTTTGGATATTTCCACGAATGCTACCAACCCCATTATTGAATGGTTTTTGAACAACCAACTCATTCCGGGGGAAACCGGTTTGCAACTTTCAGTAAGCGCCCCTGGAAACTACCACGCCGAAGTGACCGAAAACACCACAAATTGCGGAACGGCAACAATCAGCAGTCCGGTTGTCGAAGTTTTTGAACCGCTTTCTTTTCAAGCGACCATCGCGACCAATGATAGTTATGCTCCTTGCCAAACTGCAACCGCGACGCTCTCCATCACGGAAATAAAAGGTGAAAACCCCAATGGCGGCTGGGTTACGGTCCCTTCCGGGAATTATGCAGGGTTTTCTTTTCAATGGTATAAAAACACCACACTCTTGAACGGCGAAACAGCACAAAACATCAGTGTGGCAACAAATCCGGAAAATGGAAATTACCACGTGGAAGTGGATTATTCTGGCATTATGGGAAGTTCGAACCAAGTGGAAGTGCTGATCGGTTTGCCGGCCATGGAAATCACCGCGACGAATTTGGTGTTGTGCGACGGATTGCCAACGATTTTAAGCGCGCCTATCGAAAATGGATATGCTTATCAATGGTTCAAAAACGGAACAGCGATTTCAGGGGAAACCAATGCCGATTTGCAAACCACGGAAGCCGGTTCCTATTATTGTGAAATTTCGGCCAATGGCTGTTCGGTGGACACCAACAGTTTGGAAATCGTGGATTTCAACCCGGGAATCGTCCAAGTTTCGCCCGACGGGCCCATCAGCATTCCGCCGGGCGGAAGTCAATTGTTGGTCGCTTCCGGTGCAATTTCCTATGAATGGACCGATGTGTCCGGAACGGTGCTTTCCACAACGAACGAGTTGTTGGTCACCGCGGTCGGCACGTATTTCTTGACCGCTTTTGTGGAAGGTTGCAGTGTTCAAATAGAAATCAGCGTTACCGAAAACCAAGCCCTTGTTATCCCGAACGTGATTTCCATTAACGATGACGGAATCAACGATCGATGGATCATTCCTTCAGAGTTCGCTTTTCAACCCGATGTGGAAATCACCATTTTTTCATCAACTGGTGAAGTGTCCTTCCAAACCAAAAATTACCAAAATGATTGGCCACAAGAAAACAATTTTCGATCAAAAAACGCCGAGGTTTATTATTACCTCATTCGCAAAGAGTATGATATTATAAAAAAAGGCGCCATTACCATAATTAAATAAAATATGAAAAAAATTACCCCCATAATTTTTTTGATGTTTTGCGTTCATTTTCTTTTCTCACAAGAAAATTTTATCCCTACGCAACATCTTCCGGCACAAAATTTTTTGCAATACAACCAATTTTTGTTCAATCCGGCTTTTTCCCGAATAGGAAAAGAACAACATTCTATTTTTTTGTTCAACCGAAGGCAGTGGTCCGGATTTGAAGGCGCTCCAAATATTTATATGTTGAACTATTCAGCAAAAATCAATCAGAAAAAAGGAATTGGGGCCAGTATTTTTCAACAAAACAATGGAGTGCTCACCTATTTTGGCGCCTACCTCAATTTTTCTTACGGCATTCAATTCAGTGAAAAAACATGGTTGACCGTGGGCGCGAACATCGGCTATTTTCAAAGTGGCATCGATGAGGATGCCTACACCAACCAACCCGATCCAGCGTTGTTGTCCATCAACGAGAATTCGGCCTTTTCCTTCCAGCCCGGAATAAATTTAACAATCGGAAAACTCAACATCGGTGTATATGCCGAAAACTTGGCGGTCTACAATTTTACTTCGGAAAGTTCTTTGGAAGAAGAAAAACGCATTTCGGGGCACATATTGTTCATTTCGGATTTTTACAAAAACACCTACTACAAACTTTTGGCAAGAGCGAGAAACGATGAGCTCCAGGGCATGAATTATGGCGGGAATGCATTGTTCGGGCTGTCTGGTTTGGGTTGGGCACAACTTGGCTATGACAGTTTTTATGGCGGTTCGGCGGGGATCGGGATTGAAATAACCAAAAATTTAACCGCCTGTTATTTAATCGAAAAAGACATTTCGGGAGCACTTTCCAATTTTGGGACCACTCATGAATTTTTATTGGCGTTCAATTTTTCAACCCCTCAAAAGAAAACACTGGAACCCCCCAATATAAAACCCCGTCCTGTTCTGGAAAAAGTTTCCAAAACCTATGGTGAAGATGATTTGAAAAAACTGCAAGCGCAAATAGATGTCAATCGAAAGAAAAGGGAAGCAATGAAAAAACGTTTGGATTCCCTTATTAAATTGGATTCCCTTTCTAAAATTGAAAAAAAGGAACCAAAAATCATCCCAAAAGAAAAACCCGCCCAAAAGCCCAAAGCAAAAGAAGAAGAAAAAACGTGGATCAACACTTATGATAAAGCAGATTTTATCGGTGCGGAAGAAGGCTATTACATCATTGTCAATGTGTTTTCACGCAAAGATTACCGCGACCTGTTTTTAAAAGCTTTACGGGAAATGGGATTCGAACCGGGGTCTTTTCAAAACAAGATGTCCCACTACTACTACGTCTATATAAAAAGGTTCGATGATTTGGATGCTGCGGAGGCATCTTTTAAATCGAAGTTGAACAACCGCTACCAAAGAAGAATCTGGGCCATAGAATTAAAATAAAACCAATGTTATGAACAAAAAGCTATCCTTTCAACTAAAAAATCATAGCAGCGCCACTTCTTGGTTGTGCGCGATCGTTTTTTTCGTTTTTGCTCAAAGCCTGAACGCGCAGGTCAATTTTTCCCAACGCGCCGAACACACCGTGAAGGGGGATTTGATCATGTTGGCAAACAATATTGTTAGCTTGGACAGGAAGAATATCAATCCGAACGACGATTACAATGGAGGCGATAATAATTCTTATACAAATTTGGACTACATCGATATCGACAGTGATTCCAACACCTTCAGTTCCAGCAGTTCGGATTTGGCCGACTTGGGGAGTTGCTCGCAAATAATTTATGCCGGGTTGTATTGGGCGGCGGTTTATGACGATGGACTGACCGATTTCACGGATATTAAATTCAAAGTGCCGGGAGGAGCCTATGTGAATATTACCCCGACAACAACACCGTACAATACCCAAACTATTTACGATAATAATGGTTCGGGAAACCCCGAAGGTTCATTTTATGCCTGTTATGCCGATGTAACTTCGCTTGTTGCTCCTTTGGCAAATCCCGCAGGAACTTATACCGTTGCCAACATTCGTGCCTATACCGGAAACACCAGTTCTTTGGGAACTGCAGGGGGGTGGATATTGGTGGTGGTTTATGAAGACCCGGGCCAAGCCCGAAAATACATCAGCTCCTACGATGGGTTCGCGAAAATTGAATCGGGCGATCCCCCAGTGAACTTTGGGTATAACGGGTTCAGCACCATTCCAATCGGGCCGGTAAACGCCAGGCTGGGTGTTGGCGCTTTGGAAGGGGATCAAAGTATAACCGGGGATCAATTGCAAATTGAAAACACTTCGGGGGTTTATCAAAATTTGTCAACCCCCAATTTGAACAACTCCACAAACTTTTTTAACAGCACCATTAGTTATGATGATAATTATGTCACGACCCGAAACCCAAAAAGCGAAAACACCTTGGGCTTTGATGCTGATTTGTTCTCCATTAATAATCCGGGCAACAATTTGATCGGAAACAACCAAACCAGTGCCAATTTCCAGCTAACAACCAATGGAGATACCTATGCGGTTTTTTTAAACACCTTGGCGGTGGAAATCATTGAACCCGAGTTTCAAGTAACCAAAAGAGTCTTGGATAGTACTGGAACTGACATAACAGGGCAATCTGTTACTTTGGGACAAACCCTTTTCTATGAATTGAAAGTGCAGAACATTGGAAACGACGATGCGATCAATGCCTATATTCTCGATGACCTCCCGGCAAATGTCAATTTTATTCCAGGAAATGTGACCATTACCCCGCCGGGAAATGTAACCACCACGTACGATTCCGCTATACATCAAGTGCGTTTTGATATTGATCCTTCCATTATTGAAGTGGGCGATGCACCATTTTTCATTCGGTTCAAAGTACAAGTAGCGAGCAATTGCAACGATTTGCGCGATGCTTGCGAAAATGCCATTGCCAATATTTCCACTTCGTATTATGAAGGGGAAATAAATAATGATGTGACTTCTGGGGAACCAAGCTACTACGGTATTGATAGTTGTAATCTAGGGGTAGCGGGCAGCACCAATTTTATTGCCAATCTGGGAACGTGCAATTTCACTAGAACGGAACATATCTGTAATACCTTGCAACTTACCGCGGGCGCTGGCTATGATAGTTACGAATGGACAGAGCAAGGTTCTCCAACAGTGATTGGAACGACCCAAACCATTACCGTAACCGCACCCGGGGTTTATATTTGCAACGGTTTCTCATCTTCATGCGCCGACATTCAGGAAACCGTTACGGTATTGCCCTTGTTCAACATTGCCAATCCACTTTTGCCCTATGCCGATAATGTGCAAACTTGCAGCATCGACGGAACGGAAGTGGTCGAAATATACCTTTGCGGCGCAAGCGACAGCCAATTGATTTCCACCGGAATTGCCAATGGGAACGTGATTTGGGAAGAGTTGGATCAAAGCAGTTGCCCCGTTTCATCTCCCGATTGTCCCAACCTCGATTCTTCATGTGTTTGGAACCAACTCAGTACCAGCAGTAGTTTTACAGTGAGCAATGCAGGACAATACCGAGTGATAATTACCGATAATGGATGTACCCGGACTTTTTATTTCAATGTTTTTAAAAACCTCCTCGACCCGCAATTGGTCCTGATCGATCCTATTGTTTGCGGAAATCCGGGATCGATTGAAGTCGTGAATGTCCCTACTTCGGGTTATGAATTCAGTTTAAATGCTGCCGGACCTTGGCAACCTTCCACTGTTTTCAATAATTTGAGTGCCGAAGGCACCTACACCGTATATATAAGGGAAGAGAATGGACTACCGGGGGCTTGCGTGTTCACCACCAGTATTTTTGTAGATGAATATACTTTGGTTGTAAACACAAGCGTAACCGATATTATATGTCAAGGAACACAAGGAAGTATCAATGTGCAAGTAACCGATGCGCTGCCGGGATATAGTTTTCAATTGACAGGGTTTTCAACTATTTCTACCAATCAGCCCAATTACACCTATACCAATTTAAATGCTGGAACCTATACATTATCGGTTACTTCCAATGACGGGGCCTGTGTTTATAGTGAAACCATAACCATACAACCCCCCGCACCTTTTACGGCCACCGCAACTTTGATTACGCCTTTAAGTTGTCAAAATGCCGAAATAGATGTTACCACGAATTTAAGCGATACTTCTTCATTAAGCTTTTCATTGGATCCAAATTTTTCACCTTTTATCAATGCTTCCGGTCTTCCTTTCCAAATTACCCAACCTGGAACCTATATTGTATATGTCAGCAATCAAACAACCGGTTGTGTCACCCAAACCAATCCAATTATTGTTGAACCTTATACTCCACTATCCATTGCACTGACAGCGATTCCAGCAAATTGCACGGGAGGGTTCGGACAAATCGACGTAGCGGTTACAGGAGGGGAACCGAATTATAACTATGATCTAAACGGAACTCAAAATTTTAACGATCCGGCAACTGCATTTACTTTTAATAATGTTTCTGCAGGAACACATACAATTACCGTAACCGATGCGTATGGATGTGTGGTGACAGCAACGACCACGCTCACAGATCCATTGCCCATTTCCGCAACTTTAGCCCTGACCCAGTCCTACACCTGCACCACGAGCTCCGCGACCTTGGAGGTGCAGAACACCACCGGCGGCACGCCCCCCTACACCTACGACATCGGGAACGGGCCGCAAACGTCCCCCACCTTCCCCGGGCTTTCCGATGGCACCTACACCGTAACGGTCACCGACGCCAACGGCTGCCCGTTCACCACCAACAGCGTGGTGGTCGAGCCTTTGAACCCCCCGTCCTCGCTTTTCTTTTCCGCGACCGACGTGTCCTGCACCTCGGGGCTCACCTCCGATGTCACGGTCTCCGTGACGGGAGGCAACCCCCCGTTCACCTATGAGGTCACCGCGCCATCGCCCATCAACAACGGCAACAACAGCACATTCACCGGGCTCCCCGTGGGCACCCACACCTTTTTGGTCACCGATGCCAAGGGCTGCACCGTCCAGGGGGACTATACGGTCAACCCCATTTCCCAGCTTTCCCTTTCGGGGAACGTCACCGCCAACGTGTCCTGCCAGGGCGCGAGCGACGGGGCGCTCTCCGTTTCCATCAACGGGGGGTCCGGGAACTATTCCTATACCGTCAACGGCGGGGCGGCCACCCCCACCACCAACACCGCCATCGTTTTGACAAACCTGCCGGCGGGCACCTATACCATTGACGTGACCGACACCGGCCTGGGCTGTTCCGGCAGCATTTCATTGACCATCGATGAACCCGCCACCGCCCTGGCCCTGACCTTTTCCGAAAGCCCCATCACCTGCCTGGCCGATGGAGGCCTGAGCGCCACCGCCTCCGGCGGATGGGGGACCTATTCCTACACCCTCACCCTTCCCGACGGCTCCACCACCGGGCCGCAGGCCTCGGGCACTTTCACCGCCCTTTCGCAGACCGGGGGCTACACCATTGAGGTGACCGATGCCAACGGGTGCTCGGCCTCACAAACCTTTTCCCTGTCCGCACCGGTTTCCCCCACCATCGCCATCGACCCGACGACCGACCTGTGCATCGGTGCTTCCGGCGCCACCATCGTGGCAACGGCCACTGGCGGCGTGCCACCGTATTCCTATACCTTGAACGGCGGGACGCCACAAACCAGTGGCACGTTTTCCGGGCTTCCCGCCGGGAGCTATACCGTGGTGGTCACCGACTCCTACGGCTGTTCCGACGGCGCGGCAAGCGCAACGGTGGTCGTCGAGCCCGCGCTCTCCGCAACGCTTTCCCTCTTGAAGGCCCTGGACTGCACCGCTTCCCCCGACGCACAAATCCAAGTGGCCATCGCCGGCGGGTACCCGCCCTATTCCCTACAGCCACATTTCAACGGCGCGCCACTTGGCGGAACCATAGCCGTCACCGGGAACTCCCATACCTTTGCCGCAACAACCGCAGGGGACTACCATTTCACCGTCACCGATGGCCAGGGGTGTGCTTTCACCACCCCTGTGATCACTATCTTGCCCGCACCGGTGCCTACTTTCACGGCCAATGTCACCGATGTGCTGTGCCAAGGGGAAAGCAACGGTGTTTTGGAAGTGCTCATCGACCCCAGTTCGGGGAACTCCCCCTTTGTGGTGAGCATCGATGGCGGAGCGACCTTTTCCCCCCAAACGCTCTACCCGAACCTAACGGCCGGAAGCTACACCGTGATCGTCCAAGGTGCCGGGGAATGCCAATCTT
>DASSWG010000116.1:0-14325 GCA_035705295.1 Flavobacteriaceae bacterium
GTTTAGCATCTAAATGGACAAGGCCGGAACAATTTCGCCGCCACTTGTTCATTGCTAATTCAACAGAACGTAAACTATTACAAAAAATGGCAAACAAAGTAGAAGTAAAAGAATTATTGGAAGCAGGTGTACATTTTGGACACCTAACCCGACGTTGGAACCCGAACATGGCGCCCTATATTTATATGGAACGCAACGGGATCCACATCATCAATTTGTACAAAAGTGCCGCAAAAATGCAAGAAGCGGCCGAAGCATTGGGCAAAATCGCTGCCAGTGGCCGAAAAATCTTGTTCGTGGCCACCAAAAAACAAGCCAAGGAAATCGTTTCAAAAGAAGCTGAAAAAGCCAACATGCCCTACATCACCGAACGATGGATGGGGGGAATGTTGACCAATTTCGTCACCATTCGCAAGGCGGTGAAAAAAATGACTTCCGTTGACCGGATGAAAAAAGACGGCACGTTCGACACACTTTCAAAAAAAGAACGTTTGCAAGTAGAGCGTATGCGCGCAAAGCTTGAAAAAAACCTTGGGTCCATTTCTGAAATGTCACGTCTTCCCGGAGCTTTGTTCGTTGTGGACACCACCCGCGAGCACATTGCCATCAAAGAAGCACAAAAACTGAACATTCCAATTTTTGCGATGGTCGATACCAATTCCGATCCGCGCGACGTTGATTTTGTGATCCCGGCGAACGACGATGCTTCAAAATCGATCGATAAAGTGGTTTCCTACGTTTCCGACGCGATTGTTGCCGGACTTTCCGACCGAAAAGCCGACAAAGAAGAAAAGGCAAAAGCAGAAAGCAAACCGGAAGAAGCAAAAAAGGAAAAAGCAACTGTTGAAGCTTCTGAAGTAGAAGCAAAACCAGAAAAGGCCACGAAAAAAGAAACGAAAAGCAATTCTTCGACAGACGACTCAGCAGAGCAGAAGAAAACCGTAGCTGAAAAAGCCCCGGAAAAAAAGAAAAAAGCGACCAAATCCGAAGAAAAAGAATTGGAAAGCAAAACCGAAGCCAAGGCAAAAGCGGCCCCTGAAGTTCCTTCAACTGATGAAGCCGATAAAAAAGCGATGAAAGAAGCCAAAGAAGAACCGGTTTTGGAATCCAAAGCAGAAACGGTGAAAAAGGCAAAAGCGAAAACCACTAAGAAAAAAGAAACAAAAGAATAGTAACAACCAAGTTTTTATAATTCAAAGTCGTTTGGCATACAATCTTTAAGATTGAAACCAAGCGACTTTCCCATAAAAATCAAAAAAAACAGCAATAAAATGTCAAAAATAACCGCTGCAGAAGTAAACAAATTAAGAAAAACCACCGGTGCCGGAATGATGGATTGCAAAAAAGCCTTGGTGGAAGCTGAAGGCGATTTCGACAAAGCCATCGAAATACTCCGAAAAAAAGGACAAAAAATAGCCGCGAAACGTGCCGATCGTGAATCATCGGAAGGGGCCGTGATCGCAAAGGTGAACGAAAGCGCCACCAAAGGAGCCATCGTTTCGCTCAATTGCGAAACCGATTTTGTCGCAATAAACGACTCTTATTTGCAATTCGCCAATGATCTTGCAGGGTTGGCCCTGACCGTGAACACCAAAGAAGAATTGTTGGCTGCGGACTACAAAGGAATCAGCGTTCAAGAAAAGTTGACCGAACAAACCGGGGTCATCGGAGAGAAAATCGAAATTGGTGATTTCCGTATTTTGGAAGCACCTTTCGTAGGTTCGTACATTCACGCCGGTAACAAAATCGCTGTTTTGACCGGACTTTCCCAAAAAACGGAAGGCGCCGAAGAAGTGGCCAAAGATGTTTCCATGCAAGTTGCTGCAATGAACCCCGTTGCTTTGAACGAAGAAGGTGTTGACCAATCGATTATCGACAAAGAAATCGAAATCGCGAAAGACCAATTGCGTCAAGAGGGGAAGCCCGAAGCAATGTTGGACAATATTGCAAAAGGCAAGATCAAACGTTTTTTCAAAGACAATACCTTGGTGAACCAAGATTTTATCAAGGACAACAAAATCAGCATTGCCGATCATGTTAAATCATTGGGCGATGTTACAGTGGTAGCGTTCGAAAGGGTAGCGCTCGCTTGACACGAAAATTTGATTTTGTTAAGGGAATCAAATTGTAATGTTGTTTTAAAGCCGTTCCATTTTTTTGGAGCGGCTTTTTTTATGGAAAAACTATGTGCTTTTCAGTAAAAACCCAACAAAGAAAAAACAAGTTACTAAAAACTAATTTTTATATTTGCAAAACCTATTCCCAGTCCACACCATGCAGTACAAAAGAATTTTGTTGAAATTATCAGGCGAAGCCTTAATGGGTAACCGTCAATATGGAATTGACCCCGAACGATTAAAAATGTATGCCGCCGAGATAAAATCGGTAACCGAAAAAGGCATTGAAGTCGCCATTGTCATTGGCGGGGGAAATATTTTTCGGGGAGTTGCCGGAGCCAGCAAAGGAATGGACCGTGTACAAGCCGATCATATGGGAATGCTCGCAACGGTCATCAACGGATTGGCGCTGCAAAGCGCATGCGAAGATGCCGAAATTCAAACCCGTTTGCAATCGGCCATAAAAATCAACGAAGTGGCCGAACCTTTCATACGAAGAAAAGCCATGCGCCATTTGGAAAAAGGACGCGTTGTTATTTTTGGCGGTGGAACCGGAAACCCGTATTTTACTACCGATTCAGCTGCGGTTTTGCGCGCAATAGAAATCGAGGCCGATGTGATTTTAAAAGGAACGCGTGTCGATGGAATTTATACCGAAGATCCCGAAAAAAATTCAGGGGCCACAAAATTCGACTTCATCAGCTTTGACGATGTACTGCGCAAAGGATTACGGGTTATGGACACCACGGCATTTACATTGAGCCAAGAAAACAACCTGCCGATCATCGTATTCGATATGAACAAACCCGGAAATTTACTGAAAGTGGTTTCGGGAGAAAATATTGGCACCAAAGTAAATTTATAAAACCAACCAGCGTTTTTTTTATTTATTTTTAAATTTGACCACAAAAAGAGCATAAAATGAACGAAGAAATAGACTTTATAAAAGCGACGGCAAAGGAAGCCATGCAGGAAGCCATCCTTTATTTGGAGAAACAATTGATGAACATCAGGGCCGGAAAAGCAAGCCCGGCAATGCTGGGGACCGTTATGGTCGAATATTATGGAACCCAAACCCCGCTGCACCAAGTTGGAAACATCAACACGCCCGACGCGCGCACCATTTCCATACAACCCTTTGAAAAATCCTTGATCCCGGAAATCGAAAAAGGAATACAAAATGCCAATTTGGGCTTCAACCCCATGAACAACGGCGAAAGCGTGATCATCAACGTGCCGCCACTTACGGAAGAACGACGAAAAGAATTGGCAAAACAAGCAAAAGCCGCGGTCGAGGAAGCAAAAGTAGCTGTTCGAAATGATCGGAAAAATGCCAACAATGAATTGAAAAAATTGGAAATTTCCGAAGATCTTCAAAAAAATGTTGAAATCGATATCCAAACCCTTACTGACAACTACATCAATAAGATTGATGCGATTTATGCGGTGAAAGAAAAAGAGATAATGACAATCTAAAATGTCATTTTTTTCGACAAACAAGCCTCAAGGAACAAGCAATTTTACCTTTTTTTGATTGGGCCTTTTTATCCAATTGCTCATGTGCCAAAAAAAATCCCAACAATAAAAATCGTTGGGATTTGGTGGTAAGTTATCCCCCAATAAACTTACCTTTTTTAACAAAAAAATTATAAAAACAGCAATGCTAAGATAGGCGGATCAAAAAGGAAAAAAAATACCCATTTACGGGTATTTTTCAGATTTCCGATTTTCCGGGTTTCCATTTGCCAAGCTGATTTCTAAAAATTATCTTTACGCTTTCAAAAAAATATTTTTATGAAATCGTTTCGGATCGTCGAATTGTTGGAAAACAACCAGTTTTTTAAAGAAATGCATGTGCAAGGTTGGGTGAGGGCCTTTCGAAGCAACCGGTTCATCGCTTTGAACGACGGCTCTACGATAAAGAACCTGCAATGTGTGGTCGATTTTGAAAATTTTCCAAAGGAATTATTGGAAAAGATAAACGTCGGCGCCGCGGTTTCGATCAAAGGAATTTTGAAAGAGAGCCCTGGCAAAGGCCAAAACACGGAAGTGGAAGTACAAAGCCTCGAAATTTTGGGCGAAGCCGATCCGGAAAAAGTGAAGCTGACCATACTTTCCCCAAAGAAACATTCTCTAGAGAAATTGCGTGAAGAAGCGCACCTGCGTGTTCGAACCAATACTTTTGGCGCAATAATGCGCTTGCGTTCCCAACTTTCGTTCGCCGTCCACCAATATTTTCAAGAAAACGGCTTTTTTTATGTGAACACGCCCATCATTACCGGAAGTGACGCTGAAGGTGCGGGAGAAATGTTCAAGGTCACCAACCTTGATTTGAAAAACCCTCCCAAAAACGATGATGGAAGTATTGATTACAAAAAGGATTTTTTCGGAAAAGAAACCAACTTGACCGTTAGCGGGCAATTGGAAGCCGAAACCT
Source organism: Flavobacteriaceae bacterium (assembly GCA_035705295.1). Lineage (GTDB taxonomy): Bacteria > Bacteroidota > Bacteroidia > Flavobacteriales > Flavobacteriaceae > DASSWG01. Next base: position 4,555 of record DASSWG010000116.1, read on the forward strand.
ATGCAATGGGCTTGGGCCAGGTTTATACTTTCGGGCCGACTTTTCGGGCCGAAAACTCCAATACCTCGCGCCATTTGGCCGAATTTTGGATGATCGAGCCCGAAGTTGCTTTTTGTGATTTGGACGGAAATATGGATTTGGCCGAGGATTTTATAAAATATGTCATCGGTTATGTGTTGGAAAATTGTAACGATGACTTGGAATTTTTGGAAAACCGATTGCTGCAAGAAGATAAAAACAAACCCGAGGCCGAGCGTTCTCCAATGGCTTTGCGCGAAAAATTGAAATTCGTCGCCGATAACAATTTCAAACGCGTAAGCTATACCGAAGCGATTACGATTTTGCGCAATTCCAAGCCTAACAAAAAGAAAAAATTTACATATCCGGTGAATGAATGGGGCGTCGATCTGCAAAGCGAGCATGAACGCTATTTGGTTGAAAAACACTTCAAATGCCCGGTGATTTTGTTCGATTATCCGGCCAACATCAAAGCTTTTTATATGCGTTTGAACGAGGATGGAAAAACCGTGCGCGCCATGGACATCCTTTTTCCCGGAATAGGCGAAATCGTTGGCGGATCGCAGCGAGAAGAACGTTTGGAAGTGCTGCAACAAAAAATGAAAGCCCTCAACATCGACGAAAAAGAACTATCGTGGTATTTGGACACTCGACGTTTTGGAACATGCGTCCACAGTGGTTTTGGGCTAGGCTTTGAGCGACTGGTACAATTTGCCACGGGAATGGGCAACATTCGCGATGTGATCCCTTTTCCAAGATTTCCCGGGAATGCCGAGTTTTAAGACTCGAATTTCAATAATTGGTTTTGTGCATGCTTCACTTCAAAAAAAACCTTCGTGCGAAACTGAAAAATTCGGTTGCTTAACAAAACTTTGGTAGAAAAACTCGTGCGATTTTCCGTATTTTTGTAGGAAAACACAATCCGTTTGCAATGCTGAAGCAGCAACTCAATCTTAAACTTTCACAAAAGCTTTCTCCACAACAAATCCAGTTGATGAAGCTTATCCAGTTGCCCACGCAAGCTTTTGAACAGCGCTTGAAGCAAGAAATGGAGGAAAACCCGGCCTTGGACAGTGGCAAGGATAACAACGAGGATGAATACGAAAACGAGTTTGAAAACAGCGATGACGAAGAACGAGAAATCATTGAAACCGAAATAAACGTCGACGAATATTTGAGCGATGATGAAATTCCGAGTTACCGGCTGAACGCGAACAATTACAGCGCCGACGACGAAGACAAACAAATACCTTATGCTTCCGGTACTTCTTTCAACCAATATTTGAAATCACAATTGCGCACGTTCCGATTGGACGACTCCGAATGGGAAATTGCCAAATTTTTGGTGGGAAGCGTGGACGAAAGCGGGTATATACGCCGATCGGTTTCCGACATCGTGGACGATTTGGCTTTCACGCAAAGTATTTATACGGACGAGAAAACCGTGGAAAAAATATTGTCCATGGTGCATGAGTTGGATCCGGCAGGTGTTGGCGCACGAACGCTTCAAGAATGTCTGTTGATTCAATTGAAGCGGAAAACCCCAACGGAAAATATTCAATTGGCGATCGATTTGTTGGAAAAATCTTTTGAGCAGTTCAGCAAAAAACACTACCAAAAATTGTTGGCAAAATTCGATATTTCCGAAGAACAACTAAAAGCGGCCATCGAAGAAATTGAACATTTGAACCCAAAACCCGGAAGCTCCTACAGCACAAATACGCGGGTAGTGGAGCACGTGGTGCCCGACTTTGCCATTCGGATCAAGGACGGCGAACTGGAACTTACGCTGAATGGCAGGAACGCCCCCGAAATGCACGTGTCAAGGGAGTACAACAATATGCTGAAAGGCTATAAGGAGTCCAAAGAAAAAACCAAGGCCCAGCGAGAGGCCGTGATGTTCATCAAACAAAAGCTCGATGCCGCAAAATGGTTCATCGACGCCATCAAACAACGCCAACAAACGCTTTTTGTGACCATGAGCGCCATTATGCAACACCAAAAGGAATATTTTTTGACCGGCGATGAGCGCAATTTGAAACCGATGATTTTAAAAGATATCGCCGAAGAAATCGATATGGACGTTTCCACCGTTTCGCGGGTGGCCAACAGTAAATATGTCGATACGCCCTATGGCACCAAATTGATCAAGGAATTCTTTTCGGAATCGATGAAAAACGACCAGGGCGAAGATGTTTCCACGCGTGAAATAAAGAAAATTTTGGAAATCACTTTGGAAGAAGAAGACAAAAGAAAACCGCTCACCGACGATAAGTTGGCCAAAATACTAAAAGAAAAAGGCTACCCGATAGCGCGCAGAACCGTTGCAAAATATCGTGAACAACTGGACATTCCGGTGGCGCGTTTGCGAAAAGAATTTTAATGGAAAAATTCCTCAAAACCGCTTCTATTGTTTTTCACCCAGTGGGAATGCCCATTTTCGGAGCGGCCCTTTATTTTTTGATCACCCCAAAATTTTTCGAAAATACCTTGGTTCAAATCAAGCTTTTGTCATTGGTGGTTTTAACAATTTTTGTTCCACTGGTTTTTTTGTTTTTTTTGAAAAAAATCGGCATCGTTCAAAGTGTTCACTTGAAAACAGCGCGTGAACGGCGGTTGCCTTTGTTGTTTTTTTGTGTGCTCACCACGTTGATTTTGAATTATGTTTTGAACGATTTTTATTTTGAAGAACTCTATTATTTCTACTGTGGAATTTTGTTTTCCGGGCTAACCGCATTTTTCCTTTCCTTGTTCAAAGTAAAAGCCAGCTTGCACCTGATCGGAATTTCGGGGATTTGCATGTTCACCGTTGCAATGAGCATTTATTACCAAAGCAATCTGATTTTTTTGATCGCTTTTTTGATTTTTTCGATCGGTTGGACCGCGGCTTCGCGGATCCAGGTAAAAGCCCATAAACCCTTGGAACTTATTTTCGGGTTTTTTATCGGGGTGTTGCCACAACTTATCTTGGTGCAGTATTGGCTATAAAATATAGAACATTAGTCCAATTTTGAAGGTTTTTACGCCAATGGTTTCTTGGGAAAATCGGGTTTTTCCGTCAAAGAAGGGGTTTAGGCTGTAATAAAAATAAAAATTCACTTTGCTGTAGCCCACAGCCAAAGTAGCGCCCAGTCGAAAACGGTTCAATTCGTCCAGTTTGGTTTGCACCACTTGATTGTTGTGTTGTTTGAAATTTGATTTGAAATAATAGATGTAACCCGGTTTCAAACCTGCATAAACCCGCCAAAAATTGAAATCGGCGGGTGTGGACGACCGCCAACGGAATTCAATGGGCGCCTCGACCAAATAGGAGGTGAACCGATTGGTGTCAAAAGCTACTTCATTTTTGTCCAAAGCTTGAAAAATGGTTTCTCCACCTTCATTTTCACCGATGAACAAATTTTGCCCATACGTGTTGATGGACCATCCCAGCCCGATTCCCAACGCAAGTGTCCTTGCTTCGTTGACCGGCATATCGCGAATAAAACCAAGGTGCGCCCCTCCCGAAAATCCCGATTGGGAAACTTTTCGGGGAAGATCGCCCAACAAGTTGAACGAAAAACCCACATAAAATTGGTCTTCGCGGTACAAACTGTCAATGATGGTGATTTGCTCTTCGTCATTGTTTTCTTGTGCCAAAATTGGTAGGGAAAAGAAACAGGCAATAATTGCGAAAAAGAGAAATTTCATAAAATTTGATCTTGAAAACAAAGATACATTTATTTGCAATAGTTCAATTTTTGGTCAAAAAAAACACCCTGTAAAAGGATGTTTTTCAATAAAAAAGTTTCAATCAATTTTTTAAAGGTTTTGCGTGGCATCTCCTTCACGGGTCGTATAATTGATTTTCAAGGCTTCAGCTTTCCGAAGTTCTTGTTTGATGTCCGAAACTATGCCCATGTTCGCATCTTTGTCCACTTTCAGTGAAACGGTCAAAAAAGGAACCAATTCCGGGCGCATCGCGGCGCGTTCGGAATATATAAAATCCTGTACTTCCGAAATGCTCGCGTATTTATCGTTCAACTGCATACGCGCTTCCGTGCCGTAAGTTGCTTGGTACCGCTTGCTTGGTTCCCCGACATAAATGTAGGACACCAAATCTTTTTTGTCCAACTTTTCAACCTGGTCCGCATACGGCAAGGTGTTTTCGACCATCAAATTGGTTTGCCTCATCGTGGTGGCGACCATGAAGAAAAACAACAAAATAAATACAATATCGGGCAATGATGCCGTGGATACTGCAGGTGTTTCACTGGATTTCTTTTTATTGAATCTAGCCATAACGCTTATTTGTTTTTAACGGTCTTTTTTAATTCATTTTTGGTTCGGCCTCGGACAATTTCATCGGGAACATATCTTGGATACGTTTTATTTTTTCCTCCAACTTAACCTTATCCCCGTTCCATGAAGGATCGTTGTAATTATCTTCCATTTGAGTGAAAGAAACCCCGTACAAACGGTTTGCGGCCCTGTCACGCAATTGGTTGTAGGCGGCGACCAGTTCATTTTGTACGGCAATGTAGGTGCCGTATTTGGTTTGTCGGTCGCTTTGCACAGAAATCACTGCTTTGATCGGGTTGTCCGAAGATTCCGGATCGGCGGCCCCTTGGCAATAATTACAAGCTTCTTCGCCTGTTCCCCCGCCATTGTCCAAAAAGGCAACGGCAGCTTCGCGCAGGTCTCCGATTTGCATGATTTCATCTTCCACCAACAATTGTTCGTTTTGGTTGATGAGCACAATAAAGATGTTCTTTTTCTTTATTGGTGGCGGATCAACTTGATCGGGTTGGATCTGTGGCAATTTACGGTTGATTCCCTGATCGGTTTCGATCGTGGTGGTCACCAAAAAGAAGATCAACAGCAAAAAGGCGATGTCTGCCATTGAGCCTGCATTGACTTCTTCTGCGGGTCTTCTAGCCATAATATTATCGTGTTGTTATTTTTTTCACTCCGGTCATCAGCATCGCTCCAATTGCGAGTATGGCCATGATATAAAAAACCACCAATCCGGCACTTACCCAATGGGTCGCATTTGCGGAGAGGGTTCCGCCATCTCGCAACGGTGTGGGTTGGCCATCGGTCACCAAATAAGCGATCAATATGATCGCCACAAAAGCGCCGATTGCAATAAAGGTGTTTTTTGGGTGTCCGGTAAAAAGTTCTTTGATTACAAAAACCAGCACCAAAACAATGGTCAAGGCCAATACAATATAGGCAACATAAAGAAAGGGGCTTACAATACTTGCTTGAAGGTCACCAGAGGTTTTAATGGCGTCTTCACCAGCAACCATCACCCGTATCACAAAATATGCTGCAATAACGCCAATTGCGATGGCTAAATATTTAAAAATTTTGTACAAAGTCATAATCTTTATATGTCTTAGATTTGTTTTTTACTCTTATATTCGACCAACATGTCAACCAATAAAATGGAGGCATTTTCCATATCGTTCACAATACTGTCGATTTTTGCAATGATGTAGTTGTAGAATACTTGAAGAATCATCGCAACGATCAAACCAAATACGGTGGTCAACAAGGCCACTTTAATACCCCCGGCAACCAAAGCTGGGTTCATATCGCCAGCGGCTTCAATTTTATCGAATGCAATAATCATCCCGATCACCGTTCCCAAGAATCCAAGCATTGGACCCAAGGCGATGAACAAAGAAATCCAAGATACGTTTTTCTCCAATTGTCCCATTTGTACACCTCCATAGGCAACCACCGCTTTTTCAGCTGCGTCGATCCCTTCGGTGTCCACCCTGGAAATTCCTTGGTAATATATGGAAGCAACCGGTCCCTTGGTGTTTCTGCAAACTTCCAAAGCAGCTTCGGTTCCGCCACTGTTCAAAGCATCTTCCACTCTTTCGGCCAATTTTTTGGTATTGGTTGTGGACATGTTCAAATAGATGATCCTTTCAATGGAAATTGCCAAACCAAGGATCAGTGCCAAAAGAACGATTCCCATAAAACCTGGGCCACCTTCAATGAAACGCTGTTTCAGTCCTTGGTGAAAACTAGTAGGTTCATCTTCTACAACAACCGTTTCTTCTGTTTGGGCCGGTTCGTCCGCCGAGGTCGTGACCGGGGTGGTTTGTTGCATTTGGGTAGTGTCTTGCGCTTGCGCCGTGGTGTCTTGCACAATGTTGTTCGCGTTTACCGTTGGAGCCAGAAAGGCCATAATCGTAGCGATCACCAAAATTGAAAATAATCTTTTCATTGCTGTTGTCTTAAATTTAATTAGTTAAAGGTTCAAAGATATAAAAATTATTATTATTTGTTTAAAATGTTCAAAAAAGAGAAATTCAAGGGTTCAATTCTTGCATAAAAAAATATTGCTCGAACGTTTTTTTTGTACAGTTTCTTTTCTTTTTCAATTTGACTTGGAGCAAAGGGATTAACTTCGTTGATCCCGTCGTACTCTTTTTAGTCATGAAAACATTTTTAAGAAATCGCTATCGCAATTTTTTCAAGAAAAGAAATAAAACACTTTGAAATAGATTTTCAGCATTTTATTTCTTTTCTTGAAACTTCCGCTTTCGCGGAAGCTTTTAAAAATGCTTTCGCAGAGAGGAAGGGATTCGAACCCTCGATACGCTTGTGGCGTATACACACTTTCCAGGCGTGCGCCTTCGACCACTCGGCCACCTCTCTAAATCCCCTTCTTTTTTATGTACTTCCAAAATTAGGGACGCCAAAGAACGGGAAAAATTTTTAAATCTCAAATTGCTTCCTTAATTTTTATGCGGATTTCTGGATGTTGAAATTTGGGTTTCCGTCAAAACAAAAATTTTTATGGTACTATCACGAATTGTGAGGGTCGGAAGACGGGGGACGGAAGACCGAAGTTGCAGGGTTTCATTGAGTTTATAGGGAGAAACAACCAAAAATATCGTGATAAACATCACTATCAAAGTGACATCCTTGTTTCCGGCTTCGGTCTTCCGTCTTCCAGCCTTTAAAACCAAAGTGTTTTATAAATCGAGGTTTTATATTACTTCCACAAGTTTCGTGGTAGAACCAATTTTATAAATGAACGTTACGATTTCTGTATTGTTGTATGTTTAAAGGAAAACCAGATTATCAAATCATCAAATTTTCAAATCATCAAATTGACAAATTATTTCATCTCTCCGCGCAACGAGGTTTCAAAAATGGTCTTGAAAACTTTTGGCGATAAATCTTTCGTTAACAGGTACATCAATTTTGCCACAGCGGCTTCGGTGGTGATATCCTTTCCTGAAATTACCCCGATTTTTTTGAGTTTGGTGCTGGTTTCATATTGGCCCATCGTCACGCTTCCGCCACTACATTGGGTCACATTCACCACGGCAATGCCCCGGGCAATGGTTTCTTTTAAAAGGTCGATAAACCAATCGGCGTTCGTGGCATTTCCGCTTCCGTAGGTTTCTAGAATAATTCCTTTTAGGTTTTCGGCACTAACGATTTGACGAAAAATTGCTTCGTTGATGCCGGGGAACATTTTCACGATCACAATATTGTTTTCCAATTCTTTATGAACAACCAATTTTTTTCGACGGTTCACACGACGCAATTCTGGGTAATCTACCGACAAATCCACGCCCGATTCGGCCAAGGGCGGATAGTTCAGCGAAGCAAAAGCTTCGAAATGTTGCGCGTTGATTTTGGTGGTGCGGTTGGCACGATACAATTTGTATTCAAAGTAAAGTCCCACTTCGTTGATCACCGTTCGGCCGTTTTTTTTCAATCCGGCCAATTGAATGGCGGTGATGAGGTTTTCTTTTGCGTCGGTGCGCAAATCGCCAATAGGCAATTGCGAGCCGGTGAAAATAATGGGTTTCCCCAAATTTTCGAACATAAAGCTCAAGGCTGAAGAAGAATAGGACATGGTGTCGCTGCCGTGCAGCACCACAAACCCGTCGTAATCGTCGTAGTTTTTTTCGATGATTTCCGCCAGTTTCACATAATATTCCGGGTTCATATTGGAAGAATCGATCGGTTCTTCAAAACTCACCGTGTCGATGGAATGTTCCAGCAATTTCAATTCGGGGATTTTTTGCAACAATTCATCGAAATTGAACGATTTCAACGCACCGGTCTCGAAATCTTTGATCATCCCGATCGTTCCGCCGGTGTAAATGAGCAGTATGTTTGAATTGTTTCCCATATCAAACTCCTGTGAAAGCAGGAATCTTTTTTTTTAATTGATCTATTTTCCTTTTTAAACCCCAAAAATCGCTTCGGAGTTCAAGGTGGTTTCTTGTGCGATTTCTTCGACCGAAAGTTGGTAAATATCCGAAAGTTTTTCCGCAATTTGCAACAAATAACTGCTTTCGTTGCGCTTTCCACGAAATGGAACCGGAGCCAAATAGGGCGAATCGGTTTCCAAAACGATGTGTTTCAAATCGATTTCGTTCAGAAATTGGTCGATTTTTCCGTTTTTAAACGTGGAAACGCCGCCAATCCCCAATTTCATATTGTACGAAATTGCTTGCAAAGCTTGTGCTTTCGTTCCGGTGAAACAATGGAAAATCCCGAAAAGCCCATCGTCGTTTTCGGTTTCCAGCACTTCAAAAATTTCATCGAACGCCTCGCGGCAATGAATAACGATTGGCAAATTATATTTTTTTGCCAGTTGAATTTGCTTTCTGAACGCTTTTTGCTGAATTTCCAAGGTGGATTTGTCCCAATACAAATCGATCCCGATTTCGCCGACTGCATAAAATTTTCTACGTTCAAGCTCTTCTTCCACATGTTCCAATTCTTCCTCATAATTTTCCTTTACGGAAACCGGGTGCAAACCCATCATCAAAAAAACGTTTTCCGGGTATTTTTCTTCCAAACGGTACATTGCCTGGGTGGTTTCGGAATCGATTGCGGGCACAAAAAAACGTTTTACGCCCACATCGAAAGCGCGTTGCATCATCGCATCGCGATCTTCGTCGAAAGCATCGCTGTACAAGTGGGTATGGGTATCGGTCAAGGTCATTTTGCAAACTTATTCAAAATCTTCGGCTATCTTTGGCAAAAATTTTGAAAATGTCAACATTGAGAACGCTTTTAACGGAAAAAGGCTATCACCGAATTAAATTGAAACTCACCGGCACCAATCATTTGGAACTTCCGGCAAAAATAAACGACATCGATGGAACTTTTTTGTTGGATACCGGCGCTTCCAGTTCGTGTGTGGGTTTTGACGTGGCGGAATATTTTCAGCTTTTTGCCGAAGACAGCGATATCAAAGCCGCCGGAGCCGGGGCCACCAATATGTTGACACAGGTTTCCGTGAAAAACAAGTTGGAGATCGAGCAATGGAAAATGAAAAATTTGGAACTGGTGTTGTTCGACTTAAAACACGTGAATCAAGCCTTGACCGACCACAAAGCCGACCGCGTTCACGGCATCATTGGCGCTGATGTGCTAAAAAAAGGGAAAGCGGTGATCGATTATAAAAACAAGTGCTTGTACCTAAAATAAGGTCTCGATACATTTTTGTTTTTTTCTTCAAAAAAAACAAAAACACTCGACCTGACGGAGCGCGTCACTTCGAGTGTTTTTTGCGGAATGAAATGGAGCAAAAAATGTATCGAGAAGCTACAGCTCCAATGCGCGTTTTACATCGTTGTCCATCAACAATTCTTCCGGGCTTTCCAAGGCTTCTTTCACAGCCACCAAAAAGCCTACGGATTCTTTGCCGTCGATGATGCGATGGTCGTAGGACAAAGCCACGAACATAATCGGGCGGATTTCCACGTGGCCATCAATTGC
>DASSWG010000117.1:0-7369 GCA_035705295.1 Flavobacteriaceae bacterium
CTTCAAACTGGAAGCCGAACGTGCCGAACGTGAAGGCGATTATGGAAAAGTGGCCGAACTTCGCTACGGAAAAATCAAAGAAGCCCAGGAAAAGCTCGAAAAACTGCAAGCGGAAGTCGAAGAAAAAAAGGAAGGAAAATCCTTGATCCAAGAAGAAGTCACCCGTGAAGATATTGCCGAAGTTGTTGCCAAATGGACCGGCATCCCGCTTTCCAAAATGTTGCAGACCGAGCGTGAAAAATTGTTGCATTTGGAAGAAGAACTCCACAAACGCGTGGTCGGCCAGGAAGAAGCCATTCAGGCAGTAAGCGACGCCGTGCGCCGAAGCCGCGCGGGTTTACAAGATCAAAAACGCCCCATTGGCTCTTTTCTGTTTTTGGGAACCACCGGTGTGGGAAAAACCGAACTCGCCAAAGCCTTGGCCGAATATTTGTTCGACGACGAACGCTCGATGACGCGCATCGATATGAGCGAATATCAAGAACGCCATGCCGTTAGCCGACTAGTGGGCGCACCTCCCGGATATGTGGGGTACGACGAAGGAGGTCAATTGACTGAAGCCGTTCGGCACAAACCTTATTCGGTGGTGTTGTTGGACGAAATCGAAAAAGCGCACCCGGACACGTTCAACATTCTACTACAAGTATTGGACGAAGGCAGGTTGACCGACAACAAAGGCCGGTTGGCGGATTTCCGAAACTGCATCATTGTGATGACTTCGAATATTGGAAGCCACATTATTCAAGAAAAATTCGACGCCGTTCAAGACATCGAAACCGCGATGGAAAGTGCCAAAGTGGAAGTGCTTGGGTTGTTGAAACAAAGCGTGCGGCCGGAATTTTTGAACCGTATCGACGACATTGTAATGTTCACGCCTTTGAGCGAAGCTGATATCAAAGAAATTGTGGGGCTTCAATTGAAACATACCTCCAAAATGCTCCTCGAACAAGGAATCACGTTGGACGCGACACCGGAAGCCATTGCCTATTTGTCGAAAATCGGTTTCGACCCGCAATATGGGGCTCGACCGGTAAAACGCACCATTCAAAAAGAAGTGCTGAATCAATTGTCCAAAAAAATCCTTTCCGGGGAAATCACGACCGACAGCATTATTTTGCTGGATGAGTTCGATGATCAATTGGTGTTCCGCAACCAACAAGATTTGGCAAATAAAAAAACGAACTAACTATAGTCTGTAAAACAAACATGCCACATAACAACAAAAGTGCCGATCAACAAACGGGGCTTTTATTGTCGGGATGAGCGAATTACCACCCGAGTCCTCGGGATGAGCCAAGGCGGCGAAGAAACAAATTTCTTTATTCAAAATAACATTCGAATTTTTATCTACTTTTTCTTTTTTGCATTGCCCAAAAAAGAAACAAAAAACGCTAGGGCGGACGAAACTTTTTCTAAATTTTTCATTCGATGCCTAAATTTTATAAACTCGCCATCACTAGTGGTCTTCCATTCGAAAATAACGTTTGGCTCAAACAGTATAAAATTTTTAACGGCATTTTCATTTCAAATTTCACGAAAAATTTTCGATAAGCCCAGTTAGAATGGTTTTTAAAATCGCATATCTCTTGACAAAAAACCTTCTAACTACAATAACACACAGCTTTTCTACAAAAACACAAAAACGTTTAGGACACTATTGGTTCAATATCCCAAAAAAATCTGGGTTAAAATTCCACGTTTCTCACCAAGCTCGGTTTTCTTTGTAACCCAAGGATTTTTCTTTGAAAAATTCCACCAATTGTAATTTATGGTTTTGTTCGACCCTATTTTTGAAATTGTCATCTTCGGCGCAGAAATACAAAAAAGATGAAATGTACATTTCGGGAATGCCACATTCGGAAACAAAAAAATCGGTGGTCATGGTTTGACGAGCTTTTTCTATAAGTTTGTCTTTTTTGGCGAATTCATCTAGTTTTTTTAGCATTTTTAACCTCCCCGAAATTATATTGATAATTAAACCCACGGGGCCACCCGAAGATGCTGTGTACAACCTGCGTTCTTCTACCGTAAGTTCCGGTGCGGGCATTGGCATTCCAAAGCTGGCATTGTTGTAATATTCTTCAAGTTTCACATTGTTTAAATCGGTGTTCAAACTTCCGGAGAGTTCAATGTTGGAAATGGTGACTGCATTTAGTTCATTCACGGCGGGCATCAGTTTCACCAACACCCAAGGTTTCTCAAAAATTTCTTTCGTAACCAACAGCCGATAAGGTTCATATTGCACCGACGAAAACAAAAGTTCATCGCCCAAGCGGACCTTGATTGAAAATTCGCCTTGAGAATTGTTGGTGGTGCCAACCCGAGTGGAAAGGTTGACGATGTTGATGGCCGAAGTGTTCATCGACGAAAAAACAAGTTGCCCTTTCAAAAGCGTTTCCTCTTGCGAGAAAACCATTGAAACAGTTCCAAAAAAGAAGAGGAAAACGAATTTTTTCATGGAAGCAATATAGAAAATGTTCTTCAATTTTCTTTTTTAAACGCTTTTCCCTGCGCGATCAAAAATTCGATTAAATCCAGTTCGTTGCCTTTTTGCAAAAGCTCGTTCGAAAGTCCGTTTCTTTCCGCATAAAAAATAAATTCGTTGATTTCTTCCTTTTCGATATCGATATATTCTTGAAAAAAGTCGTCGTTGTACATTTTTCTGATCTGCACATCCATATCCACGTGTTGTCGTGAAACATTTTTTTTATTGCGATCATCGTTCTTAAAAATAGCTTTGAAAATGTTCACGAACTGAATGCCGTTGCGCAAAAACGGATCGTCCATTGTGCGTTCGAGCGGCGTGGCTTCGTCGTAACCATAGGAAGGATCGGTGGTGACAATTTGTCGAGAACCCATTTTTAAAGGATTGGAAGAGGTGGCAACTTTTTCAATATCCACCGAAACATTACCGGAAAGGTCGTAAGGGCGAACGATCACTTCGTCCAATTGGGTGACCGCTTCGCGCACGGCGATGGTCAAAGTTTTTGTATCAATCACCCCTTGGTCAATGATCACGACAAAGGGCTCATATTGCACGGAAGAAATGCTCAAACTATCGTTCAATTTCGCCGCGATCGAAAAAGCGCCATAATCATCGGTAACGGTTCCTTGGCGCGAATTCAAGTTGTAAACGGCAATTCCAGAGGCTTCGGCATTCAACGGAACGTTTATTTTTCCTTCGATTTCCACCCGGTTTTGGGCAAAAGAAAAAATAGGGGTAAAAAGTAAAAAAAGGAGTAACAACTGTTTCATGGCCGCGGATTTTTAACTAAAGAAACAAAGAAATACCCTAAGTGGTGGCCAAACTTTTGTTAAAACATTCCTTTTCCTAACTTTACAAAAAAATTGAAATTTATGAATTGTATTATCGCGAGCACTTCCACTTTGCACCAGGGCGAATATTTGTCCTATTTGAAAGATTCGTTGAAATCACTTTTTGAAGAAGTGGGTGAGGTTCTATTTGTTCCTTTCGCCAGACCAGGTGGAATCAGTCATGACGAATATACCGCAATTGCCAAAAAAGGGCTTTCGTTCCTCGGCGGAAAGGTAGTCGGAATCCACGAAAAAGAAAATAGGTCCGCGGCGATTTCCGAGGCAAAAGCCATTTTTACCGGTGGCGGAAACACGTTTTTGCTGGTGAAACAATTGCATGAACTGGACTTGATGAAACCCCTGAAAAAAGCGATCGAAAACGGAACGCCCTATTTGGGCACCAGCGCCGGCAGCAACATTTGCGGCCCGAACATGCAAACCACCAATGACATGCCGATTGTTTATCCGCCGAGTTTCGAGACACTTGGAATTTTGCCGTTCAACCTCAATCCGCATTATTTGGACCCCGACCCAACTTCGACCCACAATGGCGAAACCCGCGAAACCCGTATCAAAGAATTCCATACCTTACATAAAATTCCCGTCGTGGGATTGCGCGAAGGAAGTTGGTTGGAAGTCCACAATCACGATATTGTTCTAAAAGGAGTGCACAGCGCGCGAATTTTTGAACCCCAAAAAGAACCCTACGAAATCACGACCCGTTCGTCTCTGAAAAACTTACGATAAATGGATTACCAAACCATCTTGAACGTCATTGAAAAAGAGCTTATCCATTTTGACCCGGGTGGAAATGTGGCGGATTATATTCCCGAATTGGCAAAAGTCCCCCGCGATAAATTCGGAATGCATTTGCAGGACATTGAAGGAAACCATTACTCGTTCGGCCACAGCAACGAAGTTTTTTCAATTCAAAGTATTTCGAAAGTGTTCACACTGGCAATGGCAAAAAAAGCAGTCGGGAAACAACTTTGGGAACGCGTGGATGTAGAACCTTCGGGCGATCCGTTCAATTCCCTGACCCAACTCGAAAAAGAAAAGGGCATTCCGCGAAACCCGTTCATCAATTCTGGCGCCTTGGTGGTTTCGGACGTATTGGTTTCGTATTTCGACGACCCGAAAAAAGAATTATTGGAATTTGTGCGGAACATTTCGCAAGACACTTCCATTGTTTATGATGAAGCAATTGCCGCTTCCGAAATCCAAAACGGCTACCGCAACATTGCCTTGGTGAATTATATGAAAGCGCTCGGAAACATCGAAAATGATGTGGACGAAATACTCGATTTCTATTTTCACCAATGCGCTTTGTCCATGTCGTGCAAACAACTCGCCCATGCGTTTATGATTTTTGCCAACAAAGGAAAATTATTGGCGAACGATCAACAGGTTATAAAAGCCGAAAGCGTAAAGCGCATCAACGCGATTATGCAAACCTGCGGATTTTACGACGAAGCGGGCGAATTTAGTTTTCGTGTTGGTTTGCCCGGAAAAAGTGGTGTTGGCGGTGGAATTGTCGCCATTCATCCCAATGAATATTCCGTGGCGGTTTGGAGCCCCTTGCTGAACGAGCAAGGAAATTCAGAACTGGGAATGAAAGCCTTGGAAAGCTTGACCAGCATGAGCGGGCTTTCCATTTTTTAAAAACTTCGGAACAAAAAATCCGTACCTTTGAAAAAACAAGCTTATGGAATTGCGTTTTCAAACCAAAGAAGAAAGTAACCGCCAACAATTGGAAGCTTTTTTAGCACTGCCAAAAGCAGAACGCGTTTTGCGCTTTTTTTTGTTGATGGAACAATGTGCCCAATTTCCAACAAAATATCAAAAGGAGAAATCGGCAAATTTCGAAATTGTTATTCCAATTGAACAAAGATGATTCAAAATTGGAAAAATTCGGTTCAAAATTTCATTTCCTTGGCAAACAAACACAAGGTTAAAATGCTCTTGGTCGGGGGCGGTGCGGTAAATTTCCACGGTTATCAACGCCATTCTGCCGATGTGGATTTCTGGTTGGAGACTTCAAAAGAAAATTTCAAGAAATTGATAGCGGTTTTTCAAGAAATGGGATATGAAATAGACGATTTACCGGAAAAAGTTAAAAACAAATCTCAAAACATCTCCATTAAATTCTCACCCTTTGATTTGGATGTGGAATTAATCACTAATTTTTCCATCAACAAATCCTTTGAAAAAGCTTATCAAGAAAGTGAAGAAGCATTAATAAATAAAGAAAAAGTACTTCGTTGGCGTGTAATTTCTTTGGATGATTTGATTACAAGCAAAATAAAATCGGGGCGGGCAAAAGATTTATTGGACATTCAACAATTAAGGGCAATCAATAATTTTTAGTTTTTATGAACCACTCGGCAAAAATGCTTCGCGATGATGCGCTAAAAGGAAAAAAAATTGTGGTCACCGGCGGCGGAAGCGGGCTTGGAAAATCAATGGTGCGCTATTTTATGGAGTTGGGCGCGAGCGTGGCCATCACTTCGCGCAATTTGGAAAAACTTCAAAAAACAGCTGCCGAACTCGAAACCGAAACCGGTGGAAAATGTTTTGCTTTTCAATGCGATGTCCGGCATTACGATCAAGTGGAAAAAATGCGCGATCAAGTCCTTGAAAAAATGGGGAATGTTGATGTTTTGTTGAACAACGCCGCCGGAAATTTCATTTCGCCCACCGAACGTTTGTCAGCCAACGCCTTTGACACCATTATCGACATTGTTTTGAAAGGGACCAAAAACTGCACCTTGGCTTTCGGAAAACATTGGATCGACCAACAAGAAAAAAACAAAAGCATTTTGAACATTGTGACAACCTACGCCTGGACCGGTTCTGCCTATGTGGTGCCAAGCGCCGCAGCAAAAGCCGGTGTTTTGGCGATGACGCGGTCACTGGCGGTAGAATGGGCAAAATACGGAATGCGCTTCAACGCCATTGCCCCGGGGCCTTTTCCCACGAAAGGCGCGTTGGACCGTTTGTTGCCCGGAAATTTAAAAGAACAATTCGATTTGGCGAAAAAAGTGCCCCTCAAACGCACGGGTGAACACCAAGAATTGGCAAATTTGGCCGCTTATTTGGTATCCGATTTTTCATCATTCGTCAACGGCGAAGTGGTGACCATTGATGGCGGCGAGTGGCTGAAAGGCGCAGGTCAATTTAATTTTTTGGAAGGAATTCCGGCAGAATTATGGGATGAATTGGAATTGCTTATCAAAGGAAAAAAAGAAGATTAAACCCTCTTATTTGATTTGTTTTTGAACATCAACTCTTTCAAGAAAAAATGAGTTTTAAACGTCGTAAAAAATCAAATTTAATGCTTCAACTTTTCGGAAATGATGATCTGCGGTTATAAGTGGCAATTGAAGATAAAAAGCTGTGGCGGCAATAATTGAATCGGGTAGTTTCAATCTTGATTTTCGCCTGAATTCAATAGCCAATTCTTTGATTTCGGGATTCAATTCAATGACTGAACAATTTTTTAGCAGCCCTCTTATGATTTTGTCGGAATGATCAGTAATCTCAGGGAAACACAGCAATTCCAATTCTGTAATAAATGAAACAACAATTTCTTTGTTGTTGAGCATTTCAATTACTTCAGGATTGCCTTTTAAAAAATATAGAAGAATATTCGTGTCGGCCAAAAGTTTATTCCCATTCATTCCTCAATTTACTTTGATATTGCAATGGATCAATATCTGTTTTTAATTTTCCCGCATATTTTTGAATGTCTTTTTTTGGGGTTTTTGAAAAAAAAGTGAGTATTCTCTTTTTTATTTCTTCCAAAGAAGTTCCTTTTTTAATAATCGTCTCCATATTTGTCGATTTGACACGATCAAATATAATGATTTTTTCGCATTTCTTGCAACCCACAAATATTTGATTTCCAATTTTTAGTATTTGGCCGTTTCATAAACCTATAATTAATTGTATTTTTACTGTTTCAAACTCAAGAAACATTAATGGGCAAAATCATTGCAATTGCAAACCAAAAAGGAGGGGTCGGAAAAACGACCACTTCTGTGAACTTGGCGGC
>DASSWG010000118.1:0-20712 GCA_035705295.1 Flavobacteriaceae bacterium
GGCCGGCGCCGAAGGGCTGAAACGGCCTTGGAGCAAAAGAAGATTAGTTCGAGCGCTTCGGTTTTTGAAATCATGCAACCGGTCATCGGCGATCTGGACCACGAAGAATTTTGGATACTTTACCTGAACAATTCCAACAAAATCATCCATAAAACCCAGCTTAGCAAAGGCGGCATTACCGGAACAATCGTGGATGTGCGGATCGTGCTGAAAAATGCGTTGGAATGTAACGCCACGGGCTTGGTATTGGCGCACAACCATCCGTCCGGGACATTGGCCCCCAGCGAGCCCGACAAAAAACTCACCCAAAAACTAAAAGCCGCGGCCCAAAGTTTGGACATCCAAGTGATCGACCACCTTATTGTGACCCAAAAAGCGTACTTTAGCTTTGCCGACGAGCACATTCTTTAAGGAGGGAAAACATGCTGCTAATTTTTACCAAAAAACAAACCCCGCGAATCACTTATGTTTTCAAACAATTGTGTGGGAACATTTTGGGGCTGGAAACAAAATTCACTTCAAAAATCGAAGAATTCATTGCCCACGAAGGCCCAAAACTTTCGTACGGGAAACAGAAAATGGGGAACGAATTGTTCATTCAACAAACCGATTTGTTGTTTGAACAAGGTTTTTCCGATGTCGAGATCAATTTTGGAAAGTGGGACGAGGTGCCTTGTTTTTTTCGTGTTTCCGAAAAAAGCGACCTTCCGTTCGATATTTTTGCGGCCTCGTTTTATTTGTTGAGCCGCTATGAAGAATATTTGCCCTACGTCAAAGATAAATTCGGAAGGTTTCCGGCGGAAGAAAGCCTTATCCAAAAAGAAGGTTTCCTCCATTTGCCATTGGTGGATATTTGGACCTTGAAGTTCAAAAAAATAGTGCAAGCTCGTTTTCCGGAAACAAAATTCTTGAAGAAAAATTTTAAAACCAATACCGTTATCGGTGTTTCGCAAGCCTACCTTTATCAAAAAAAAGGCATCGTCCGAACGGTCGGTGCCAGTATGCGCGACTTTTTGGGGTTTCGGTTGAAATCAATTTTGGAACGTTTTAAAGTTTTGGTTTTCAGAACTAAAGACCCATATGACGTGTACGATGATTTGGTCGGTTTTTCAAAAGAAAACCATGTCCACTTGCATTTTATGTTCCAATTGAGCAACTATTCGGCGGTGAACAAAAACATTGGCTACCACAAAGTGAAATACCATTCGTTGATAAAATCCATGGACGACTACGGAAGCGTGGGGTTGTTATTGGGAAATGAAGCGGTGGTGGATTTTAAACAATTGAGAACGGAAAAAAAACGTTTCGAAGCCATTGTGAACCAACCCTTGGAATTGGTTTTGAACGATCGGTTCGATTTGAATTTGCCCGAATCGTACAACAATTTCGACAAAATCGAATTGAAGAAAGATTTTTCGATGGGCTATGTCAACAATATCGGTTTTCGCGCCGGAACCTCCAAGCCGTTTTTGTTCTATGACCTGAGTTTGGAGCGTATTTCGCCCTTGTGGGTGAAACCCTACGTGTTCAACAGTAAATTGCTGAAAAACAAAGCCTTGCAAGAAGCGAACGACGAACTGATGTTGGTAAAACAAGAAGTGGAAAAAGTAAATGGGGAATTCACCATGATTTTTGAAAACAGTGATTTTTCCACCGAAAACAACAGGACCAAATTATTTGATTTGATAAAACGGATTCATGAACCTGCATAGCATCACCGACATTTTCTTTGACCTCGATCACACGCTTTGGGATTTCGACCGGAATTCGGCAGTGGCGTTCGCGACTATTTTTTCTAAGCATAAAATCGGGGTCGAACTTTCGGAATTTTTACGGGTTTACGAACCGTTGAACTATTCGTATTGGGAACGTTATCGAAAGAACGAGATCAACAAGGAAGAACTTCGGTTCAAACGTTTGCAAGACACTTTTTCGGCATTGAATTGTTCAGTTTCGCACCAGCAAATAGAATTGCTTTGCGACGATTACATCGTTCATTTGCCCGATTCCAACCACCTTTTTCCGGGAACTATGGAAACATTGGACTATCTTTTTGAAAAATATAACCTGCACATTATCACCGACGGTTTTCATTCCGTGCAACACCAAAAACTCCAAAATTCAAAAATCGACCACTATTTCAAAACGGTGACGACATCGGAAGAAGTGGGAGCGAAAAAACCCGACCCAAAAATTTTTCAGGAGGCTTTGAAAAAAGCAAATTCCGAGAAAAGAAAAGCCTTGATGATCGGTGACAATTTGCAGGCCGATGTGCTCGGCGCGATCAATTTTGGAATGCAGGCCATTCATTATTCCAAAGAAAAAAGCCATAAAGGTTTGCACATTGAACACCATCAAAGCTTGCTTGATATTTTGTGAATGAATGTGACGTTTTGGCCTTAATTCTTTATTTCCATTTCAAAAACCATCAACTTAAAAAAAGAGGGTTTTTGAGCACTAACCGCTAAAAACCCTCCTTTTTCAATCTGAAGCTAAACAACTCAAATAATTATTGCGCTTCTTTTTTGAGCTGCGCAAAATATTTGTAAAACAACGGAATGGTTTCGATTCCTTTCAAATAATTCCAAATTCCGAAATGCTCGTTGGGGGAATGGATGGCATCACTGTCCAAGCCAAAGCCCATCAAAATCGTTTTGCTTTTTAATTCGTCCTCAAACAACGAAACAATCGGAATACTTCCGCCACTGCGTTGCGGAATGGGTGTTTTCCCAAAGCTTTCTTCGTAGGCCAAATTGGCGGCTTGGTATTCGATTCCATCGATGGGTGTCACGTAGCCTTGTCCGCCGTGGTGCGGTTTTACTTTTACCGTAACACTTTCCGGGGCAATTGCTTCAAAGTGTTTTTGGAACAAATCCGTGATTTCCCGCCAATCTTGGTTCGGCACCAAGCGCATGGAAATTTTGGCAAAAGCCTTGCTCGGAATCACTGTTTTGGCGCCTTCGCCAGTGTATCCGCCCCAAATTCCATTTACGTCCAGCGTTGGTCGGATGGAATTGCGCTCGTTGGTGGTAAATCCTTTTTCACCGTGCACCGCCTTGATATCCAGGGCTTTTTTATAGGCTTCCAAATCAAAAGGTGCTTCCGCCATTTTTGCGCGTTCGGCTTCGGAAAGTTCTTCGACCTTGTCATAGAATCCGGGAATAGTGATATGGTTGTTTTCATCGTGCAAAGAAGCGATCATTTTTGCCAAAATATTGATCGGGTTCGCTACCGCACCACCGTACAATCCGGAGTGCAAATCGCGGTTCGGGCCGGTCACTTCCACTTCCACATAGCTCAACCCACGCAAACCGGTGGTGATCGACGGCACATCTTTGGCGATCATACCGGTATCGGAAATCAAAATCACGTCATTGGCCAATTTTTCGCGGTTGCGTTCCAAAAACCAACTTAAACTTTCGCTACCCACTTCTTCTTCGCCTTCGATCATAAACTTTACGTTGCATGGCAATTCGTTGTGTCGAACCATATATTCCAAGGCTTTTACGTGCATGTATAGTTGACCTTTGTCATCACAGGCGCCGCGGGCAAAAATTGCCCCTTCGGGATGAATTTCCGTTTTTTTGATGACCGGTTCAAACGGCGGGCTTTCCCATAACTCCATGGGATCGGGCGGTTGCACGTCGTAGTGACCGTATACCAAAACTGTGGGAAGATTCGTGTCAACTATTTTTTCGCCATACACGATCGGATAGCCCGGGGTTTCACAAATTTCTACATGGTCGCAACCCGCTTCGCGCAATCTTTCTTTGACCGCATCCGCGGTTTTTAAAATGTCTTTTTTATAGGCTGGGTCGGCGCTGATGGAAGGAATTTTCAGCAATTCGATCAGTTCGTCCAAAAACCGGTCTTTGTGCTTTTCGATATAGGTTCTTCTGTCTTTCATAGAATTTTTTTTGAAGCGGGAAGATAGCGAAAATCAAAATTTTGAAGAAGAAATTTGCGGGTTAATTCCAATCTTTATGTATATTTGCCGTCCCAAATGCGGGCGTGGTGGAATTGGTAGACACGCTAGACTTAGGATCTAGTGCCGCAAGGTGTGAGAGTTCGAGTCTCTCCGCCCGCACAAGGTAAATTGAAGCTTCTTGGAAACAGGAGGCTTTTTTTGTTGGAAATGTTTCTGGGAATACAGCGGAGATGCGAGAAGTTTATCCGCCGTATATAATTGATGTTTTTTTCATTGTGTAAAATATTATTCCTTCCAAATTTTAAGATCAAGGCTATAAAATGGCGGAAGTCTCTCCGCCCGCACAAGGTAAATTGAAGCTTCTTGGAAACAGGAGGCTTTTTTTGTTGGAAATGTTTCTGGGAATACAGCGGAGATACGAGAAGTTTATCCGCCGTATATAATTGATGTTTTTTTCATTGAGTAAAATATTATTCCTTCCAAATTTTAAGATCAAGGCTATAAAATGGCGGAAGTCTCTCCGCCCGCGCAAGGTAAATTGAAGCTTCTTGGAGACAGGAAGCTTTTTTTATGGGAAAAACAGAGTGAAAAAGTCAGAAAGACGAGACAAATGAAATTTCAATTCGCAATAATTCGAAAAAAATTCGCGTAATTCGTAACACCATGAAGAAAATAGGTCACCGCGGAGCCAAAGGCCATGTGGCGGAAAACACACTGGAAAGTATCCAAAAAGCACTTGACTTGGGTGTGGATATGGTTGAAATCGACGTGCACCGGTGCAAATCGGGCGAGTTGGTGGTGATCCACGATTTTACGTTGGACCGCACCACCAACGGTAGCGGGGAGATCACAAAATTTTCCCTTCAAGAGTTAAAAAAGTTAAAGGTGGAGAATCAATTTGAAATTCCACTGTTGACGGAAGTTTTGGATGCTATTTCCGGAAAATGCCAATTGAACATTGAATTAAAGGGCTTGAACACCGCCCAAGAAACTTGTCGAATTGTTGAGGGATATGTTCAAAACCGAAATTGGGACTATTCCGATTTTATCGTTTCTAGTTTTCAAAAAAACGAACTTTTTCAAGTGCTCGACCGCAACAAAAACATTCCCCTGGCGGTGTTGAGCAAAGCCAGTTTGGCGGAAGCGATGATACTTGCAAAACAATTGCGGGCAAAAATCCTGCACCCGGCCTTGGGAATTGTCACAAAAGAAAATATTGCGGAAGCAAAAACCGCGGGATTTCAAATAAACGTGTGGACGGTGAACGACTCCGAAGCCATCGCACGGATGAAAGCACTTGACGTGGACGGTATCATTTCCGACTTTCCCGATCGGTTTTGATCGGAAAATAATTCGCAACCAAACCAAATCCGTATTTTTACCGAATGGGACAAGATTTCGATATTTTGGTGATCGGTGGTGGCGCTGCCGGGTTTTTTACGGCCATCAATGCTGCGGAATTTCTTCCCAAAGCCAAAATTTGTATCCTCGAACGAGGGAAAGAAGTGTTGACCAAAGTGCGCGTTTCCGGCGGAGGACGCTGCAACGTGACCCATGCGGAATTTCTTCCGAAAGAATTGTCGAAAAATTACCCGCGTGGCGAAAAGGAATTGTTGGGGCCGTTTCATCAATTTATGACCGGCGACACCATCGAATGGTTCGATAACCGGGGAGTGGAATTGAAAATCGAAGAAGATGGACGCATGTTTCCCACCACGGATTCCTCGGAAACCATCATCGATTGTTTTTTGAACGAAACAAAGCGTTTGGGAATACAAGTGCTGAAAAACAAACCCGTTCAACAACTTGAAAAAGAAGGCGATTTCTGGAAAATTGGTGTAAAAAACGAAATTTTTACCACAAAAAAACTGGTGATCGCCACCGGGAGCAATCCGAAAATTTGGAAATTGCTTCAAAATTTGGGGCACAAAATCGTTCCGCCGGTCCCGTCTTTGTTCACGTTCAACATCAAAGATGAGCGAATCTCAAATTTACCGGGCGTTTCCACCCAAGCTTCGGTGAAGGTGTTGGGCACCAAATTGGAAGCCGAAGGGCCGCTGCTCATCACGCATTGGGGAATGAGCGGGCCGGCAATTTTGAGGCTTTCGGCTTGGGGGGCAAAAGAATTGAATGAGAAAAACTATAACTTTTCCATACAAGTGAATTGGTTGGTGGATGTTTCCGCAACGGAAATTTTAGAGGAATTAAAAACATTGAAATTGGCCCAGGCCAAACAACAATTCACCAAACGACAGCATTTTGAACTTCCCAAACGTTTGTGGAAAAGTTTGGCAAAAGCTGCCGGAATTTCCGAAACTACCACGTGGGCCGAATTGAACAAAAAACAACTCTTGAATTTTGTGGAACTATTGACGGCAAGCAAATTTGAAGTAAGCGGAAAAAGCACGTTCAAAGAAGAATTTGTCACCGCCGGCGGCGTGGAATTGACGGAAGTGGATTTCAAAACCTTTCAAAGTAAATTGCAGAAAAACCTGTATTTTGCGGGTGAGGTACTGAATATCGACGCCATTACCGGGGGGTTCAATTTTCAAAATGCTTGGACCGGTGGGTTTTTGGTGGCAAAAAGCTTGGGATTGACGATCAACGATTAACGATTTGTGATTTATGATCAACATGAGATTCAACGGATTTATTTTTGCACTTGTTCTTGCCATCATTGCGGCCTATTTTTTTCCGGAAGGCAGCACAATTTTGCCATTGGAAACGATCACTGCAATTGGCGTGGGGTTGATTTTCTTTTTTTATGGGTTGAAACTTTCGCCTTCCGAATTTCGATCGGGAATCAGTAATTATAAGTTGCATTTGCTCGTTCAACTCGCCACTTTTTTGATTTTTCCGGTGTTGGTATTGTTGTTTTATCCTTTTGCGAACGCAGGTGGAATTTATATGTATTGGAAAGCCTTTTTCTTTTTGGCGGTGGTGCCGTCAACGGTTTCGTCTTCGGTGATTTTGGTTGCTTTGGCCAAGGGAAATGTTCCGGCGGCGATATTCAATGCCAGCCTTTCCGGAATTATCGGGGTCGCGGTCACCCCTTTTTGGCTCAGTTTTTTTATTGGCGAAACCGTTTCGCCCGGATTTGGGGAAATCCTCTGGAAATTGATCTGTCAAATTATTTCCCCCCTCGCTGCAGGATTTTTGTTGCAGCGCTTTTTTGAAAAATGGGTCAACAAATACCGGAAACCCATGCAGATTTTCGACAAAACGGTGATCGTGCTGATCGTTTACGCTAGTTTTAGCGCTTCTTTTTCCGCGAAGGTGTTTTCAAGTTTGACTTTTGGGTATTTGTTGCTGTTGGTTTTGGCAGTATTGGCGCTTTTTCTGATTGTATATTTTGGAATTGGGTTGCTGTCCAAAAAAATGGGGTTTTCCAGAAACGACCAAATCACGGCCAAATATTGCGGTTCCCAAAAATCCTTGGTGCACGGATCGGTGATGGCGAAAATTATTTTTGGGAATTCGCCCGCGATCGGAATATTTTTGTTGCCGTTGATGGTGTACCATTTTGTTCAAATTCTGTTGATTTCTTGGTTCGCAGAGAAAGTAGGCGGTCAACGATAAGAATTGGCAGTTTATTTTTTAGACTGAATCAAACTCTGGGCTTACCTTATGATAAAACAGTTCATAAATTGTACTTTTACAGCGAAAAAACCAACTTGATTTGCATAAATTTTCCCCAATGGAAGAAAAAGATTTTATTCCAAAAAAATATACTTCGCGTATAGAAAACGGAAGTGTTTCCGCAGAAGCGCCCAGCAATATCGCTTTGGTGAAATATTGGGGGAAACAGGGTGAACAATTGCCCGCGAACCCGTCGTTGAGTTTTACATTGACCAATTGCAAAACATTGACAACATTGGAATTTGAACGAAAAACAACTTCGGAAAACGAATTTGATTTCGAAGTTTTTTTCGAGAACAAACGAAACCCAGCTTTTGAACCGAAAATCCAACAATTTTTCGAACGTATTTTTCCGTACGTCCCTTTTTTGAAAGACTATAAATTCACTTTAAAAACCGAAAACACCTTTCCCCACAGCAGCGGAATCGCATCTTCCGCCAGCGGAATGGCAGCTTTGGCCTTGTGTTTGATGGAAATTGAAAAGAAAATGCTTTCAGTTGATGATGCCACCTCGAGCTGTCAGACTGAGCGCAGTCGAAGTCCGGTCGAGAAGTTCAACCGAAAAGCCTCATTTTTGGCACGATTGGGTTCGGGAAGTGCGTGCCGGAGCGTTTACCCGGGTTTGGTGGTTTGGGGAAAACATTCGGAAATCGAAAACAGCAGCGATTTGTTCGGTACAAAATATCCGTTTGAAGTCCACGAAAATTTCAGCAATTACCAAGACGTGATTTTGTTGGTCGATGAAGGCGAAAAACAAGTGAGCAGTAGTGTTGGCCACGGGTTGATGCAAAACCACCCCTTTGCCGCACGGCGTTTTTTACAAGCTGATGAAAACCTTTCCAAACTGGTTGAAATTTTACGGACCGGAGATTTGAAAAGTTTCATCAACATTGTCGAAACCGAAGCCTTGAGCCTGCATGCGATGATGATGACCGGAAATCCCGCTTTTATGCTGATGAAACCGAACACGGTGGAAATCATTCAAAAAATATGGCAGTTCCGAAAAGAAATGGGTTCGAATACTTGTTTCACGTTGGATGCCGGCGCGAACGTGCACGTGTTGTTTCCCGCTGCTGAAAAAGAAATCGTGATGAAATTCATCAAAAACGAACTGGCGCAATTTTGCCAAAACGGGCATTATATTTGCGATTGTTCGGAATAGCATCTATTTTCTTTTTGTAAATTTGTAAAAACCATTAGGTTATGGAAACGATCACAAAAAAAGAAGAATTGTTGCAATGGCTCGAAAAAGTCGATGATATGGACGTTTTGTTGCAAATTGATGCGATCAAAAAACAACAAAAATGGAGCGATACGCACGATTTTGATGAAGAATGGGAAAAGGGTTTTACCCTGGAAGAGGCCAAGGCGGAAATGCGCAAACGAATAGCAGCGTATCCGTGGAAAAAGTAATTTTCACAAAAGAAGCGATCGATTTTTTGGATGAGTTGGTATTCAAACTTTTTTTCAAATGATTATTTCGCGTACGAAGAAAATGCGCAAAAGTATGTCGATAAAATTTTCTCTTTTGTTGAAGACAACATATTTAAGCTCCCGCACAAACAAGCTCCAATCCAACTAAAGTATTTAGGAGAGCATTATATTTTTTACAATCCAAACAAACGTACCACGTGGTATATATTTTTTGAAAAACAAAAACAATATACTATCGTTTCTATTTTGAACAACCATTGCGAAGAGGCGCGGTTTTTGTGAAAATTCGGCCCGGTATTCCAAAATCATGTACCTTTGCAATAGTTTGAAAGATAAATGTTTGGGAGGTGTTAGTCGAAAATCTCATTTAAACAAAACAACTTGAAATGAAAGGACCCTTATTCTATTCAAAAATTTTGCTCTTTGGCGAATACGGCATCATCAAAGATTCCAAAGGTTTGTCCATTCCCTATAACTTTTACAAAGGTGCGCTGAAAACCGCCGAAACTTTTTCCGAGGCGAACAAAAAATCCAATCTCGGCTTGAAACGGTTTGCCGAATATTTAAAAGATTTGCAAGAGCGCGAACCCAATCTGGTCCGTTTCGATTTGGAAAGCATGGAAAAAGACATCGAAAACGGAATGTATTTCGACAGTAGCATCCCGCAAGGCTATGGCGTGGGGAGCAGTGGTGCGTTGGTGGCGGCCATTTATGACAAATATGCGCTCGACAAAATCACCGTGTTGGAAACCCTGACCCGCGAAAAATTGCTGAAACTGAAAAGCATTTTCGGTGAAATGGAATCTTTTTTCCACGGAAAATCCTCCGGTTTGGATCCGTTGAACAGTTATTTGAGCCTTCCGATTTTGATCAATTCCCAGAACAATATTGAACCCGCGGGCATTCCTTCGCAAACCAAAAACGGCAAAGGCGCCGTGTTTTTGTTGGATAGCGGTTCGGTGGGCGAAACCGCGCCGATGGTGCATATTTTCATGGAAAACATGAAACAAGAAGGCTTTCGCAAAATGTTGAAGGATAAGTTTGTAAAGCACACCGATGCCTGCGTGGACGACTTTTTGAAAGGCGATGTGAAATCACTTTTCGGAAACATCAAAAAACTTTCGCACGTGGTGTTGGACAATTTCAAACCCATGATCCCGAAAAAGTTCCACAAAATTTGGGAGCAGGGCATCGAAACCAACGCCTACTATCTGAAATTGTGTGGTTCTGGTGGTGGCGGGTATATTTTGGGCTTCACCGAAGATTTTTCCAAAGCACAAAAAGCCCTGAAAGGCCATCGTTTGGAAGTGGTGTACAATTTCTAAATTTTTTTCAAGAAAACATACTATGTTGTCCCGAAAAAACAAGCTGCGGTTGCTCAAGTTGCTGAGTTTGTTTTCGGTGGTTCGCGGCTACAACATTCTCATCATTGTCATCGCGCAATACCTCACTTCCATTTATATTTTGGCGCCCGGAAAACCCCTGGGGCAAGTACTTTTCGATCCCAATTTGTTCGTGTTGGTAGTGGCTTCGGCTTTGGCGATCGCTGCTGGTTATCTCATCAATAATTTTTACGATACAGAAAAAGACTTGATCAACCGGCCGGCAAAAGCCCTGCTCGACAATTATGTGAGCCAACGCACGAAACTTTCGGTCTATTTTATTTTGAATTTTTTGGCCGTGGTGTTGGCAAGCTATGTTTCCTTCAAAACTGTTGCGTTTTTCTCCATTTATATTTTCTTTTTGTGGTTCTATTCGCACAAATTGAAAAAATACCCGTTCATCGGAAATTTGACCGCTTCCATTTTGGCGATCGTGCCGTTTTTTGCGGTGTTCGTGTATTACAAAAATTTCGACTTGGTCATTTTTGTGCACGCCACGTTTTTGTTTTTGGTGATTTCCATTCGTGAACTGGTGAAGGATTTGGAAAACCTAAAAGGGGATTTTGCGCAAGATTACCACACCATTCCGGTCGTGTACGGTATTAAATTCACCAAACGGCTCGCCTCGTTGTTGGTGTTTATGACCTTGGTGCCCACCGCAATTTTGCTGTTCGCGCATTTTCAAATCGGGTATATGTATTATTTTTTCATTTTCAGTTTTGTGGTGCTGATGGTTTTTCTCGTTTTTTTGTGGAAGTCACAATATAAATTGCAATACATCTTGTTGCACAACCTTTTGAAACTCGTGATCGTGATCGGGGTTTTTAGTATTTTATTGATCGATGTGAGCGTGGTGTTGAACCGGATTTTGTAAGAAAGGTGATGCGCGAAAAACCTTGCAGCTTTTAGTTCAAATGATCTAGCAAGTCCAACTCATTTCCAAACAATATTTCCCGTGAATTAATTCTTCCTTTCAGACTTCCATTTTCTAATTTCAAAACCCCGCGCGGACAAACATCGGCGCAAATCCCGCAGCCCACGCAGGACGATCGAACAATGTTTTCGCCTTTTTGAGCATAAGCGCGCACGTCGATGCCCATTTCGCAATAGGTGGAACAGTTTCCGCAGGAAATACATTGCCCGCCGTTGACGGTGATCCTGAATTTGGAAAACAGCCGTTGCTGCATTCCCAAAATTGCGGCCATTGGGCAACCGAACCTACACCAAACACGGCTTCCGAAAATGGGGTAAAAACCGACGCCGATTACCCCGGAAAATATTGCACCGATCAAAAAACCATACCATTCGCGGAGTTTGTACCCTTCAAAAAAGAAGATTTTATAGTTTCCACTGAAATAATTCAGGCCAATGATGAACAAAATAATTGCCAAATAACCAATTGCTCCATATTTTGCATCTTTGGCAAGTTCTTTTCGTTTGAAAATAATAATTATTGCGAAGAGCGCTGTCAAAAACCCTGCGGCAAGCCAAAGGAAAAGATCTTTTGTGAGCCAAAATTTTTCGGCATTTTGACCCAAATAGGAATAGACCACGGCAAGGGTCATCACCACCACAAAAACCAACACGGAATGGATCACCCAACGCTCCACTTTCCAAGCGATTTGGCGTTTGTCGGAAAGATGCCGATACGGATCGCCCGCGGTTTCGGCCAATCCGCCACAACCGCAAACCCAGGAACAATACCAACGTTTCCCATATTTGTAGGTCAAAATGGGCGTGATGACAAAAATGGAAACAATGCCAAAGCCAAACATCCATAACCCAATGTTTCCGGCGGAAAAGAATTCGTCCAATTTATAGCCCGCGAACAGATCATAATTTAGGGGCCAAATTACTGCCGGGTTGAAATAGGGTTGGTTCAGGCGAATTAGGATATATGGAATCAAAAAAGCGAACCCCAATTGAAAAAACATCACCGAAAAAGTGCGCAATACTTCGTATTTGTTGTGGCGGTATTTTAAAATGAATTTATAACCAAAAAAGAAAATCGCCAAGGTGTAAAGCGTTCCGTAAACGAACCATTGATCGGCGGGTTTGCCAACGATGAATTGGCTCAAGGGGTCGAAAAAGGCGATGATCCCGGTGTTGCCGCCTTCGGCGTTCAATCCCAAATATTCGGGATACCAGTACAAAACCACATAAAACAAAGTGAGCAAAATACCGGTTCCCCACGCCAAGACTTTTCGGGAAGTCATGGCTTTGAACCAAACCCCGTTGTTGTTGACCCCAGGTGATTTGGTCAAATATTTATTATTGGCGAAAAGAACAATCCCCAAACCGATCAACCCCAAAGAAATCCATAAAAAATAAGCGGGAAAATCCACGTTGAAAATGGAAAGCAGCAACAAGAACAACCCGCACCAACCGATCGCCGTTGCGATTTTTTGAACGGTGGTCAAGCTTTTTGGCGGTTCACCGGTAAGCGACATGTTGTGTGTGGATTTCATTTTTGTTATTTTGAAACCTCAAGGGTTTCCAAAACCTGTGAGGTTTGGTTCCAATTTAAAACTATTTTTTATTTCTTTCTCGAACCGTCGATAAAACTCGGGGTCGAAATTGGCTTCGGCTAAATTTTCTACCACAAAATCCACTGTTTTTCCTTCGGTCAACCATCGATCCAACACCTCGTGCCGCATACGGATACCAAAAGTGTTGATGCCCAAAAATTTTCGGGTTTCGGTTTCAAAATTTAAGTGAACGGCTTTTTTTTGATCTTCGGCCCTGCCTTGCCGGCAGGCAGGTTCCCAATAAAAATTGTCTTCGCCCGTTTTGGCTTCCGACCAAACATGCCCGTAAGTTTGGTATTCGATGTCGAAAAATTTGGCGGAATTGAACCAATTTCCCGGCTTGTATTCAGTTGGGTTTCCGCAAATGGTCTGCGCCAGGGTTTCGCCCATTGTTCTTCCGGTGTACCAAACACTTTCCACGGCGTTTCTATTTTCGATTGGTGTTCGTTGTTGCGCACAATCGCCAATGGCAAAAACACAGGGGATGTTGGTTTCCAGTTTCCGGTTCACCAAAACGCCTTTGTCGGTTTCTATTTTGGAATTTTTCAGAAAAGCGATATTCGGGTTTACGCCAGTGGAAATGCCGACCAATTGGCATTCGATTTCTTTCCCGGCTTTGGTTTTTACGACTTTTGCACGTCCGTTTTTACCGCCCAAAATTTCTTCCAATTCGGTTTCCAGCAGAATTTCCACCCCGTGGGAACGGATGTGGCGAGCCAGCATATCGGCTTCTTGTTTGGGCAAAACATTTCCCCAAAAAGCAAATTCGCGCACCAACATGGTCACCTCAATATTTCGTGTGCGGAGCATTTCGGCCAGTTCCACACCAATGAGGCCGCCGCCCACAATAACCGCTTTGCGAACCGGATGGTTTCGGGTGTTTTCTTCCAACAATTCCAAATCTTGTTTGCTAACTAAACCTTGAACACCTTTTAAATCCTGTCCTTTCCAATCAAAATAATTGGTGCGGGCGCCCGTTGCAAGGATCAACTTGTCATATTTTATTTTCTCGTCGGAATCGAAATGCAAGGTTTTTTTATCGGTATCTACTTTGTTGACAAAGCCCTTTTTCAGATCGATGCGGTTTTTCTTCCAAAACCAATTTTCGTAGGGTTCAATATCGCGCCAACGCATATGGCCCATATAAACGTACATCAAAGCGGTGCGCGAAAAGAAGTAATCGGTCTCTGCGGAAATTACGGTTATTTTATGTTTGGAAAGTTTTCGGATATACCGAGCTGCGGTAATCCCTGAAATGCCATTTCCGATGATGACGATGTGTTCCATTGCGTTTTCGTGAAAAAGGGAAAAATTATAGGTGGTTGATAAAAACTTTTATAAAAGTAAGTATTCCCGACCAAATCTATTTTTTTAAAGGGGGAAACAAAAAAAAACCGGAATTGCACCAAACTAAAAAGCCATTCGTTCCGCGTCCAATTTGATGAAAATGAACAACAAAATGGTGAATCCCCAAAGTGCGGAACCGCCATAGCTGAAAAATGGAAGCGGAATACCGATAGTGGGTAAAATTCCGATCACCATGCCGATGTTCACCAAAAAATGGATGAACAAAATGCCGACGACGCTATAGCCGTATACGCGTTTGAACTGGGTTTTTTGGCGTTCGGCAATAAAAATGAGCCGCAACAACAAACATATGAACAAAATAACGATAACAGAACTTCCGACAAAACCCCATTCTTCACCAACGGTACTGAAAATATAATCGGTGTGTTGTTCGGGTACAAAATTACCTTTGGTTTGGGTACCTTGCATCCATCCTTTTCCAAACCAGTTTCCGCTTCCAATGGCAATTTCGCTTTGTTTGGTGTTGTAACCAATTCCGCGCGGATCGACTTCCCTTCCCAACACAATATTGAACCGGTCGCGGTGGCGTTGTTCAAAAACATTGTGGAAAATAAAATCGACCGAAAAAACGAAAACAATGGCCGTAATGGTGATCAAAATCCATTTGAGAAAATTCGGGTTCCTCTTTCTGTATTTAAGCAATAATGCCCCGGTAAGCACCGCAGAACCTACTGAAACCCAGATTGGGCCAAAAAGCAAGGTGGCCACGAACAAAACAATCAGTAGGATGCCGACCACAAAATAACCGGCCGAAAGCCCTTCGCGGTACATGGGGAAAAAGAAAGCGACATAGACCAACGCGCTCCCGGCATCGGGTTGAAAAAGAATGAGCACGGCAGGAACTGCAATGATCAATAAGGCTTTTAATTGGTGGCTGATGTATTTTA
Source organism: Flavobacteriaceae bacterium (assembly GCA_035705295.1). Lineage (GTDB taxonomy): Bacteria > Bacteroidota > Bacteroidia > Flavobacteriales > Flavobacteriaceae > DASSWG01. The sequence goes on from DASSWG010000118.1 coordinate 15,167, forward strand.
TGTCGGTTTGAATATCGCTGAGGTATTTTGCCAAGGCCAATGCGGTGGCTACTTTGGCAAATTCGGTGGGTTGAAAATTCAATATTCCCAAGTCGTACCACGAAGTGGCCCCGGAAATTTTGGTGCCGAAAAGGAACAAGCCCGCCAGAGAAACCAATGCGATGATATAAAGCACACTGGAAAAACGCTCGTAAAATTTCGCTTCGATCGAAAATACAATGATGATCAACACAAAACTTAAAACTATCCAAAGGCCTTGTTTCACATACACTTGATCAAAATCGAAAAAACCTTGGGCACTTTCACTGTAGGAAGCGGAATAAATATTCACCCACCCAAACGCAATGAGCACCAAGTACAAAAACACGGAAAGCCAATCGATGTTTGTAATGCTTCTGCTCATTTTATTGATTTATTTTAAAAATGGAATCACTTTGGGCTTTGGCATATTCTTCCAGTAAACTGTGCGACAACACCCATTTTTCGCGGTCCTTGTTGGTTTTTGAAATTTCCCCCGTCAGGTATTTTTCGATCAACAAACTGGCAATTCGTCCGGCATAGCGTGAACCCCAATAACCATTCTCCACAAAAACGGAAAGGGCGATTTTTGGGTTGTCTTTTGGTGCAAATGCAATAAAAATGGAATGGTCGGTCAGCTGTACTTTTTTTCCATCGATTTCGGTGAAATTTTCGGCCGTTCCGGTTTTTCCGCAAATTTCGATGCCCGGAACTTGAAGGTGTTGGGCGGTTCCCCAATTGAACACGTCGAACATTCCCTCGATCACGGGTTCAAAATATTTCGGATCGATGCTGGTGGTTTGTTTTTGGGTGTATTTTTCATTTTTAATTGGTTTTCCTTCGATTTTTTTCAGCACATGCGGAATGTAATACCATCCACGGTTGGCGATTGCCGCGGTCATATTGGCCAATTGTATAGGTGTTACCAAAATTTCCCCTTGCCCAATGGCATTGGAGATCGTGGCGGTTGCGTACCAGTTGTACTTCGGGTATTGGTACATTCGGTTGTAATAATCGGCATCGGGAATTTTTCCTTTCCGGCCAATGGGCAGATCGTACCCCAAATAATTTCCCAATCCAAAACTTTCCAAATGTTTTTCCCAAGTGTTCATTCCCTGTTGTGGCGAAGGGGATTTTTGAATGGTTTTCAAATAGACCTGCGCAAAATAGGAATTGCAAGAAAGGGCCACTGCCGAACTTAAGCTCAACGGGCTCGGATGATCGTGACATCCCATAAAAGCCCGCGGCGATGAGGCATATCGAAAACCCGAATAACAGTAAAAAACGTCGTTTTGATCGATCACCCCTTCTTGGAGGGCGATCAACCCGGTCATGGTTTTAAACGGCGACCCCGGCGGGTACATGGCCAACAGACTTCGGTCAAAGAGCGGTTTGGCAATGGTGTCGTACCAAAGCCGGGTGAAATTTCGCGAGCGCTTCCGGCCGACCAAAATCGAAGGATCGTAACTTGGGGCGGTGACCAAACTCAAAATTTCACCCGTCGCAGGTTCAATGGCCACAATCCCGCCGCGTTTGTTTTGCATTAATTTTTCGGCATAGGCTTGTAGCTCAATGTCCAATGAAAGCGTAATGTCTTTTCCTTTTTTGGGCAAGGTATCGAATTTTCCATTTTTATAGGGGCCGATATCGCGATTGAACCGGTCTTTTTGAATATACCGCACTCCTTTGACGCCCCGCAACAATTCTTCATAATATTGCTCCACCCCTTGCCTTCCGATCAAGTCACCGGATTGGTAATAGGGGTTTTTGTTGATGACTGCATTGTTGACCTCGCTAATGTAGCCCAAAACGTTCGCGGCACAATCGACTTCGTAGTCGCGCAAAGAACGTTTTTGAATGTAAAACCCTTTGAATTTCCACATTTTTTCTTGCAAATAGGCATATTCGTCTTTGGTCAATTTTGAAACAATGACCGAGGGCAACCGTGGAGAATAAATTTTGGCTTGGTCCAATTGTTTCAGCAATTGTTCAGGGGTGATGTTGAGCAGTTTTGCAAATTCCAAAGTGTCAAAATTTTTGACATCGCGCGGAATGGCCATTACATCGTACGAAGGTTGGTTGGAAACCAATAATTTTCCGTTTCGGCCATAAATGAAACCGCGTTGTGGATAGTCATAAACAATTTTCACGGCATTGTCCATTGACAAAGCCATAAATGAGGAGTTGACCACTTGCAAATAAAAAAGCCGTCCAATAAAGATGATCCCGACCAATAAAATCGTTATGGGAAACAAAAATTTTCTCATCGTTTATGTAAACTGGATTTTTTGGATCATTGCATTTTTGAACACAATTTTTTCATTGTGTTTTTTTTCCGAAAAGGATCATGGTGAAGATAATCAAAAGTGTGGTGAATATACCTGAAAACAACGTTTTTTTGAGAACCAAAAGTATGTGGTGGGCGTTAAAAATTTCCAAGGAAAATAAAATCAAATGATGAACAAAAACCATTAACAACACATATTGCAAACGTTCGCTAAATGGGGTGTTTTTGAATTTTAGGGTTTGATGCCCAAAGGTAATTCCGAAGGAAAACTGCAGCATGACAGGCCGTAAATAGGCGGCGACCAAACAAGCCGAAGCATGCACGCCACCGCTATCTTGAAAAAAATCGATGCATAACCCCAACAAAAATGCATAAAAAATCACTTTGGTTGGGCTAAGGTTCGCCGGCAGCAGAATAATGAAAAGTACATAAAGATAGGGGTTGATGTACCCCAGGAAATTGATGTTGCACAAAACCAATCCTTGCAGCAAAACCAACAATACAAACCGGGCGATATTTAGGAACACGGCACTATTCATCGTCCGAACTGTTCAACTTTGAAAATTCCTGTTTGTTTTTATTCTCGATCACGTACACATGGCCAATATTGGTCATGTCGTTGAACAATTGAATGTCGATATCGTAGTAACTTTCGTTTTTTCCCAATTGAAAATCGTGTACGATTCCGACAGGGATTCCCTCTGGGAAAACAAATGATTTTCCACCGGTGATCACGGTGTCGCCTTTTTGGACGTTTGCAATTTTTGGCACATAGGTCAATTGGACCAGATTCGGGTTTTTTCCGTTCCACACCAAGGTGCCGTAATGGTTTGATTTTTTCAACCGTACATTGATCGCGGAGTTGCTGTTCAAAATGGACAAAACCCTCGAAAAATTCTTGGTGGTTTCTTCTACGATGCCAACAATGCCGTTATTGGTAATGACGCCCAAATCGGCTTTGATACCTTCATTTTTGCCACGGTCCAACAGCAAATAATTGTCGGTTTTGGAATAATTGTTGGAAATAACCTTGGCGGAAACCACCGAAAAGGGGCCGCTGAAAGAAGTGGAGTCGGTTTTGACAATCACTGAATCTTCAATATTTTCATTGAACAACAGCGACCTTAAATATTCATTTTCTTCCACCAAGCGATCGTTGTATTCGCGTAGGTGCAGGTACGAACCCATATCGTTCATCCAATCGTACAGCCCGCCAGTCAAAAAATTGGTCGAGCTCACAAATTTGCTTTTATGGTATGAGTGGGATTGAACCGTGAGAAAAAGGGAAACGGAGAGAAGCAGCAAAAAGAAAATCGTGTTCTTATGCCGGATAAGAAAATTGAATATCTGCTGCATAAACCATTTTCTTATTATTTGATCAAAATTCCTTTATAGCGTTCAATGCTTTTTAAGGTTATTCCGGTTCCACGGACCACGGCGCGCAATGGGTCTTCGGCGATATATACCGGAAGGTCGGTTTTCAGGGACAAACGTTTGTCCAGCCCACGAAGCATGGAGCCGCCCCCAGCGAGGTAAATCCCCGTGTTGTAAATATCGGCCGCCAATTCCGGTGGGGTTTGTGACAAGGTTTCCATCACCGCATCTTCGACCCGCAAAATAGATTTGTCCAATGCTTTCGCTATTTCCCGATAGGAAACTTCCACTTGTTTGGGCTTTCCGGTCAGCAAATCGCGCCCTTGAACGCTCATATCTTCTGGCGGGACTTCCAAATCTTCGGTCGCGGAACCGATTTGAATTTTTATTTTTTCCGCCGTGCGTTCCCCGACGTACAAATTGTGTTGGGTGCGCATATAATAAATAATATCGTTGGTGAACACATCGCCAGCAATTTTTATGGATTTGTCGCAAACAATTCCACCCAAAGCGATCACGGCAATTTCGGTGGTGCCGCCACCGATGTCAACGATCATATTTCCTTTGGGCTGCATAATGTCCACTCCAATTCCAATGGCCGCGGCCATAGGTTCGTGGATGAGGTACACTTCTTTTCCGTTTACCCTTTCGGCGCTTTCTTTCACCGCGCGCATTTCCACTTCGGTGATTCCGCTGGGAATACAAATGACCATCCGCAAAGCCGGGGCGAACAATTTCTTTTTCAAAGCTGGAATTTCTTTGATGAACATGCTGATCATTTGCTCGCTGGCATCAAAATCGGCGATAACGCCGTCTTTCAATGGCCGAACGGTTTTGATATTTTCGTGGGTTTTTCCCTGCATCATCGCGGCTTCTTTTCCCACAGCAATAATTTTTCCGGTGATCCGGTTGATGGCAACGATCGAGGGGCTGTCCACGACCACTTTGTCATTGTGCACCACAAGGGTGTTCGCGGTTCCGAGGTCGATGGCGACCTCTTCGGTAAGAAAATCAAAAAATCCCATAGGTTAAGTTGCGCTGTTTTTGGTTGGGTAACGATTGTAAAAATATGAAAAAAGCCCGAAGTCGGCAGAAGTTTTCTTGTTTTTTGTTCGTTTTTTGGTTTGTATTCTCTTTAATGTTTAAAATGCCTCGTTCCGGTCATCACCATGGACATTTTATTTTGGTTGCAATAAGTTATGCTCAATTCATCCTTGATGGAGCCGCCCGGTTGTATCACAGCGGTGACTCCGGATTTGTGCGCAATTTCCACGCAATCCGGGAAGGGAAAAAACGCATCGCTGGCCATCACGGCTCCTTTCAAATCGAATTTAAAAGAATTCGCTTTTTCAATAGCCTGTCGCAAAGCGTCCACACGCGAGGTTTGCCCGGTTCCACTGGCGCACAGTTGTTTGTTTTTTACCAAAACGATGGTGTTGGATTTGGTGTGTTTGCAGATTTTTGAAGCAAACAACAAATCTTCTAACTCACGATCACTAGGTTTATTGCTGGTGACCGTTTTTAAATTTTCCGCCGTGTCGGTTTTCAAATCTTTGTCCTGCACCAAAATTCCGTTTAAGCAAGTCCTGACGGTGGTTTCGAGAAGTTTGGTTTCTTTTTGGACCAACAAAATCCGGTTCTTTTTTCCTTTAAGAATTTCCAAAGCTTTGTCGGAAAAGGAAGGTGCGATCACCACTTCGCAAAACAAATTGTGGATTTCCGCAGCGGTTTCCATATCGATTTCCGTGTTGCTGATCAAAATTCCGCCAAATGCCGAAACCGGATCGCCCGCCAGAGCAGCTTCGTACGCTTCCGAAAGGGTTTCGCGTTGTGCAATTCCACACGCATTATTGTGTTTCAAGATAGC
>DASSWG010000119.1:0-3206 GCA_035705295.1 Flavobacteriaceae bacterium
GTTGTTGAAGGAATAGAGGCTTATTTATTCTTTCAAAAAATCCAATAAAACCTTGTTCAATTCCTCCTTGTGGGTCATCATCAATCCATGGGGGGCGTTTTTGATGACTTTGTATTCCGCATTTGGAATTAAGTCTTTGGCACGGGCTCCTGAAGCGTCGATCGGTACAATGTTGTCGGCATCGCCATGAACCACCAAAGTTGGGACATCGATTTTTTTGCAATCTTCCCTAAAATCAGTCGCGGCGAAAGCGTCCACGCAATCCAAGGTCGCTTTTGGCGAAGCGTGGCAGGCAATGTTCCAGTTGAAATCTACCTGCGCCGCACTAATTCTGTCTTTGTTCTCATCGTAATTCACAAAACCTTTCCCAAATTCTTTCATAAATCCGGCGCGATCTTTTTGAATATTTGCTTTCATTCCGTCGAAAACACTTTTTTCAACCCCTTCCGGATTGTCGTCGGTTTTCAGCATAAAAGGGGCAACAGCCGCGACAAAAACGGTTTTTGAAATCCGGGAAGTTCCGTAAATTCCGATATAGCGCGCCACTTCCCCACCGCCCATGGAAAACCCGACCAACGCCACATCGGTCAATTCCAAATGGTTGATCAAATCTTTCAAATCGCTGGCCATGGTGTCGTAATCATAGCCCTCCCACGGCTTGTCACTTTCCCCAAATCCACGCCGATCGTAAGTAATGACCCGATAACCGGCTGCTACCAAAACCAGAACTTGGTATTCCCACATTTTATGGCTCAACGGCCAACCGTGGATTAAAATAATCGGCTTTCCTTGGCCGTAATCTTGATAGCACAAATTGATGTTTTCTCCTTTTTCGTAAGTTTTGGTTTTGAAGTAACTCATGTTTTGTTAATTGGTGATCGGTTAATTGGTGATTGGTTAATTAGTTGATTTTGATTCTTAACTCAGAACTAAGTTACCGGTATTCCCACTTCCCGAATGGCCTTGAACCCACCCGCGATGTCCACCACATTGTGCATTCCACGGCTTTTCAAAATGGAAGCCGCAATGACGGAGCGGTAACCGCCGGCGCAATGCAGGTAAAACGGTTCTTCTTTGGGGAATTCTTGCAAATGATCATTTAAAAAATCTAGCGGTGTCAAAGGCACTTCGGGAATATGGGAGTTTTCATATTCGCCTTCTTTGCGCACATCGAAAATATTTTTTTCTCCTTTTTCCATCAATGATTTTAAGCTTTCCGCGGAAATGGAACGCAGGTTGTCGGTTTCTTTTCCGGCTTTTTCCCAAGCATCAACTCCTCCTTTCAGAAAACCCAGCGCATTGTCAAAACCCACCCTGGAAAGCCGGGTAACGGTTTCTTCTTCACGACCTTCGGGAACCACCAGCAAAAGCGGTTGGGCAACATCTTTGATCAATGCGCCGACCCAGGGGGCAAATCCGCCGTCGATTCCAATAAAAATAGACCGTGGAATATGGTTTTCGATAAAATCGGAAGGTTTTCGAACATCGAGCACGATCGCTCCCGATTGGTTCGCGATTTGTTCGAATTCTTGTGGCGAAAGTGGTTTTGTTCCGCGGGAAACCACTTCTTGAACGTCTTCATAACCTTCTTTGTTCATTTTCACGTTCAACGGAAAATAGGAAGGTGGCGGTGGCAACCCATCGGTCAATTCTTCGATGAATTCTTTTTTGGTCATATTTTCGCGCAGGGCATAATTCATTTTCTTTTGGTTTCCCAACGAATCGACCGTTTCTTTCATCATGTTTTTTCCGCAAGCGGAGCCTGCCCCGTGAGCGGGATAAACGGTAACATCATCTGCCAAGGGCATAATTTTTTCGCGCAAGCTGTCGTAGAGCATTCCTGCCAAATCTTCCACGCTCATTTCGGATTTTTGCGCCAAATCCGGTCGCCCAACATCGCCCAAAAACAAGGTGTCACCGGTAAAAATCGCTCGGTCTTTCCCGGATTTGTCCTTCAACAAATAGGTGGTGCTTTCAAGGGTATGGCCAGGTGTGTGCAAGGCTTTTATGGTCAATTCGCCCACTTTGAACTCTTGGCCGTCTTTCGCGATCAACACGTCATAGGCTGGGTTTGCATTGGGACCATACACGATCGTAGCCCCGGTTTCTTTTGCCAAGGTAATGTGGCCGCTGACAAAATCGGCATGAAAATGGGTTTCGAAAACATACTTGATTTCCGCGCCATTTTTGGTTGCTTTTTCAATGTAGGGCGCCACTTCGCGCAAGGGATCGATAATTGCCGCTTCACCTTCGCTTTCAATATAATAGGCTCCTTGTGAAAGGCAACCAGTATAGATTTGTTCGATTTTCATGGGTTTCAAAAACTTGATTCTTTAAAAATAATATAAATGCTCATCAGGAACACAAACCATCCAAAACTTTTTTTGAGTTTTTTTCCGTCAATAAAACGATGCAGCCAAATTCCAATAAAGATACCAATAATGGGCAAGATAGAAAAGGGCAGCAAAAATTCCCAATCAATGTCCATGTTTTCAATATCGCCTGTAAACCCGATCAATGAATTGATCATAATAATTACCAGCGAAGTGGCGACGGCATTTTTCATGGGCAATTTGGCAAACAGCACCAAAATTGGAATAATAATGAACCCTCCGCCCGCGCCCACCAAACCGGTCAACAAACCGGTGATCACGGCCAAAACGACCAATAATGGATAGTTGGTTTTGGGAACTAGATCCGATTCCGGACGTTTGTTTCGGATCATGGTTAGGGAAGCAAGCAGCATCATCACCGCGAAAAACACCATGATCGCAATGTTTTTGGTCACCATAAATCCGTTGATTTCAAACAAACTAGTGGGAATCGCCGGAATAATGAACCGCCTTGTGGCATAGACCGATAAAAAAGCCGGAATGGCAAACACAAAAACGGTTTTGAAATCGACCAGGCCTTTGTGAATATTTTTGATCGACCCCACGGTCGAGGTAATTCCGACCACGAACAAAGAGTAAGCTGTGGCCACGACAGGCTCGATCCGCATCAAATAGACCAAAATGGGAATTGTCAAAATGGATCCGCCGCCGCCGATCAAACCTAAAACCACACCGATCAACAATGCACTGAGGTATCCTAAAATTTGTGTTATCTCCATTCAAAATTCCCGCTTAAGAACAAGTCGGGTTTTTAAGGGTTGGTCGGTGCAAAACTATGGAAAAAAAGGTGGGTAAAACCTCTGGAAAACAAAA
>DASSWG010000120.1:0-39484 GCA_035705295.1 Flavobacteriaceae bacterium
GGAAAACTTTGCGCCCGACAAACAATTGACCATCGAACTAATTCATGCAGACGGAAGCAAAGATGTCATCAAAGCGAACCACACCTACAACGATGCGCAAATTGCCTGGTACCGCGAAGGTTCGGCATTGAATTTGATCAAGAAACAAAACGCGGCGTAAAAAGTACGAATATTAAGTTGATGAAAAATCCGGGTTTTCCCCGGATTTTTTATTTTTCAACTTCCACCAACAAACACTCTTCCAACTTTCCTTTTTGTTCCAAAAGTATATCCACCGTTTCGTGCGACAACCCATTTTGATAAACAAGGGAATAATATTGATTGATGTTTTTCAATTCAAGATGGTAACAGTTATTCAAATTTTTTTTCATGAAAAAATATCGCAGTTTATAATCAATTCCAACCAAAGATTGGCATATGGAAAACCATGTTTTTGAAAAATTTTTTGAAGGAATATTTTGCATGCACTTGCCCAGTTGCAAATGAATATTTTCCCTTACCCCGATCAAATTGCTGATTTTCATTTTTTGGTTGACCGCCTCTTTTCCCTCCAACTTATAGAACAATACATAATAAACTTTCAATAAATTTTTATTGGCAGCCATTGTACGGGAAAATTGGAAAAATAGAAGTGTTCGCCGCATAAAATACTGGTTTTGGTTTCATTCAAATTTAATTTCCGATCAAAACCAATACTGCTTTTGATTATATTTTAACTCATAATTAACAAATATTACTCAAGAAAATCCTTCAAAATATAATTATTAATTATAAAATGGATTTTTAACACTGTATTGGGAGGTGTTATTTTATTCAAATTATTAAATTGCCATTGAATTTTAATACATTTTTAACAAATGGAAGTTAAAACGGAAATTTGCAAAAGGATTAAAAAGCTCCGCAAAGAAAAAGGAATTTCCCAAGCTGTGATCGCCGAAAAATTGGGCATTTCACAAGCGGCCTACTCGCTGATAGAAAATTCACAAAACGGAATTTTGATCGAACACATTGTCAATCTGAGCAAATTGTATGGTGTCACGACCGATTTTATTTTAACGGGAAATGAATTGTTGACGGAAACAACACCAGAAAATGGATTCGTTCCTTTTATAAACCTCAGCGCGCATGCGGGGTTCATAAAAAATTTTCACGAAGACCACGTTTACGAAGAATACGATTGGTACCGAATACCCGGCGTCAACCCCACTTTGGACCAAAAATTGTTCGAAGTGGAAGGCGACAGCATGTCCCCCACCCTTTTGTCGGGCGATATTGTTATTTGCCAACCCCAATTAAAAATCGAACATATCATCGATGGCTCGGTCGTGCTGGTGGTGACCATGGACGATATTGCAATCAAACGCTACCGGAAAGACGAAGATTCGTTGCACGTACAGTTGGAAAGCGACAATCCAAAAGTGGAAACCTATCGGGTGAAAAAATCTGAAATTCTGCAAATGATGACGGTTCAAGGGAAAATAAGCGGGGTTTTGGTTCCACACCATCAAATTGTTTCCCGCGGAAAAATTCAACGTATGGACGAAGACATTGAATCTTTAAAAAAAGAGTTGTTTTTGTTGGAAAAAAAGATGCAAGGAAAGAAAAAGTGATTGAGTTTTCCAAAAGTCCTATTTTGGTTTTTTCGTTCGAAAGAATAAATAATCCTCGGTGCAAGTCCATTAGGTATTAAAATTCTGAATCCCAAAAAAACGAGGCAAGCCTTGGTGAACCAGCCTTCCGGTCGGTAGGTTGAACCCCAAAAAATTAGTGATAATCGGAAAAAACCCGGCTCGCTTCATTGTAAGCGGATTCAAAACTGGTCATTTTAATTCCGGTTTCTGTTTTTTTAGAGGTAAAATAAGAAAGCAATTTTTCGGTGGGCATATTCCCGGTAAGCTCGTCTTTGGCCATGGGGCAACCACCAAAACCTTGAATCGCCCCGTCGAAACGCGAACAACCCGCCTGAAATGCGGCATCCACTTTTTCATGCCAAGAAGTAGGTGTGGTATGCAAATGCGCCCCAAACTCGATTTGCGGATATTTCGGAATTAAATTGGAGAAAAGATAATCGATAATATCGGGTGTCGAACTTCCGACCGTATCCGATAATGAAAGAATTTTTATGCCCATTCCGGAAAGTTTTTCGGTCCACTCCCCCACTATTTCCACATTCCAAGGGTCGCCGTACGGATTTCCGAAGCCCATTGAAAGATAGGCCACAACTTCTTTGTTGTTTTTATTGGCAATTTCCAAAATTTCCCGCAACACTTCCACCGATTCTGCAATGGTTTTGTGGGTGTTCCGCATTTGAAAATTTTCGGAAATCGAAAAAGGATAGCCCAAATAGGTGATTTCTTCATGCTTGGAAGCTTCCGCAGCTCCACGTACATTGGCCACGATCGCCAACAATTTGCTTTGTGTATTGCTCAAATCGAGTTGGGACAAAACTTCAGCGGTATCAACCATTTGTGGTATGGCTTTGGGCGAAACAAAACTGCCAAAATCGACCGTATCGAACCCACAACGCAAAATCGATTGGATGTATTGCACTTTTTTTTCTGTGGGAATATGTTCTCGGATACCTTGCATCGCATCGCGCGGGCATTCGATGAGCTTGATTTTTTGCATAACGTCAAAGATAACATTTAGTATGCAGTGTTCAGTATTCAGTTGGCAGTTTTTAATTTGAAACAACCATTTCCAAAAGTGATTTTCACAATAGAATAAAGATACCTATTCCTATAAAAACCAGAATTTGCGTCCATTTCATAACCGTTCCGGAATTTGGATGGTTTTTTAAATAGGTCGAAATTTTTCCCGCCAAAAAGGAAACCGTCGCAAAAATCAACAAGGCTTGCAGCATAAATAGAAATCCCAACAAGTAGAATTGATAAACCGTGTTCCCTTCCGAATCCCATAAAAACCCAGGAAAAAAAGCCAAAAAGAAGATGGTAACTTTTGGATTGAGCACGTTCATCACAAAGCCTTGTTTGAAAAGTTCCCATCCTGTTTTATTTGGAACACCTTCCGAAGAAAAAGCAACTTTTGCATCACTTTTAAAAACTTGAAACGCCAAATAGAACAAGTAACACGCACCAAACAGTTTGATGATAAAAAACAAGTTTTCAGAAGCGGCTATCAATGCCGAAATTCCGAAAGCAACCAAACTGGTGTGGACGATAATTCCAGACACCAAACCCAAAGAAGTGAAAATTCCCTGTTTTTTTCCGTTGGAAATGCTTTGCACCAATACATAAATAATGTCCGGTCCCGGCGCGAGCGTCAACAGAATTGATGCGGTCAAAAATGGGAACAGTTGTTCAGCCAAAATGGTTTTTTAAAGTAAAGGTTTTAGCCTAACCTACAAGGTCTTGTCCCGATGGCTATCGGGATTGCAGGTTTGTAATATACGTTTGTTTATTTCTTTGATCAACCCTGGCCCTTCATAAATAAATCCGGTGTAAAGTTGCACCAAGCAAGCGCCGGCTTCCAGTTTTTCGAGCGCATCTTCCGCCGAATGAATTCCTCCCACGCCAATAATCGGAAAAGCGTTGTTACTTTTTTCGGACAAAAACCGAATCACTTCCGTGGAACGGTTTTTTAAGGGTTTTCCGCTCATTCCGCCCGCTTCCTTTTTGTTTTCGGATGTCAAGCCCTCACGTGAAATGGTCGTGTTCGTGGCGATCACGCCAGCAATTTTTGTCTCTTTGACAATGTCAATAATGTCCAATAATTGGTCATCCGACAAATCGGGCGCGATTTTTAATAAAATCGGTTTTGAAGAAATTTTTCCGCTGTTTTTTTCCTGAAGCGCTTCCAATAAATCCGTTAAAGGTTTTTTCTCTTGCAGTTCTCGCAAATTGGGCGTGTTCGGCGAACTCACGTTCACCACAAAATAATCCACGACCTCAAAAAGTGCTTCAAAACACAGCAAATAATCCGAAATTGCTTCCTCGTTCGGTGTGGTTTTGTTTTTTCCTATATTTCCGCCGATAAGGACATTTTTATTTTTCTGCAATCGTTCAGAAGCAGCATTCACGCCTCCATTATTGAACCCCATCCGGTTCACGAGCGCTTGGTCTTCCTTCAACCGGAACAAGCGTTTTTTCGGGTTTCCGGGTTGTGGTTTTGGGGTTACGGTGCCGATTTCCACAAATCCAAAACCCAATGCGGAAAGTTCGTTGTACAATTTTGCATCTTTATCAAAACCCGCCGCCAAGCCCACCGGGTTTTTAAATTTCAGCCCAAAAACTTCCCGTTCCAATTCAGGACGGTTCAGTTGAAATTTCTTTTTGAAAAAAAAACGTACCCCCGGGATTTTGAAACTATTTCGAAGAAAACTAAACGTAAAATGATGAATTTTTTCCGGATCGAACCGAAACAAAATGGGGCGAAGGAACGATTTGTACATCGAGAAGAAATTTTTGCAAAAGTAGGGAATTTCTGAGGATTTGATTTAACGAGCACTTTTAAGGTTTAAAAGCTTGAAAGGCTTGAAAAAATTGATTGAAATTTGAACGAGTTCGTTATTTTTGTAAAAATATTCAACAAAATGATCGAAAAACAACCTTTGATAGACCGTTTTATAAGTTACGTGACCATCGATACCGAAAGTGATCCGAACAGCAAAACCACGCCCAGCACCGAAAAACAATGGGATCTGGCGCGAAAACTGGCCAAAGAGCTCGAAACAATGGGAATGAGCGAAGTTTCCATCGACGAAAACGCCTACGTGATGGCCTCGCTTCCGGCAACGGTTTCGCACAACGTTCCCGTGATTGGTTTTATTTCGCACATCGATACTTCGCCCGATTTCACCGGAAAAAACGTGAACCCACAAATTGTGGAAAATTACGACGGAAAAGACATTGTGTTAAACCCGGAAGAAAACATCATTTTGTCACCCCGGTATTTTGAAGATTTGTTGCAATACAAAGGTCAAACACTGATCACCACCGATGGGACCACGCTTTTGGGCGCAGATGACAAAGCCGGGATCACCGAAATTATGGAAGCCATGAAGTATTTGTTGGCGCACCTGGAAATCGAACATGGAAAAATCCGGGTGGGTTTTCCGCCCGACGAAGAAATTGGTCGCGGGGCGCATAAATTCGACGTGGAAAAATTTGGCGCGGAATGGGCCTACACGATGGATGGCAGCCAAATTGGTGAACTGGAATACGAAAATTTCAACGCAGCTGAAGCTACGGTTTCCATTCAAGGAAAAATCGTTCATCCAGGTTACGCCAAAGGAAAAATGGTGAACAGTATGTACATCGCACAAGATTTTATCAATTCCCTGCCAAAATTGGAAACCCCGGAACACACCGAAGGTCGCGAAGGTTTTTTTCACCTCACGAACATGGAAGGCAGTGTTGACAAAACTATTTTGCACTACATTATCCGCGATCACGAAAAAGAGCATTTCGAAGCCCGAAAAGCGGTTGTTGAAAGTTTGGCGGAAGAAATTAATGCCCAATACGAAAAAGAAGTGGTGAAAGTTGAAATTAACGATCAATATTTCAACATGCGCGAAAAAGTGGAACCCGTGATGCACATTGTGGAACTTGCGGAAGCAGCAATGATTGCGGTGGACGTTAAGCCGGACATCAAACCCATTCGTGGCGGAACGGACGGTGCGCAACTCAGTTTTATGGGATTGCCATGCCCGAATATTTTTGCGGGCGGACACAATTTTCACGGACGCTATGAATATGTTCCGGTGGAAAGCATGCAAAAAGCAGTGGAAGTCATTGTGAAAATCGCCGAATTGACCGCTGAAAAATATAAAAATCAGTAACCAATCAACATAGCAAACCCGACAGGTTTATAGAATCGCGATTATGGCCATAAAATCTACTGAAGAATACATCGAAAACCATCCGCATTGGCGAGCCGAATTGGAGCAATTCCGCGAAATGCTGCTCGGAACGGAACTGACAGAAACCATCAAATGGGGCGTTCCGGTTTATACGTTTCAAGGAAAAAACATCGTAGGAACAGCAGCTTTCAAAAATCATATTGCCTTGTGGTTTTACCAAGGCGCTTTGCTAAAAGAAAACACGGATTTATTGATGAACGCCCAAGAAGGAAAAACAAAAGCCTTGCGGCAAATTCGTTTTGAAAAAGGCGATCCGATAAACAAAGAATTGCTACGGAATTACGTATTGGAAGCCATCCAAAATCAACGGGAAGGAAAAGAAATAAAACCCGAACGCCACAAAAATGTAGAAATTCCGGAGGAACTGGAACAAGTTTTCAAAAATAACCCCAACTTGAACGAAGCTTTTGAGCAATTGACCACGGGCAGGCAACGCGAATATTGTGAATACATTGCCACGGCGAAAAGGGAGGCCACCAAACTAAGTAGGATCGAAAAAATAACCCCCATGATTTTGGTCGGCAAAGGATTGAACGATCAATATAAATGAAATAAAAAATCCCCGTTCCAAAAAGAAATTGGAACGGGGATTTTTTTGTTTTTGCACCTGATTTTTA
This sequence comes from Flavobacteriaceae bacterium, assembly GCA_035705295.1. Classification (GTDB taxonomy): domain Bacteria; phylum Bacteroidota; class Bacteroidia; order Flavobacteriales; family Flavobacteriaceae; genus DASSWG01. The sequence goes on from DASSWG010000120.1 coordinate 6,499, forward strand.
TTTTTTCCCGGAAAGGTCTTTATTGAGCTTTTGGCTCATTTCCATGGAAATGGAAGATCGGTCGAACGTGATTTTTCCGGCACCGGTTTCGATAATTACCGAATTCAACTTTTCGCTGAAATCAAGAATTTTTCCGTGCATGCCACTTTTTGTGATCACGCGATCGCCTCTTTTCAGTTCGGCCGCAAAGGTTTTCTCTTTCTTTTGACGGTTCATTTGGGGTCGAATCATAAAAAAATAAACGACGACCACCATCAAAAGAAGCGGTGCAAATTGGGTCAATTGATCCATATAAAAGTATTATTGAACTGGAGTTCCTGTTGCAGCTGCGACAACGTTTGCTTTGATTCGAAGCGTTTCCGTGCCTTTTTCAGTGTTTGCAGTGATGCGAACTGATTTGTTTTGAACCCCTTTTCTACCTTTTGAATTGAAATTAACAACCATTTCACCGGTTTCCCCTGGGGCAATTGATTCGCCTTGAGGCCAAGTTGGAACGGTGCACCCACAGCTTCCTTTTGCAGCGGTGATCACCAACGGGGCGTCACCGGTGTTGGTGAACGTAAAGGTGTGTTCCACCACTTCGCCTTCGGTAATGGTTCCAAAGTCAAAACTTGATTCTTCGAAAGTCATCACTGGAAATTCGTTTGCTTTTGCATCACGTTCCGCAGCGGCTTCCACATTTTCTGCTTGTACTTTGTCGGCGGCTTTATCCTTGCAAGAAGTAAAAACCATTGCGCCAACGGCGGCCAACATTAAAATTCCTTTTTTCATTTTAAAATTATTTAAGTTTACTATTAATTTGGAGGGCTAAAAATAATAAAATTTATCGGACTACATAAGTCCTCGCCCGATTTTATTCAGTTTGTCTTCAACCTTGTATTCTTTTGAGAGTTTGTCCAACACGCCGTTGATGAAAATACTGCTTTTTGGGGTGCTGTATTCTTTGGCGATTTCCAAATATTCGTTGATGGTGACCTTCACCGGAATCGAAGGAAAACGCAAAAATTCACAGATCGCCATTTTTAGGAGAACATTGTCCAGGTCGGCGATGCGTTCCGTGTCCCAGTTTGGGGTTTTTCCAAAAATATCTTTTTCGAAATTTTCATTGTTCAACAAGGTTTGCCGGAACAATTCAATGGCGAAATCGCGGTCTTCCATGTTTTTGAAAAGTCGTGGGATTTCGATGGTTTCATCCGCAGGTTTGATTTTTTGCAACATTTTCAGAATTGCGGTGTTCACAATGGGCAAGTCGTCCACCCAAGTGAGTTTGTTGTCTTCCAAAAAATCGTAGAGTTTTTCGTTCGGGGCAATGATTTCTTTGAAAATTGAAATAATAAAATCCTTATCTTCTTTGAAGGAACTGTTTTTGGTCTGCAGGTATTCGGAGTAAATTTCGCTGCTTTTTATTGCTTCCCAAATAATATGAACATATTCATCGTTTCTTTTCCAATGGGTCAATTTTCGCTGCTCGAGCAAAAGATTGATTTTTTCACTGTTTTCAATAAGCTGAACGATTTTATTGTCAACAAAGTTGCGGTTGGGGTTTTTATCATCGTCCGTGGCAAGGTGTTTCTGCTGCGATTTTTCCATAAAGGTTTCCGCAACTTGTTTCACTTCGACAAAAAGCGACAAATTCAGCAAGAAAAGGTCGTACATCGCGTCCATTGACTTCAACAAAAATTTTTCTTCGACATTGATATTGTCATTCTTGGTTTGTTCAAAAGCATACAAAGATTGCATGGTTTTGACCCGGATGTGGCGTCTTGTCAACATTGGCTTTAAAAGAACATTTTTACGAACTCCTTTAAACCTTTCTTAATCAGAAAAGTTTAAAGGAGTTCTATATTAAAAAAGGGCGGAAAATTTTCCGCCCTGCAAAAATAGTATTTATTGTTGGAAGTCTGGAATATTTTCAATTCCAACTTTTACGTCTTTTCAGCTTTTGTTTTCTTTTTTTCGCTGATCGATACGGTCTTGTGCAATTTTCAATGCCGCTTCGTGCGTTGTGATTTTGTTTTTATCGGCCGTGTCGAAAATTTCCAAAGTGGTATTGTAAATATTTTCGGTTTTGCGAAAGATTTCTTTTTTGTCGTAACCTTCCAATTCGGCATATACATTGATAATTCCGCCGGCATTGATCAAGAAATCGGGCGCGTACAAAATTCCTTTTTCCTGCAACATTCTTCCGTGGACCACTTCGTCTGCCAATTGATTGTTCGCAGCACCGGCGATCACTTTGGCGTTCAGCATTGGAATGGTCGAATCATTGATGGTGGCCCCCAAAGCACAAGGTGCGTAGATATCGACTTCGGCGGAATAAATATTGTCGCCACCAAAAATAATCGCACCATATTCGTCGCGAACCGCTTCCAAACGTTCTTGGTTGATGTCGCTGATGAGCACTTCTCCGCCTTCTTCGCGAATGTGTTTCACCAACACCTCGCCAACATGGCCAATTCCCTGTACCAATATTTTTTTTCCTTGCAACGAATCCGAACCAAATTTGTATTTCGCGGCGGCTTTCATTCCCATAAAAACCCCGTAAGCGGTTACTGGCGAAGGGTTCCCGGATCCGCCCAAACTTTCGGAAACACCTGTTACATAAGGGGTGACTTGGCGAACGGTATCCATATCGGCAGTTTCCATTCCGATGTCTTCAGCGGTGATGTATTTTCCGCTCAAAGAATCTACAAATTCCCCAAAACGTCGCATCAGTTCGGGGGTTTTTTGGGTTTTTGCATCGCCGATGATCACTGCTTTTCCTCCCCCCAAATTCAATCCGGTGACGGCGCTTTTAAAGGTCATCCCCCTGGAAAGGCGCAACACATCGTTCAAAGCTTCCCACTCGCTGGCGTAATCCCACATTCTGGTTCCGCCCAAAGCTGGCCCTAAAGTTGTGTCGTGGATTCCAATTATTGCTTTTAAACCTGTATCTTTGTCATTGCAAAACACCACTTGTTCGTGATTGTCGAACGAAAGTTGCCCAAAAACAGGAGCAGCTTTTTTTAATTGGTCCATGTCAAATATTTCAGCGGTCATAAATTATCGATTAAAATAGGTTTTTGTTTATTTCAGAAAAACAGGGTACAAAAATAATCAATATTTCATCCTTTTGCCCGTTTTTTCTTGTTAAAATGTGAATTTATTAATCTGCTATCGTTTTTCTTATTTTCATGAAAGAGCTGCAACACCTCAACAAATATTTTTCAAAATACAAAGGCAGATTGCTTCTGGGATTGATCATCACCATTGCCGCCAGAATCTTCATGCTGTTCACTCCACAATTGGTGGGCGATTCCATCAATATCATCGAACAATACATCAATGGCGAAATCACCAGTGAAAGCGTTGTTCGCAACGAACTTTTATTGGATATTGGTTTGATTTTGGGCGCCACGCTCATTGCGGCCTTCCTTACTTTTTTGATGCGCCAAACTTTTATCGTGGTTTCCCGGCACATCGAATATGACCTCAAAAACGAAGTTTATCGACAATACCAAAACTTATCGTTGAATTTCTACAAAAAAAACCGCACCGGTGATTTGATGAACCGAATCAGCGAAGATGTTTCGAAAGTGCGTATGTACGTGGGCCCGGCATTGATGTACACCGTGACAACTTTGACTTTGTTTGTCGTGGTCATTGCCTATATGTTGAAAACCGCGCCGTTGCTCACACTTTACACGGTTGCGCCGCTTCCGGTATTGTCCTTTGCAATTTATAAACTGAGCGTTGCTATCAATCATCGAAGCACAATTGTACAACAATATCTTTCCAAGCTGAACACCTTCACCCAAGAAAGTTTTAGCGGTATTTCGGTTATCAAATCCTACGGATTGGAACCTCAAATGAACCATGATTTCACGACCCTTTCCAATACCAGCAAAACAAAAAACATTGATTTGGTGAAGGTGCAAGCTTTCTTTTTTCCATTGATGGTTTTGCTGATCGGGGCGAGCAATCTTTTGGTGATTTATATTGGAGGAAAGCAATATATAAATGGACAGATAGACTTGGGAACCATTGTTGAGTTTTTGCTGTACGTAAACATGCTCACTTGGCCGGTGGCCACAGTCGGTTGGGTCACTTCGATGGTGCAACAGGCCGAAGCTTCCCAAAAACGGATCAACGAATTTTTAAAAGAAGAACCCGAGGTGAAAAACCACAGCGATACTGAAGAAAGCATCGAAGGAAACATTGTTTTCGAAAACGTCACTTTTGTCTATGACGACACGAACATCACCGCGTTGAAAAATATTTCTTTTGAGGTGAAAAGTGGGGAAACCCTTGCAATTGTTGGAAAAACCGGTTCTGGAAAATCGACCATTTTAGAATTGATCGGACGTTTGTATGACATTGACCAAGGAAAATTGTTGATCGACGGAAAACCCATTGACCAGCTCAACTTGACCGATCTCCGCAATGCCATTGGTTATGTTCCGCAAGATGCGTTTTTGTTCAGTGATTCCATTCGGAACAACATTCGTTTCGGAAAAGAAAACGCCACAGACGAAGAAGTGTTCGAAGCCGCGAAAAATGCCGCGGTACATAAAAACATTGTAGGTTTCAGCAAAGGCTATGACACGGTTTTGGGCGAACGCGGCATCACGCTTTCGGGCGGCCAAAAACAACGTGTTTCCATTGCCAGGGCAATTATCCACGACCCGCAAATTTTGTTGTTCGACGATTGCCTTTCCGCGGTCGATACGGAAACCGAAGAAGAAATTTTGAGCAATTTGCACAAAATTTCCAACAATAAAACCACCATTATTGTGAGTCACCGGGTTTCTTCGGCAAAAAACGCCGACAAAATCATAGTGTTAAAAGACGGGGAAATCGACCAACAAGGCACTCATAATGAGCTGGTAAACCAAGAAGGCTACTACAAAGAACTCTATTTAAAACAACTGAGCGAAAAAGAAAGTTGATTTTTTTTGGCGACTATTGTTTTTTTTATGATTTTTGACCATAACAAAAACCAAAATTTAAATTCATTGATTATGAGCGATAATGGAAGGATGCAAGAAGAAATTTTTTCAAAGGTTTTACGGGCCGGAAGACGGACCTATTTTTTCGACGTCCGCGCCACCAAAGCCGACGATTATTATTTGACGATCACCGAAAGTAAAAAATTCACCAACGACGACGGCTCGTTTCACTACAAAAAGCACAAAATTTATCTCTACAAAGAGGATTTTGAAGGCTTCACCGAAAATTTGCAGGAAATGACCCAATACATTTTGGAAGAAAAAGGAGAAGAAGTGATCAGCGACCGCCACCAAAAGGATTTCAAAAAGGAATACGAAACGGTTTCCGAAGAAGAAGGTGCTGCCAAAACAAAACCCGCCGAAAAATTCACCGATGTGAATTTCGATGACATATAAAATAGTTTTAAGAATTAGTTAGGAGATGTGATGAAATTCAACCTAACTCATAACTCATAATTCTTAACTCATAACTTTTTCATCCTACCCGCAACCCGTTCTCCACTTTTGAACCGGGTTGCAGCAAGGTGATGTTTTTTCCGTCCACCGTTCCCAACACCAAACATTCGCTCATAAACTGGGCGATTTGCTTTTTGGGGAAATTGACCACGGCAATTACCTGCCGGTCCACCAAATCTTCTTTTTTATAAAGTATGGTAATTTGTGCCGATGTTTTTTTGATGCCAATTTTAGGGCCAAAATCGATTTTTAGTTGATAGGCAGGGTTTCGCGCTTCGGGGAAATCGTTTGCTTCAACAATGGTCCCCACATGCATTTCCACTTTTTCAAAATCTTGCCAGGTAATTTGCATATCTTTACAATTTACTGAGTTTATCTTTTTTCGTTTGCGGAAACGAAAATACGGGAAACATCCATGATAATCGTGATTGAAACAGAAGAATTATGAGTCCGGATGTTCTATATGTCCCCTAAAACAATAAAGCAAACAGATAAAATATTTTATAAGAAAACAATATGCCAGCCATCACTTCCAACATGCTTCCCTTGGGCACCAAAGCCCCTGATTTTCGGTTGATCGATACGGTCACCAATAATATGTACGAATTAAAAGATGTGTGCGGGAAAAAAGGGATCGTGGTGATGTTTCTTTGCAATCATTGCCCGTACGTAAAACATGTGAACGAAGAAATTGTGCGCATTGCCAATGATTACCGGGTCGTGGGATTTGGGTTCGTGGCAATTTCCAGCAATGATGTGGAACGCTACCCGGAAGACCACCCGGATTTGATGTGGAAAACCGCCCGAAACTCCAATTATTCTTTTCCTTATTTGTTTGATCAAGAACAAAAAGTCGCAAAAGCTTATGACGCGGCCTGTACGCCCGACTTTTATGTGTTCGACGATGAATTGAAATTGGTGTACCGCGGACAAATGGACAATTCACGCCCCGGCAACGGTATTCCCGTGAACGGCCGCGATTTGCGCGAAGCCTTGGACAATATTCTGAACAACAACGCACAACGCAAAGATCAAAAACCAAGCATGGGTTGTGGGATTAAGTGGATCGAAAAACGGTGATCGGGGAGCGGGGATTGGAAATCGGGGATCGGAGACTCTGAGTAACCGATCACTGAATAACTGATCACCAATTAACTGAACACGATATATGAACGGCGCAACAACAGCTCTTTTTTGGGGATTGGTTTCTGGAATGGCCTTGGTGATCGGGGCTTTTGCCGGTTACTACGCTAAATTTGGCGAAAAAACCATAGCGGGGATTATGGCCTATGGCAGTGGTGTACTTATTTCGGTATTGTCATTTGATTTGATGGACGAAGCGTTCAACAAAGGAGGAATTTTGGCATGTTCCATCGGTTTTTTATTGGGCGCGCTTGTTTATACGATCGCAAATGAAATTTTGGCGTTGTACGGTGCACGTCACCGAAAACGATCGGACAAGGCGCATCAAACACAAGAAAGCAACGACGACAATAGTTTAGGGATTGCGCTCGGCGCCTTGCTCGATGGCATACCCGAATCAATCGTAATCGGGTTGAGCTTGTTGAGTGGAAAAGGTGTGAGTTTGGTCGCCGTGATCGCCATTTTTCTTTCCAATTTGCCCGAAGGGCTATCCAGTGCCACCGGAATGAAAAAAGCAGGGAAAAGCAAAAAATATATTTTTGGGTTATGGTTCGGAATTGCCATTATTTCCGGTATTTCGGCCTATCTTGGGTTCACGGTTTTTGGTGGTTTCAGCGACGCTGTCATTGCTTCCAGCACTGCATTTGCCGCCGGGGCGATTTTGTGCATGATTATCGACACCATGATTCCAGAAGCTTTCGCAAAAACCCATAAAGCGGCCGGTATCATTGTGGTATTCGGGTTTTTGACCGCTTTTTTTCTTTCTAAATCCTTAGCGTAACAATGTAGAAGATATATTGTAAAATGTATATCGGCATTGAACTTTGAATACTGCAAATTGGAGATCAGGGATTGGAGATCGGGATCGGAGACTAAAACCGATTAACCGATCACCGATCAACCGATCACTGAGTAACCGATCACCAACTAACCGATCACCAATTAACCAATCACTTCACCTCCACCAACTCCACGTCGAACACCAAGGTTGCATTGGGCGGAATCACTCCACCAGCACCTTGTTGCCCATAACCCAAATGTGAAGGAATGACCAAGCGTGCGCGGTCGCCTTCACGCAACATTCCGATTCCTTCGTCCCAACCGGCGATTACATGGCCCATTCCAATAGGGAATTCGATGGGTTGATTTCTTTTGTGGGAAGAATCGAAAACGGTTCCATCGGTCAACATTCCTTTGTAATGTACGAAAACCGTTTTTCCTTTTTCGGCTTTTGTGCCGTTTCCCTTTTCCTCAATTTTGTAGCGCAGGCCACTTTCGGTTTTTTCAAAACCCTGGGCGATTTTTCCCAACAATTCTTCTTGCTGTTTTTGGGCGGCCGCTTCGCGTTCAGCCTTGGCACCGGTGAATTGTCGAAAACTTTCCACCGCATTGAATTTTTCGGCTTGCTCCCCTACCCGTTCAATTTCAATTTTTTCAATTTTATCACCTTGCGCAATGGCATCGACCACATTTTGACCTTCCACCACTTTTCCAAAAACCGTATGTTTTCCGTCCAACCATGGTGTGGCCGCGTGCGTAATAAAAAATTGGCTGCCATTTGTGCCAGGCCCGGAATTTGCCATGGAAAAAATTCCCGCGGCATCGTGTGTTAATTCTGGATGGAATTCATCATTGAACTGGTAGCCGGGTCCACCCGCCCCTGTTCCATTCGGATCGCCGCCTTGGATCATAAATTCGGGAATGACGCGGTGAAATTTCAACCCGTCGTAGTAGGGTTTTCCCTGTGGAATTGCTTTATTTTCCAAATTTCCTTCGGCCAAAGCCACAAAATTTCCGACCGTTCCCGGGGTTTTTTCAAATTCGAGGCGACCAAGAATTTCACCTTTGTTCGTTCTTATGCGTGCGTACAATCCGTTTTCCATAGTTGCTTTTTTTGAGAAGGCAAAGATAGGGAAAAGACGGGAGTCGGAAGACAGAAGACAGGTTTCAAAATTCCAAGTTGCGAGTTGCGAGTGAACGGGTTGCAGGTTGCGGGTTGCGAGTTGCGAGTTATTTCCAATATTTAATAATCAATCCTCTGTGATCTGTGATCTCAATTCGTATTAATTCGCTCAAAATTCGCGTTAATTCGCAACTTTAATTCGCCACTTCACTGATGAATTTGATACGGTACAAACGCAGTTCTTCGTATTCATAATCGCCGTCGAACTCTTCCATGGCATCTTCAATTTGGTCGGTTTCGGCCTCAAGAAAATAATCGTGGATTTCTTCTTGTTGCTCTTCGTCCAACAATTCATCGACCCAATAAGAAATATTGAGTTTTGTACCACTGTAAACAATGGCCTCCATCTCTTTGATGAACTCGGGCATTTCCATGCCTTTCGCATTGGAAATATCCGTCAAGGGCAGTTTTCGGTCCACGCTTTGAATGATGTATAATTTCAAAGCACTGTTCGCACCCGTGGATTTCACCACCAAATCATCGGGGCGCATTATTTCATTTTCTTCGACATATCGTGCGATCAGTTCTATAAAATCTTTTCCGTATTTTTTTGCTTTGCCTTCCCCAACCCCATGAATATTGCTCATTTCTTCCATGGTCATTGGATATTTCAAAGCCATATCTTCCAAAGAAGGTTCTTGAAAAACCACAAACGGCGGAACATCTTTTTGTTTGGCGACTTTTTTGCGCAAATCCAGCAACATTTTCATCAATTTTGCATCGGTTCCGCCACCGCCTTTTTGTTGGGTGATGATGTTATCGTTCCCGTTTTTGTCATATACATGATCTTCGGTCATCATAAATGATTCGGGTGATTTCAGATAGTTTTCCCCTCTTTTGGTAAGCTTCACTACGCCATAGGTTTCAATGTCTTTTTTGAGCATACCGGCAACCAAAACTTGGCGGAGCAAGGCCATCCAAAAAACATCGGGTTTGTGTTTTCCTTTTCCAAACAAAGGCAAATCGTCGGTTTTGTGCGATTTTATGAGTGCGTTCGATTTGCCGATCAAGGTGTTCACCACATTTTTCGATTTGTACAACTGTTTGGTGGCTTGGATGGTTTTCAACAACAAAACCACCTCGTCCTTGGCTTCGACTTTTGTTTTGGGGTTGCGCACATTGTCGTCCATCTCGGCACCTTCACCGGTTTCACTGTCAAATTCTTCCCCAAAATAATGCAGGATGAATTTTCGGCGCGAAATGGAAGTTTCGGCATAGGCAACCACTTCTTGCAACAAAGCTTGCCCAATTTCTTGTTCGGCAACGGGTTTGCCACTCATAAATTTTTCGAGCTTTTCGATATCCTTGTAGGCATAAAAAGCCAAACAATGGCCTTCGCCCCCGTCACGACCCGCACGACCGGTTTCTTGATAATAGCTTTCTATGCTCTTTGGAATGTCGTGGTGGATCACAAAACGGACATCGGGTTTGTCGATTCCCATCCCAAACGCGATGGTGGCAACCACCACATCCACATCTTGTTTGAGGAACATGTCTTGATGGCGCGCACGCGATTTGGCATCCAGTCCGGCATGATAAGGAACCGCAGAAATGCCATTTACCTGAAGTGTTTGTGCCAGTTCTTCCACTTTTTTTCGGCTCAAACAATAAATAATGCCGCTTTTTCCGGAATTTTGCTTCACAAAACGAATAATGTCGGAATCGACATTGGCGGTTTTGGGCCGTATTTCGTAGTATAAATTCGGCCGGTTGAACGAAGCTTTAAAAGTGTTGGCTTCGGGAATTCCAAGATTTTTCAGAATATCTTCCTGCACTTTTGGCGTGGCGGTGGCGGTCAATCCAATAATTGGTATATCGTCTCCGATGCGTGAAATGATTTGGCGCAAATTCCGGTATTCGGGGCGGAAATCGTGCCCCCATTCACTAATGCAATGCGCTTCGTCAATTGCCATAAAGGAAATTTCCTGTTCTTTTAAAAATTCCACATGTTCCTCTTTTGTCAATGATTCGGGAGCAACGTACAACAATTTCGTGATGCCGTTTTCAATATCGGACTTTACTTGCCGCACCTCCGATTTGTTCAAGGAAGAATTCAGCACATGCGCGATTCCGTGTTCCGAAGAGAGGCTCCGCAAAACGTCCACTTGGTTTTTCATCAACGCGATCAAGGGCGAAACCACGATCGCGGTCCCTGATTTTATAAGCGCCGGAAGCTGATAGCACAACGATTTTCCACCACCGGTGGGCATCACCACAAACGTATGCTGATTGGAGAGTATGCTTTGGATGACTTGTTTTTGAAGTCCTTTGAATTGGCTGAACCCAAAATATTTTTTGAGTTGTACGTGTAAATCGAATTCGGTCAAACCAATAATTTAATGTTACAATTTTAGTTACCTTTGTCGTATTAAAGATACATGTTTCTTTAGGATTAGCAAACCCTTAATTTGAAATTTTAATGTCCCACGATAAAATCCTCGCTGTTGCCAAGGAAACCATTTCAAACGAAGCGAACGCAATTGCCCATCTTGAAGAATTATTGGACGATGAATTTGCCCAGGCCGTGGAACACATCTACAACTCCAAAGGTAGGGTAATTATTACCGGAATCGGAAAAAGTGCCATTATTGCCACCAAAATCGTCGCCACACTGAATTCCACCGGAACCCCCGCCATTTTTATGCACGCCGCGGATGCCATTCATGGTGACTTGGGAACCATTCTGAAAGATGATGTGGTGATTTGTATTTCGAAAAGCGGCAACACGCCGGAAATAAAAGTTTTGGTACCGCTCATAAAAGATTTCAACAACAAATTGATCGCCATCACCGGAAACAAAGACTCTTTTTTGGGCCAACAAGCCGATTTTGTGCTCAACGCTTTCATCGAAAAAGAAGCCTGCCCAAACAATCTTGCGCCCACTACCAGCACCACCGCCCAATTGGTGATCGGCGATGCGTTGGCCGTTTGCTTGTTGAACATTCGCGGATTTTCCAGTAAAGATTTTGCAAAATACCATCCTGGTGGCGCTTTGGGTAAAAAATTATATTTGCGCGTTAGCGACATCACGGAAGAAAACCTAAAACCGGAAGTTTCGCCCGAAACCAACTTAAAAGAAGTAATTTTCGAAATTTCGGAAAAAATGTTGGGCGTTGCGGCCGTGACCGAAAACGGAAAAATCGTCGGTATCATCACCGATGGAGATTTACGAAGGATGCTTTCCAAAACCGATAATTTCATCGATTTGAAAGCCAAAGATATTATGAGCGCCGCGCCAAAAACAATCGACAACGACGCCATGGCAGTAGAAGCCATGGAAGTTTTGGAAAACAATGGAATTTCACAGTTGTTGGCGGAAAAAAACGGAAATTACCGCGGGGTCGTGCACCTTCATAATTTGATGAAAGAAGGGATTATTTAGCCCTTCGACAAAGCTTCGACTGGGCTCAGCCTGACAGCTCAGGGTGACGAATTTGGGGTTTGGCCCTTCGACTGCGCTCAGGGTGACAATTTGGACTTTGGAAAACGAATGAAAAGAAAGTAGAATAAATGGCAAAAAAAAAATCAAAAAACCCGGACGAAATGTCTTTTTTGGACCATCTCGAAGATTTGAGGTGGCACCTGATCCGGGCGACTTTGGCGGTCGTGATCGCGGGCGGGTGCGCTTTTTTCGCAAAAGATTTCATTTTTGACGTACTGTTGTTCGGACCTTCAAAACCCGATTTTTTCACTTACGATATTTTGTGCCGTCTTACCCAATCTTTTGGAATGGACGATAGCCTCTGTTTTACGGAAATTCCTTACACCATTCAAAGTAGAACAATGGGCGGGCAGTTCAGCGCGCATGTTTGGACCTCCGTGACCGCCGGGTTCATTGTGGCTTTTCCCTACGTGCTGTACGAATTTTGGAAATTTATATCGCCCGGAATGCACGCCTCTGAACGAAAATATTCCAAAATATTTATTTTTGTTGCTTCGATTTTGTTTTTTATCGGCGTACTTTTTGGTTATTACGTGGTGATGCCGCTTTCACTGAATTTTTTGGGAAATTATCAGGTCAGCGAAATTGTGTTGAACGAGTTCGATTTGGCAAGCTATATTTCGCTCACTCGTTCCACGGTTTTGGCGAGTGGACTTGCATTTGAACTGCCGATCATCATCTTTTTGTTGACAAAAGTGGAACTCATCACCCCCGATGCTTTGCGGAAAAACCGTAAAATTGCCATCGTAATTATTTTAGCGCTTGCGGCCATCATTACCCCGCCCGATGTGGTCAGTTTGATTATTGTCGCCATTCCATTGTTGATCCTTTTTGAACTGAGCATCATTATTTCTAAATTCGCTTTAAAAAAGGAAAAAACGAATCAAGAAATCGAAAAAGCAAAACCTGAAATATCCGATCCAAAATAACAAAACCGTAAATTTCATATTTTTCAACAAGAAAAAATAAACAGATGAAACTTCGCGCCGACAATTTGATAAAATCCTATAAAGGAAGGGAAGTCGTAAAAGGGATTTCCCTTGAAGTGAACCGTGGCGAAATTGTGGGTTTGTTGGGTCCGAACGGCGCGGGAAAAACCACTTCTTTTTATATGATCGTGGGCTTGATAAAACCCAACGGCGGCAAAATTTTTCTCGATCAAACCAACATCACCAAATTTCCAATGTACAAACGTGCACAAAACGGAATTGGCTATTTGGCGCAGGAAGCTTCCGTATTTCGAAAATTGAGCATTGAAGAAAATATTTTGAGCGTTTTGGAACTCACCGATCTTCCGAAAAAAGAACGCCTTGAAAAAATGGAGAGCCTGATTGAAGAATTCGGTTTGGGACATATTCGCAAAAACCGTGGCGACCTGCTTTCCGGGGGCGAGCGGCGGCGTACCGAAATTGCCCGCGCCTTGGCCACCGATCCGAAATTCATTTTGTTGGACGAACCTTTTGCAGGGGTCGATCCGGTGGCGGTGGAAGACATTCAGCGCATCGTGGCCCAACTGAAAACCAAAAACATCGGCATTCTCATCACCGACCACAACGTGCAAGAAACCCTCGCCATCACCGATCGTACCTACTTGATGTTTGAAGGCAGCATCCTAAAACACGGCCAACCCGAAGAACTGGCGGAAGACGAAATGGTGCGCAAAGTATATTTGGGACAGAATTTTGAGTTGCGGAAAAAAAAGTTGTTCGATTGATTGGCAATTCATTCCATAAAATTACAATGCGTGGGTTCTTGGTTATGGGCCTTCTTTTTGCCTGGAATAACCCGACCCTATCCGCTCAAATAACGGATACCTTGTATTATAAGGCAAGTGCCGTTGATACACTGCAACTGACAACGACAGATACCCTATCGCGCAGAAAAATACACATCATCAGCGGTGTGGGTTGGGGTTTTCCCATGGGAAGCGATACCAAACAAGTGTTCACCCCTAAATTCTCCAACATTCTGGGCATTACCATTTCCACCGATAAAAAATATCTTTTTTGGTACCCGTCCATCTCCTTTCTTTCGTTTAAGTACAACCAGTTCATCGAAGATGCGGATTATGAATATAAAATCATTAAAAGCAGGAGCAACTATTACAACATAAATTTTGCGGCAGGTTTAAAAAAACAATTTTCAAAATTCAGTTTATATGGCTATTTAGGCCCCGGGATAGGTTTTATGGCAGAACCAAGAGCTGAAGTTGTCCCTGAAGAAAATATAGTGAGAATCAAAAACAAACTTCGGGTAAGCCCCACTTGGCGCACAGGAATAGGAGTCGATTATCAAGCCAACGGTTTTTTCTTGTTTTTTGAAATGGGCTGGTCACATAATTTTGTAAAAATTCAGGGTCGCACCTTGAACATGATGGTGTTATTTGTTGGCTTAAAAACCGATGTTTCCCGTATTGCCGAAAAGGTTATCAAGATCATCTATAAAGATGAACGCCCCTAGACGTATCTTACCGCAATGCAAAAATCAATATCCAATAAATGGTTCCAAATTCAGCACTAACTTCCTTTTTTCTTGCTTTTGAAAATAATGGACATCAATAAATATGCGATGATGATCATGGGAAGTGCCAGAAAATGAAAGCACACCAATAAAATGACCGACAATACCAGAAACCCATAGCGCACAAAATTTTCCTTGAACGACCAATTCTTGAATTTTAGCGCGAACAAAGGGATTTCCGCGTTCAAAATATAACAGCTAAAAAGCGTGAGCCCGATCAAAAACCATTCGTTCAAAATCAAAGAAGTAGCGAACGCGGTGGGTTGAAATTGCAAAATGATCGGCAGGCTCAAAATCAAAATCGCGTTTGCCGGCGTGGGCAAGCCCACAAACGAAGTGTCCTGTCGTTCGTCAATGTTGAAATTCGCCAAACGATAGGCCGACGCAAGCGTAACCAACAAACCGATAGTCGCAATCCACGGGAAATCGAATTCAAAAAAAGAAGATCCGGTCCAATCTTTTGCTGCCGTTCCAGGATTCGCGAGCGTGGTGCGCAAAAGTTGGAACATTACAATTCCCGGCACCAAACCGCTGGTAACCATATCGGCCAAGGAATCCAACTGCAGGCCTAGTTCACTTTTCACGTCCAGCAAACGCGCTATCATGCCATCGAAAAAATCGAAAAAAATTCCGAGCCCCACAAAAAGCGCTGCGGCGATCAAATGGTTTTGTACCGCAAAAATTACGGCAATACTTCCCGCCAATAGGTTCAAAAGCGTGATAAAATTCGGAATGTTTTTCGTGATCATGATGAGAAAGCTTGAATGTTTGCGTAAAAATAAGAAACCTTTTTGAGTTAGGAGTTATGAGTTATGAGTTAGGTGTAATTTAGGATATGAAAATCTTAATCAACAAAAAACAATAAATTTCCGAAGCAACTTCTCTGAAAATACTCCAAACTTCGGCAGTAAAAAGGCAATATCGATCGGTAATTAAAGTTTATAAAGATGAAAATTAACACGATATTCGCAAAAAAAATTCCATTGAAAAACAAGATCGTCCTTTTGCTTTTTCTTGCTTTTGGGGTCGCTTCCGCACAAACGGTGCGCAAATATTCCAACGAATTTTTGAACATTGGCGTCGATGCGGCAGCATTCGGCATGGCCAACGCCGTTGTCGCCACCACCGACGATGTGAATTCCGGCTATTGGAACCCAGCGGGTTTGGTCCATTTGGAAGACAACCAACTTTCGTTGATGCATGCCAGTTATTTTGCGAATATCGCGAACTACGATTACCTCGCCGGGGCAATGCCGTTGGACGACAAAAGCGCGGTGGCATTTAGCATTATCCGTTTCGGGGTCGATGATATTTTGAACACCACCCAATTGATCGACGAACAGGGAAACATCGATTACAACCGGATCAGCTTGTTTTCCGCGGCCGATTATGCATTTACTTTTTCCTATGCACGACGCTTGCCGCTGGATGGCTTCAGTTATGGCGTGAACGCAAAAGTGATTCGCCGCATCATTGGCGATTTTGCCACTTCTTGGGGTTTTGGTTTTGATTTGGGCGTTCAATTTGAATCGGACAAATGGAAATTTGGCGCAATGGCCCGCGACATTACCACTTCTTTCAACACTTGGAGCATCAACGAAGAAAAATATGCCGAAATTCAAGGTGCTGTGGAAGGCCAAAACCAAGAACTGCCCGAGACCACCGAAATTACCCTTCCAAAATTGCAACTCGGGGTGGCCCGTATTTTTGAAATTCGCCACGATTTCGATTTGAAAACGGAGCTCGACCTCAACATGCGCTTCACCCAAACCAATGATCTTATTTCCACTTCTGCGGTCAGCATTTCCCCTGCTTTTGGGTTCGAAGTCGGCTATATTGATATGATTTATCTCCGTGGCGGAATCGGAAATTTCCAAAATGTGGAACAGCTCGACGGGGGCGCCAACCTCGGTTTCCAGCCCGGGTTTGGTGTGGGATTCAAATACAAAGGAATCCATGTGGATTATGCTTTCACCGACATCGGCGACCAAAGCGTGGCCTTGTATTCCAATGTGTTTTCCTTAAAAATCGATTGGAGCGTTTTTAGATAAAAATGAACTATCTCGACGCAAGTATCGGGGAATTAAACCCTAAGAGAAATTAAAGATCTGGATTGATTAGTTGTTTCCGAGCCCTTACTCGTTTTTTTAGTTGAACCGACATACGTCTTTTCTACCTAAGATGTTGAATGACACTCGCCATAACTCATAACTCAAAAAGGTTTCCTATTTTTGAAAGCAATTTCTTTTATATGAAAAACCTGCTACTCGCACTTCTTTCGGGAATTTTACTGGCCATTGCTTGGCCAACCTATGGGTTTCCCGGAATTTTGTTTGGTGCTTTTGTGCCACTGCTCTTCGCCGAACGTTCATTGCGCTTATCGGAAAAAAGGCGAAAAACCTTGCGGGTTATGGGTTTGGCCTATCTCAGCTTTTTTATTTGGAACCTCATCACCACCTATTGGCTCTATTTTTCTACACCTTTCGGAATGGGATTTGCCGTTTTGGTGAATTCGTTGTTGATGAGCTTGGTTTTTTTAATATATCACCTAATTGCCAAGCGGATTCCCTTCAACGCGGCTTGTGTTTTTTTGGTCGTGCTGTGGATTGCTTTCGAAAAATTGCACCTTCAATGGGAATTTTCTTGGCCATGGCTGAATTTGGGAAATGCTTTTTCCGAATATACCACGTGGATACAATGGTACGAATATACCGGAACTTTTGGTGGAACCTTGTGGGTTTGGTTGGTGAACATGTTTCTGTTCAAAACAATTTTGCTGTACCGTAAATACCGCGAAAAAACCATTGTTTACCGTTCGGTTTTGAAAATTGGATTATTGGTGCTGGTTCCCATTTTCGTTTCTTTGTATTTGTTGAAAACCTATGTACCCGGAAAAAAATCGGTCGAAGTAGTTATTCTCCAACCCAACATCGATCCGTACACCGAAAAGTACAACACCACCGACGAGCGCATTGGTATTTTGCTGAACGATTTGGCGGAGACAAGCGTCGATCAAAACACCGATTTGGTGTTGGCCCCGGAAACGGTTTTTGCGGACGGCACCCGTTTGAAACAATTTGAGTTTTCGCCCGCAAAATTTTATTCCCAAGAACTACTGATGGGAAATCCGGGCTTGAATTTTCTCGGCGGAATTTCCATGTATTCCGTTTTTTCGGATTCCTCGAAAATTCGCCCGCAAACCAACCAATTGCGACCAGGCTTGTGGTACGATGATTACAATTCGGCTTTTTTGATGAACAACACCACGGATTCCGCACAATTTTATCACAAATCGAAATTGGTGGTCGGGGTGGAAAATTTCCCTTATCAAGCTGTTTTGAAACCCATTTTGGGCGATGCGATGATCGATCTCGGTGGTACCGTGGCCATGAAAACCACCCAGCCCAACCGCGAAGTTTTTCTGATGGACGGCGGAACAAAAGTTGCCCCGATTATTTGTTATGAGTCGGTCTATGGCGAATACGTGACCGGTTATGTGAAAAACGGTGCACAGTTTTTGACGATCATCACCAACGACGCTTGGTGGGGCAACACCCAAGGCCACCAACAACATTTGAGCTATGCGCGGTTGCGCGCCCTCGAAACCCGGCGCTCCATTGCCCGAAGTGCCAACACGGGTATTTCGGCCTTCATCAACGCGAAAGGGGAAATAGTTTCAAAACTTGGCTATGAAAAACAAGGAAGTTTAAAAGGTACTATTTCGTTGAACAATGAAAAAACATTTTATGTGCGGTTTGGCGATTACATTGCACGGATTTCCATGTTTTTGGCCTTGTTTATTTTTCTGTTCGCAATAGTTCGGAAGAGAAAGTAAATTCTGGCGCTATATGGAATGCTATAGGTGATCTAATTTTAGACTGATGAATTTAAACAGAAAAATACACAACCATTGGCAAAAAGTTCACGCTAAGGTCGCGAAGTAGGCGCAGCGTATCGCAGCGATATAAGGCAAATGCGTAGCGGACGCTGCGAAACCCTTAGCGTTCGCTGCGTGAAAAAGAATTGATGTCTTATTCTCTCAAAAAATATAAGTTCCCCACACAAAATCATATAGAGCCAAAATTCTTAAACCAACAGATTATTAAAAACCAAACCTGACAGGTTTTCGAAACCTGTCAGGTTTTTTTTTAATTCGAAGTGAATTTTTTGTATTCCACCCTTTTTTGTTTGACGGTAACTTTAAAATCAACTTCGGTAACGGTTTTTGATTCGGTCTTGACCGATATCTTGTTGTTTTCGATGTCGATGTATTGCATAATTCCGGGAGCGATCAACGAAAGGGTATATGTTCCTTTGGGCACGTACAACACGAACGTGCCGTCGTCGGCGGTCCTTGTGGAATAGGTTTTCCCGAAAGCATCTACCGCGCGCACGTTCAGCCCGCCCATTTTTTTATTGATTTCGTAGCTTAAGATCGTGGAACTGTAACTAATGGAACCTTTGATCGTGGTCATTTTTTCCAACCCAACTTCCACATACGTATCACCGCTTACTTTTACTTCCCGGTCTTTTGCATACCAATTGGAAAGGTTGTCGAATTGGATCGAATAGGTTTCCGCAGGTATTTTTCGATACAGTACTTTTCCCTTGGCATCGGTTTTGAAAGCTTTTCCATTGATATAAACCACTTGTTCGACCGCGATCTCGTCCATTCCCGAGAAACCTTCTTTGCCGTCGATTTCTTTGTACACAAAAATTTCCAGTTCATGGGAATCGATCCCCAAATCGGGAATTGCAAAGTTTTTAATGATTCCAAACTCAATCCTCCGATCGGAATAATCGGAAAAAGAATGTTTGTAATATTCGGTTCCCATAAAAAACTCCAATCCATGCACAATTTCATAATTTGCCCTTCCAAACAACTGCAAGTTGCCTTCCGAATTGGTGTTGTAGGAGTAGGTCGTGCCCGCCGAAAGTTCAAGTTTGTCGTTGAAAAATTCATAATGAATGTTCGGGCTGATTTGCCAACGGTAATAGGCTTCCTCTGTTTCTTGGTTGGAAATTGCCTCGCCCAAATAAAAACTGCCCCATTGATAAGCCGCATGCAAACGGAAAATGCCCCAACCAAAATTGAAGTTTGAGCGAAATTGAAAATTATTGTCCGATTCTTGGGTTTGCGAAACCCCTGTTTCAATATCAAAATTGAAGGAAAGCCCACGGATTGGGTGCGCATAAGAAACTCCCCCGTTCAAGCGAAATGCCGATAGTTTTGCAACAAGGATTTGGTCCGTATAAATCAAAGTGCGTTCTTCGACGCTATATTGCGGGCCGAAAGAAATAAAATACGTGCCGAGTTTTCGCGAAACCCCGGCTTCTGCACGGGTCAAAGAAAAGTTGTTCTCGCTTCCCTGCAATGTCGAAACATATTTTGGGCGGTAGCCATAATGGTTGAAATTTGCCCAAAAAGCATATTTTTCCAAGGTTAAATTAATGCGCTCGTTAAAATTGAGCGCCCCGCGTTTTCGCCCGGGATAATAACCGGTACTGACATAATTATCGCTCGAAAAAGAAAAATTCCCCACTTGAGCGGTCAATCGGAATTCTCCAGCGACCCCGTATTTCTCATCTTCGTTTCCATTATAGGTGCTTGTCCTTCCTCCTGAAATCCCTCCCGAAATTTTCAAATTTTCTTTGGTGACCAAGCTGCTTTTTGTGGAGAGCAGCATGTTTCGGTAATTTTGCAATGGATCTTGATCATAGATGAACGTGGAATAAAAAAAACGGTCTTTGACCTCGAAACGGTACCCGCCCCAAACCGATTTTCCTTGCGAATAGGGCCAAGAGTCGAACAACCGATAGGAATTTTCCAGTGCGCCGATTTCAAAACGGCTGCGTTTGTCCTTGCTGTTCCAATAAAATTCCGCTCCCCTTCCATAGAGGGTAATGTCATAATTTTGGTATAAATTCCCGATTTTCCCGCCGAAACGTTCCGATTCGTAGCCAACCCAAGTGTTGCGGAAATAAAGTTCATCTATGTTTTTGCGATAGGCCCCGTTCAAGTTAAGACGCACAACTGAACTGTCCGGCAATTCCATTTTGGTGTTCAACATGACTTCGTAAACACTGTTCGTTTCCCCAGGGTTTTGTGCCCGAAAAAAGAACTGGTTTTCTTGAATTGGGAAAAGCCCCGTGCCCGGCGGGCGGTATTTTCGAGAGGTTTTGATGGCCGTCACTTGAACGGTTTCCCGCCCAAAAACTTCGCCTTTTTTGTACAGTCCGGTTATGTGAACGCTAAAATCGTCAAAAGCCAACATTTGACGGGTGGTTTTTATGGAAACCCTTACCGTGGTATCTTGAAATGCACGGAGCATAAATAATTTTTTTCGCTGAAAACCGCCTTGTATTTCATGGGGCAGTTTGGTGAGCAGTACAATTTCCTGCTCGATGTTTCCAGCATTGTAGAGTTGTACATCAATTTCAAAAACACCCCCCCTTTTTTCCATGGCGATTTGCTGATCGCGAACATACAGCGTCACACTTTGGGTTTCAGTAATGGTGACCGAAATAGCTTCCAGAGAAAGCAAGGTGCCTTTTGAATCGTACAAACGTGCATTTATTCGGTACGCCTCACCGGCTTTTGCAATTTGTGAAACCAATGCCTTGATGGAAACGAACAAACTGTCATTTGCAGGAATTATAACGGCTTCTTGTGGTTTCCCAACAAGCCCCAACATGTTATCAGAAGTGAGTACCAATTTTCCACGAAATTCTTGTTCGCTTAGGTTCACCAATTTCAGCGAAGTTCCGACCAAAGTGCCATTTCCCGCTTCAAGTATAGTTTCGGTGACCTTCAAAAACACATCTTTTTCGCCTGCCAACAGCGGTGTTGCCCATAAAAACAGGCACAACTGAAAAAACAAGAAAAAGGGCTTGAATTTCATGAGCATTATAGTTCCATATCCTAATTATTGGGGCAAAACAATAAAAATCACATTGGTGGTATAGGTTGCGCCTTCTCCAAAAACATTGGCCGCATCCGATGCCGAAACCGAGTATTCCAAATTGTACTCCACCTCGTTGTAGGTTTGGTTGCTGTGCGGGTTCTGGACCATGGAGGTTTCACTGGTGGACAAACCGGTTGGTGGTGAAAACACAAGATTTGGCAGACTTTTTTGGGTTTGGGAAAGTTCAAGCTTAATAAGCGAAACCGGAATCGTGTTCGAAGTGGTTGTGGAAGTAAGTTGACTGGAAGTGGTTTTTACAAAAATTTCGTTGGCGCCTTGGTACTTCACTTTCAAGCCCAAAGGTTTGGTAACGGAAACCCCTGTATAATAATCGGAAACATTGTCAAATTGCATGGAAATGATATCGGCCGAATTTTGCAACATTAAGGTATTGGTCCCATAGTTTCCGGACTGGATTTGAAAACCCACATTGTTCAAAACAAATCTGTCAATTAAAATGTTATTGCCATCGTACAACGAAAATTCCAACGAAACCCGATAATCACCATTTGGCACCAACAAATGGTTACCGCCTTGGATGATGTAATCGAATCTATATTGTATGTAACCTCCCGAAATTTGGGGATCTAAAGGGGGGGCTCCCGACACTAGAACGGTTTCAGAGGTGCTCAATGACACCGGGTTGGTATTTACCGGCGCCATACCTGCCTGAGTGACAGTATTGAATTGCAAAAAAGTGAACTGTGGCTGCACAAAAGCACTTGGATTGGACTGGTTGATATAATTTCCCAATGCACGCACCCGAAGTGTCCAATTTGGAATATGGGTATTGCCTTTTATTTTGTTTATTCCAATTCCAATATATTCAACTTCGGTTTTTCCGGCCATTTGCTCTTGGTAAGTTGTAAAAGTAGGCACATAGGTATTGAACCCGTTAATTTTAGGCTTGGGTTGTGCCGATAAAGAAACAGAGAGCACAAAAAACCCAACTACAGCAAAAATTTTCAACAAGTTCATTTTTCATGGTTTTAATAAGTGAACTCCAATTCGGCAACTTTGATCGCGTCACTGTCCTTATATTTTACAATGGCTGTCAAAACATATTGGCCTTTTTCCAAATCCCCGGGCAAGATTTTTTCAATTCTCCGCACATCGCCCGGAAGGGTATAAAAATCGGTTTTGTCCAATTTGGTTTTTTTGCCGTTTTCTTTGTTGAACAATTCCCAAGAAACCTTTCCATTGGTCCAAATTTTCCCTTTGTTTTCCAACATTAGGTAAACAGCAGGTTTTTCTTGTTTGTTATCAAACGTATCGAACCCAATAATTTCTATTGCAGAAGAAGCACTTTCAAAAAAACTGTGGTAGATTTTTACGCCCATCCGCACGGTCACTTTTATGGCAGCACCATTCGCGTCGGTTCCGCCATCGCCCGGGTTCAGTTGGCTGAAATACAACAAGGCGGTATGCACCGGCACATTTCTATCGGCATCTTCTGGTACTGTCAACACAATATCGAGTTTTTTTCGTTCGTGCGGCTGCAGCACAAAATAGGAAGAAGGCAACACCTGTATCCAGTCCACGCAACTGGTGGGCAACGTGCCACTTTCCACAATTTTGTTGTTCCCCAACTCGTTGTATTTCCAATCACTGAACGAAACGCCCACTTCCACCTCCACATTGGTGGGGTTACTTACGGTAATTGTTTGGGCTTGGTTTCCGCCGGGGCCCAAGGTGTAATAAAATTTCACGGGAGTGGCCGTTAGGCCCGCTTGGCCATATCCGGAAAAAACACTAAAAAACAAGGAACAAAAAAAGAAATACCGGATCATTTGAAATAGGGGATTTAATGTTCAACGATTAAAGTTAGTCGAAAACGAACATAGCAGCAAATAATACAAAAAAGACGGCTCTATATGATTTCCTGTGGGTAATAATAAATATGTCAAGTCGAGCGCAGTCGAGACCTATGACCTCTCGACTGCGCTCGAGATGACAATCGTGATATAATTACCCTTGCTTTTTACCCACAAAATTCCATATAGAACCAAAAAGGCTTTATAAAACAATTTTTTTACAAAGCCCTTTTATGGAGTATATTTCCATACCGCTATGGATTATGTCAAAAGATTATTGTGGCACCAAGGTATAGGTGATCGTGGTTTCGTAGGTTCCCGTTGGTTGGTTCAAATATTCCGTTCCACCGGAAACCGCGTAGTTTACATTATAAAACGCATCCAAGTCCGCCGATGCGCCGGTAACAAGGTTGACAGGGGCGGTCGCACTTAGGGCCACTGCCGCCATTGTTCCGTCAGGTGCGTTTGTGCCGGCAGAGGCAGTAAGGGTCACCGTGGAAACCGGAATGGTGTTCGCTTCGCCCGTTTTGGTCAATTCTTGGTTGGCCACGGCCGTGATATCAAAATCAGAAGTACTGACGACGGCAAGGTGGTCGGCTTGGTCAACATCTGTTCCAGATGTGTATTTTGTAACGTCGTCCAAGGTAATGGTTACGGTTTCTTGGGCAGCCGCTACGGTAATGCTTTGAATGTCTGTCAAAACCACGTTCAAATCCGCAGTATCAGTTTGCGCAAAACCAATGCTGCTGATCAAAAAGGCTCCGAATGCAAGAAGAATGTTTGTTTTTTTCATGATTGTTTTTTGTTAGGGTAGATTAAATTGTTGTTGTGTGTGTTTTTAAAATCTGCGCAAAAAAATGGACAATTAAATAGTTGTGCAAGAAATAGTTGAACTTTTCGATATAAGGTTTGTTTTTAACGATAAACTACCATTATTCTAATAAAAAAATGACGAAATGGACAATTTTTTGGCCAAAAAAAGGGGGGCTTAATTGGAAACGGGGGATACAAAAAAAAAGGATGGCCCAAACCCAAAACAAATATTCTTTGTTTTAAATTCCGTAGGAGCCATCCTTTTAACTAGCACAAAAAAGATTTCAATTAAACCTTCTTTTAAAACACTATTATAAAATAGCGTTTTTCTTTCAATATTTACAATGTTTGTTTTTTACCACCTATCAAAATACAATTTTGATATTTGGTCCGCAATTTAATTTGCTTGGTTGGAAAAAAATTAATATTCCATAAAGGGGGTTAGGGCGCCACGCAATCGGTGGGCACATTTTTGATGACACGTTTGGGTTTGTCAATGCTGGTGATATTAATCAAAAACGGGTCTTCTTTTGAGCGGACGACTTTTACCTTTTCACCCGGACCAATAATTTGCCCGCTAAGGTTGCGTTGGGACTCCAACAGCGTTTTAATTTTAAATTGTCTTCCGGTAAATTTCAAATTCAACATTTTTTTAACTGATTTAGTTGGTTGTTTGGTTACAAATTCGGGCAAAGAACACTTTACCTGAGCTCTAGGAAAATATAATCAGTGTTTGGAGTCCAAAAAATTGGCGTACCTAAAAAATCGAAGAGGAAAAAAAAGGATGGTTGGTTCAAAAAATAAATACCCCCATATTTAGTTTTCTTGAATTTCCGCAAGCGGAAAGCAACCACCCTTTATGAATAAAGAACGTTCGAATATTGTTGATCTTTTTTTCGATGCGTTCATAATTATTGATCGAGGATGATCAATTTGGTGGTTCCGTAAAAAAGTTTATTAATGTTTTCATTTTCTTATATGGATTAGTTGGTATATGGTACAATACTATATTTTTTTAACGACACATAAAAACAAAAAAGCTTGTTTTCGATAATGTGTAATAAAGAACGATGTACGACAGAAAAAACGTACGTTTAAACAGTTAAACTATTCCTAAAAACGAAAAGTTTCAACTATTTAAAATCTTTGGTCCTTATAATTATGGTCGCGAAAAATATTGTTTTTTTACAAAAACAAACAGGGGAAGAAATTATTGAGCGTCGAAGATACAAAATATTCCGAAGAAAACTTGGTTATACAAAAAAAAACGGTGCTACCACGAATTGTGCGGGTCAGAAGACGGGAGACGGAAGACCGAAGCTTCAGGGTTTATTTGAGTTTATGGTTTTACTGAAAGTGCAAACAACCCGAAAATGCTGCGACAAATATTAAAGCACATTATTGTTTTCGGCTTCGGGCTTCGGTCTTCCAGCCTTTAAAACCAAAGCGTTTTATAAATTGAGGTTTATATTTATTTCCACAAGGTTCGTGATAGAATCAAAAAATCAATTCGGAAGAATGCTGTAAGTGATAGTTGTGGTGTAGGTGCCCATTGGTTTGTTCAAATAATCGGGACCGCCGGAAACCGCGTATTCAATATTGAACGAACGTTGCGCATCGCCTTGGCCGGCTTGCACAATGGTTTGTTGGTTGGTGGAAAGGTCAATGTCAGAAAAAACGATCGGGGAAGCCGGAACTCCACCAACATTTCCCAAACTTGCAGAAATACCGACCGTGTTCACCGGAATTGAAACAGAACTTCCCTGTAATTGAGAAGAAGCGGAAACCTTGATTTCATAATCGGAAGTGCTCGTGATTTGAAGGTGATCGTTTTTTGAGGCTGTTTTTCCGTTCATAAATTCGGAAGTTTCATCCAAAACAATGGAAACATTGGTTTGGTTTTGGTTCACGGAAATACTTTGCACATTGGCCAGCACCACATTGAATTGCACGTCGGCTTGTTGTGCCCTTATTTTAGAAAAACAAGCAACCAACAAAACAAACGCCAAACACCAAACACGGGCCGGTGTGTAAACCGGCCTTTGCTCAGTGGTTAAGGGAATCTTTTTGCAATACATAGTTGCACGTTTAAAAGACTTTAACGATTCGATAAAAATACAAAAAAATAGTTGAAATGCAAGTTTTTAAAATTTATATGTTAATTTTAGTTAAAAATATTTAAATTTACTTTTTAATTCATTTGTTTTCAGTTGATTAAAGTTTTTAGTCATTGAAAAATAAATTACCGTTTTTGATTAAAAACACCCGCTCATAGTATTTCTATCCCAAAAAACGAAAAAGAACAAGCGGTAAAACTTCATTTTTTTCTTGCGATAGCGAAAACCGATTCCGTATTTTCGCAAAAAAAACGTGAATTACGTTTCGGTAGAAAATATCGCAAAATCATACGGGGAACTGGAATTGTTCTCCGACCTTTCTTTTGGCATCAATCAAGGTCAAAAAATAGGCTTCGTGGCCAAAAACGGCACGGGGAAAACTTCGTTGTTGAACATTCTTTCCAAAAAAGAAGAACCGGACAGCGGACAAGTAAATTTCCGAAAAGGGGTCAAAACCGCTTTTTTGCCACAAGAACCGGACTTGGATCCAAACCTTACGGTCGAAGAAACCATTTTTGCTTCGGAAAACGAAATCCTGCACATCATTGAGCAATACGAAAAAGCGCTTTTGAATCCTGAAGATTCGGAAGCTTATCAGAAAGCCTTCGAGCAAATGGAGGCCAAACAAGCTTGGGATTTCGAAACGCAGTACAAACAAATCCTTTCCAAATTGCGTTTGGAGGACCTGAAAAAACAAGTTAAATTCCTTTCGGGCGGGCAAAAAAAACGCTTGGCCTTGGCGAGTATTTTATTGAACACGCCCGATTTGCTAATACTCGACGAACCCACCAACCATTTGGATTTGGAAATGATCGAATGGTTGGAAGAATATTTCAAAAAACAGGATTTCACTTTGTTCATGGTCACGCACGACCGCTATTTTTTGGAACGCGTTTGCAATGAAATCATTGAATTGGAAGCGGGGAATTTGTACAGCTACAAAGGAAATTACAGTTACTACCTCGACAAAAAAGAAGCCCGTGTCGAAGTGGAACAAACCAACACCGAAAAAGCAAAACAGCTCTACAAAAAAGAACTCGATTGGATGCGGCGCCAACCCAAAGCACGGACCACGAAATCGAAATCGCGGATCACGGAATTTTCCGACATCAAGGAACGTGCCCACAAACGGCGCAACGATCACGAAGTGCAACTGGAAATAAACATGGAACGCATGGGCACCAAAGTGGTGGAACTGCACAACATTTCGAAAAGTTTCGAAGGAAAAACCTTGTTCCAAAATTTCGATTACAATTTTCAACGCGGCGAACGCTTGGGGGTCATCGGGAAAAACGGCACGGGAAAATCCACTTTTTTGAACATTTTGACCGGCAATTTAAAACCCGATTCCGGGAAATTGGTGTTGGGCGAAACCATAAAATTCGGATACTATACCCAGCGCGGCATCACAATCAAAGAAGGGCAAAAAGTCATTGAGGTCATTCGCGAATTTGGCGATTACATTCCCTTAAAAAAAGGAAGGCAAATTTCTGCGCAACAATTGTTGGAACGTTTCCTCTTCGACCGGAAAAAGCAATACGATTTTGTGGAAAAACTCAGCGGCGGTGAACGAAAACGCTTGTATTTATGCACCGTGCTGATCCAAAACCCGAATTTTCTGATTTTGGACGAACCCACGAACGACCTAGACATCGTGACCTTGAACGTTTTGGAAAATTTTTTACTGGATTTTCCCGGTTGCTTGATCGTGGTTTCGCACGACCGATATTTTATGGACAAAATCGTCGATCATTTGTTCGTTTTCAAAAAAGGGAAAATTCAAGATTTTCCAGGGAATTATTCCGATTATCGCGAATATTTGTTGAACAAACCTTCCGAACCCAAAAAAGAGGAAATTCCGAGCAAGAAAGAAAAGCAGAAAACCGAACCGAGCACCAAACTAAGCTACAACGAGCAAAAGGAATTCAAAAAATTGGAGCGGGAAATAGCCCAACTCGAAAAAGAAAAAAAACAATTGCAAGATGAATTTTTAACGGAGTTGTCGGGCGAAGAAATCGACCAAAAATCACTGGAACTAAAAAACATCGAAGAGCAAATCGACGAAAAAACCGAGCGCTGGTTTGAATTATCGAGTTACGAGTGAACGGGTTGCGAGTATGCGGGTTGCGGGTGTGCGTAAATTGAGATTAACGATTGAGAATCAACGATTTTTGTTTTGAAAATAAAAATAACCAATTAACCGATCCCCGATTAACCGTTCACCAAATCACCGATCACAAAATCACAAAATAATATGTGGTTCAAGATAAAAACATACCTGTTGTTTCTGCTTCGCTCGTTCCATTTGCACGGCATCCACTCCCCTTTTGTGTTTCAGTTGCAACAAACTTGTTTTAAAGGGAAAAAAGAA
Source organism: Flavobacteriaceae bacterium (assembly GCA_035705295.1). Classification (GTDB taxonomy): domain Bacteria; phylum Bacteroidota; class Bacteroidia; order Flavobacteriales; family Flavobacteriaceae; genus DASSWG01. Next base: position 35,091 of record DASSWG010000120.1, read on the forward strand.
AAAATGCTGTTGCGGTTGGTGGAATATTTGAAAATTGAGACCATTTTGCTTTTCGGAAAATCCGCTGAAAACGAAATTTTTAAAACTTCCAAAACCGTCATCACCGATCCGGCGGATGTACAACAAATAAATTTATTTTTAAAGAACAATCAACAATTCGATTTGGTGTATTTTCCCGCTCAAACCGAAAATTTATTTGTTCTTTTTCAAAAAACCCTTCCCTTGGCGCACAACGATTCGGTTTTTGTGTTCGAAAAACCCCATCGTTCCAAAGAAATGGAACAAATTTGGAAAAGCGTTCAACAAACTCAAAAAGTCCGCGTGAGCATCGATGCATTTTATTTTGGGTTTGTATTTTTCAGGAAAGAACAAGCGAAAGAGGATTTTGTGGTGCGTTTAAATTGATTAGTTCTTCGATTGCGATCAGGGAGACAGATATGGAATTTGAAATTTAAAATTTGAGATTTGGTGCTTGAAATTTGGAACCTGCCGGTCCGGCAGGCGAGTTTGAGATTTGGTGCTTGCCTTTTTTCAGTCATAACTCCGAACTCATAACTCTTAACTTTTTAAACCTGTAACAATTCCAACCAAAAAGCGTCTTGTCTGCAGAAGAAATTTTATCTTGCGGAACCATGAGCAAAGTAATAGAAATCCGGGACATCAAACGCAATTTTCAACTCGGGCAAGAAGTCGTGAAAGTATTGAAAGGCATCGATCTCGATATTGACAAAGGTGAGTACGTGGCCATTATGGGCCCATCGGGTTCGGGAAAATCCACTTTGATGAATTTGTTGGGGTGTTTGGACACGCCCACTTCCGGCACGTATATTTTGAACGGAAAAGACGCAAGCCAAATGAGCGACGACGAGCTCGCCGACATCCGAAACACCGAAATCGGCTTTGTTTTTCAAACGTTCAACCTGTTGCCGCGCACCACGGCATTGGACAATGTTGCTTTGCCGATGATCTACGCCGGGGCTACCAAAGGAGAACGAAAAAAACGTGCCGAAGAAGTTTTGACCAACGTGGGCCTTGCCGATCGAATGGACCACAAACCCAACCAGCTATCGGGCGGACAACGCCAACGGGTCGCCGTGGGGCGCGCTTTGGTGAACCATCCGTCCATTATTTTGGCCGATGAACCCACCGGAAATCTGGACTCCAAAACGTCCATTGAAATCATGAATTTGTTCGATGAAATCCATACCGCCGGCAACACCGTCATCGTGGTCACCCACGAAGAAGAAGTGGCGCAACATGCCCACCGCATCATCCGGCTGAAAGACGGCAATATTGAAAGCGACACCAAAAACGAAGTATTGGAACATGCTTGATTCCCTTTCCGCAGAAACGCAACTTATTCTTGTCATTATCCTCATCGCGGTTTTGGTGTTGATTGTTTTTGCAAATAATCGCAAGAACAAACACAAACAATACCAACGAAAAAGACGAAATTTCCAGAAGAATTATTACGAGAAGAAAAAGGAAAAGAAAGGGTGATTCATTTTATTTTCTTTTTAGGGTCTTGATACGTATTGAACACTGAATAAACAATCACTTTTTCCTGAACTACTTCATAAATGATTAAATACGGAAATCGTTTAACGTATGCTTCACGATAGTTTCTTCTTTTTATTGGAAAATGATCGGGGTTTTTCCTAATCCAATCAAAGTAATTACCCATGTGGTTTAGGAATTCTTCACCCAAATTATCGCGTTTATCCTCATAATAAAGGAATGCCTCAAAAATTTCCAATCTGGCTTCAGTTCTGATTTCAAGGTGAAACTTCATTTTTTTAGCTTACGGGCATGTTCTTTAACCTCCTCCCAAGTATAAGATTCGCCTTCCCCCTTCAAATAAGCCTCCCTCCGCCTGTCCACTTCCTTATAATGTTCTTCATTGACCGTATTAAAACGTTCTTCCTCATAGCTTTCCGCCAAGGCTTTTATAAGTTTTAATAGCCGGTCATCGGCGTTGTTGACATGTTCCAAAACATTTTGCCTTAAATCCATGGTTGCAATAATTTTGTTTCTTGTAAAGATACATAATTCGCATAAATTCCCATTAATTAGCGTAAATTCGTATCCCAATTCGAATAAATTAGCGAGATGAAAATATATACCAAAACCGGCGACAAAGGCACCACCGCGCTATTTGGCGGAACCCGCGTTCCAAAACACCATATCCGCATCGACAGCTACGGAACTGTCGATGAACTGAACGCAAATTTGGGCATGCTGCGCGATAGTGAAATTGATGTGCGTTCCTCGGAACTGCTGTTGCTCATTCAACACAAATTGTTCACCATCGGTTCCATGTTGGCCACCGATCCGAAAAAAGCAGTATTGAAAAGTGGAAAAGAACGGCTCAATATTCCCAAAATCACTTCCGAAGATATTGAATTATTGGAAACGGAAATGGATCGAATGAACGAAAAACTTCCGGAAATGACGCATTTCATTCTTCCCGGGGGGCACAAAACCGTGTCAGTTTGTCATATTTGCCGCTGTGTTTGCAGGCGTGCAGAACGCTTGGCAGCAGCACTTTACGATTTAGAACTCTTCGATGAGCATGTTTTGAAATATTTGAACCGCTTATCGGATTATTTGTTCGTGCTGGCACGGAAATTGTCTCTTGACCTGGGTGTTGAAGAAATAAAATGGATTCCCAAAAAAGAATCATGACAAAAATAATTTTTTCAACAAACTGATATTCTGATGATTATATCAAAATATTAACGTTCTTAAAAATAATGATGAAATAATAGATTTTTAACTTGCCTATTTAAACTAAAAATTTACTTTTGCAAAAAATCAAAACCATTAATAGATGTATTGGACATTAGAACTGGCATCCTATTTAAGCGATGCCCCTTGGCCGGCCACAAAAGATGAATTGATTGATTACGCAATCAGGACCGGCGCGCCTTTGGAGGTGGTCGAAAACCTGCAAGCCATTGAAGATGAAGGTGATTCTTACGACTCTATCGATGAAATTTGGCCCGACTACCCCACCGATGAAGATTATCTGTGGAACGAAGATGAATACTAAGTTTACGCAGAAATACAACGTTAAAAGTCTCGATTCGAGGCTTTTTTTTTGCGTACATTTGAAACCGAAAAAAAACCGAAGCGCAGTAAATCAATTCTCCTTGCTGCACAATTTTGAACAAACAATCTCGAAACCCGGACTTCCGGTTTCGGGCTAACTGAACAATAAAAACAAAATTATAAACACCCATGAGTTTTTTAGACTCCGTATTGAAAGTATTTGTTGGCGACAAGTCCCAAAAAGACGTCAAAGAAATAATGCCGACCGTTGAAAAAATAAAAGCATTGGAAAGTGAATACGAACAACTTTCCCTCGACGAACTCCGTGCAAAAACCGTTTCTTTCAAAGCAAAAATCAACGAGGCCTTGGCCGATGTGCGTGCCGAAATGGAAAAACTGAACGAAGAAGCCAGCGCTTCCGATGACATTTCGCGAAAAGAAGATATTTATGCCGAAGTCGATGCTTTGAAAGATAAAGCCTACGAAATTTCGGAAAATGTGTTGAACGAAATTCTTCCCGAAGCCTTTGCCACGGTCAAGGAAACCGCCAAACGTTTTGTGAACAACCCGACAATGGAAGTCACCGCCACCGAATTTGACCGGCAAATTTCCGCCACCAAAGATTATGTGGATTTGGTGGAAGACAAAGCCGTGTGGAAAAATTCTTGGAATGCCGCCGGAAAAGAAGTCACCTGGGACATGGTCCATTACGATGTTCAGCTGATCGGCGGGGTCGCGATGCACCAAGGAAAAATTGCCGAAATGCAAACCGGGGAAGGGAAAACCCTCGTGGCCACACTTCCCGTTTATTTGAACGCACTTACCGGAAACGGCGTACATTTGGTCACTGTGAACGATTATTTGGCAAAACGTGACAGCGCCTGGATGGCGCCCATTTTCGAATTCCACGGTTTGAGCGTGGACTGCATCGATTATCACCGTCCCAATTCCGCGGAGCGAAGAAAAGCCTACAATGCCGACGTCACCTACGGAACCAACAACGAATTTGGTTTCGATTACCTGCGCGACAATATGAGCCACGCGCCCGACGATTTGGTACAACGCGCACCAAATTACGCGATTGTGGATGAGGTGGATTCCGTATTAGTGGACGATGCCCGAACCCCATTGATCATTTCTGGGCCCATTCCAAAAGGCGATGTCCACGAATTTGACCAACTGAAACCCGAAATTGCCCGGATTGTTGAGGTACAACGAAAATATTTGACCGGTGTTTTGGCCGAAGCAAAAAAATTGATCGCTTCCGGTGATGTCAAAGAAGGAGGGATGAAATTATTGCGCGTTCACCGCGGGCTTCCCAAAAACAAAGCCTTGATCAAGTA
>DASSWG010000121.1:0-11745 GCA_035705295.1 Flavobacteriaceae bacterium
ACAAAAACTGGTAGAGGCAAATGGCCGCTGTGTATATCCCGGTCAGGGCCAGCAGCAAATATCCGTTCATAAAAGGGACCATCCACCAAATGAGCCAGGAAATGGCAACAGGAAGCAACGAAAAAAACAAACGCCGCACCAATAAAATTTTGTGCGAACGAAAAACCACGTTAGCCCCATCTGCTTCTGCCTTGTACAAAAAGGAATGAACTTTATCGACTGTAGATTTTCCCAAACCGGGAATGCGGATTTTGCTTTTTTGAAGCGCGTCTTCACTGTTTGCAAGTGAAACTTTCAACTCGTGCAAATCCAGTTTCTTTTGTATGGGGTTGGTTTTGGTTTGCAACAACTGAATGCGGCGCGGTTGCAACGAAACTTTTTTGTTCGTTTTCAGCCCCATTTCCACCTGTAGCCGGCTTTTGGTTTGTTGCAATTTCAAATTGAAATATTTGATGAACACTTCGATCATCGTGATCGCAATGCTTGCCAATAAAAACAAGGTCACCAACACCAAAATTCCGGAAATGGATTTTGACAAACCTGAAAATTGGTTGGTATATTCGTCCAAAACCACCGAATCGCGAAACCAACGGCTAAATTCCTGATAAATGGTGGAAAAAAATGCAAGGATAATCGCCAATCCTCGAAAATAATTGGAGCTGATGCCGATTTTCAGCAAGGTAGCCAAACTCATTTTATAGCTCCAAACAGTTTTTTCTTTTTTGGCGGAAATATTTTCCGTACCAATTTCGCTTTCAGTTTCGGAGGTTTCTTTTGCTTCCATCAAAATCGCAGAAAGTTGGTTTGCCTTGGCTTTGGAAATCGCCATAATGCTAGCTTCTTTTTCTTTTCCACCAGCGGTATCGATCACCAGTTTATATACGTTCGCTATACGTTGCAGCAACGATTGTTCGGTGTTTACCTGTTGGATTTTATCGAACGGGATTTCCGTATTTTCAGAAGAAAACACTCCTTTATGCAATACAAAAACTTCTTTTTTATAATCGATATGAAAGAGGAATTTTTGGTAGTACACATAACTGTAAACAAGTGCCAAAATTCCTACCACCGCAAGGCCGAAACCAATATAAATCCACGTTTTTGCACTCGGTGAAGAAAAAATCAAATAAGCAGCTATTGCCCAAAAACCCCGCACCAATTTGTACAAAGTGGCAAAGAATATAAGCAACACGCCTATTTTTGATTGGCGTTGGGGAGTTGAAAATTTGTCAATTTGATGATTTGTCAATTTGAAAATTTATAAGTTGAACACAGCATTGTATGTAGTCTTGAAATGAATTGATTTGAAAGTCTGTCGATTTGAAGATTTTGAAGTTGAGTTTGCTTGCATTTTCAAATTAGCTCATTTTCAAATTAACAGCGACCGCCTCTTTCAACCGAAACGCCAGTTCGGGTTCCAGGCCGGGGATTTTGATATCACTCCCGCTTCCACCGGCAGTGAAAATATTGAGCGTGGCGATTCCCAGTTTTTTGTCCAATATTCCGCGCGTGGTGGAAACATGCTGAATACGGTTGAACGGCACTACGGTTATTTTGTTCACCAAAAATCCGCGGCGGTACAAAATATCTTTTTCGCGCAACGCAAAACCGTATTTTTTTTGCAGTTGAACCATGTTCCAAAAGAAAAAAGCGAAAAAAGCCAACAATATTCCCAAAGAAAGTAACCTGAACAAGTTTGAAATTTCGAAGAAAAACAACATTGCCCAACCTGCCAATAGAACTAAAAAAGTAATTCCGAGTTGCAACAAGGATTTGGTCAAATACTTTTTGGAAATCGATCGAAAATCGACTTCCCGGTAGTCAGGAAGCGAAGCGAGGTCGATGGAATTGTTGGTAAAGTCTTGCATATTTTTGTTTCAAGTTCAAATTTCATTATACAATATACAATCCTACATTATACAATTTTAAGGAAGCCATTGCTTGTCAAAATTTGGCTTGCGTTTTTCCAAAAAAGCATCGCGCCCTTCTTTGGCTTCATCGGTCATATAGGCCAAGCGCGTGGCTTCGCCTGCAAAAACCTGCTGGCCCACCATTCCGTCGTCGGTAAGGTTCATCGCGAATTTCAACATTTTGATGGACGTGGGCGATTTCTTTAAAATTTCCTGCGCCCATTCGTAAGCCGTTTTTTCCAATTCATCGTGTGGGACCACGGCGTTCACCATTCCCATTTCAAAAGCTTCTTGTGCGGAATAATTTCTTCCCAAAAAGAAAATTTCGCGGGCTTTTTTCTGCCCTACCATTTTTGCCAAATAAGCCGATCCGTAACCGCCATCAAAACTGGTAACGTCCGCATCGGTTTGTTTGAAAATGGCATGTTCCTTGCTCGCCAAGGTCATATCGCACACCACATGCAAACTGTGACCACCGCCAACCGCCCAACCGGGAACAACCGCGATCACGGCTTTTGGCATAAACCGGATTTGGCGCTGCACTTCCAAAATATTCAGCCGGTGTTGACCATCTTCGCCGACATAACCTTGATGCCCGCGCGCTTTTTGGTCGCCGCCGCTACAAAACGACCAAACGCCATCTTTGGAGGAAGGCCCTTCTGCAGAAAGCAACACCACGCCAATGGAAGTATCTTCTTGTGCGTCGTAGAAAGCATCCAACAATTCGCTCGTGGTTTTCGGGCGGAAAGCGTTGCGCACATCCGGCCGGTTGAAAGCGATTCGGGCCACGCCATTTGCTTTTTTATAGGTGATGTCTTCGTATTTTTTTGCTGTTTTCCAATTCATTTCTGAGTTTTCTATTTTAAGTTCAACTTTTGGGGTAAAGAGAAGCAAGTTCAAACCCCCAAAACCACTGCGGGATCAATATCCAATTTCACACTTATATTCCTTGCAATTTTTAATGGAGGTTCGCTTTTACCCGATAAATATTCACTTATCCGGGACCGGCTCACGCCCAATAATTCGGACAAGTGCTTTTGATTTAGGCCACGTTCGTACATACGCAATTTGATAACATCGATAAAAGAAGGAATAGAAATAGGTTCCTTGGTTTCCTCATAATCGGCGACCAAATCAGAAAGAAGGTTCAATTCTATAAAATCTTCGTTTTGTGGAGAAGTTTTGTTGTTTACGGTTTGCAATAATTCTTCAATACGATTGCAAACTGCCTTGTATTCCTTTACTGTTTGTATTGTTCTCATTTTTTAAATTTCACTTTTCCCCTCCTTATACTTTTTTCTAAAATCTCAAATCTAATCTCTCAAATCTATTCAATTTCTTATTTTAGCCAAAATTAATCCTTTTAGAACAGATTTCCCCATGAAAAAATACTTGATTTTTGCCGGAATCCTTTTCGGCCTTCAGTTTGCAACCGCTCAAGAATATGAATTTTCACCGGTTATCGACCTCGAAGCCACGCCGGTGATCAGCCAAGGAAGAACCGGAACTTGCTGGAGCTTTTCCACTTCTTCGTTTTTGGAATCGGAAATTATGCGTGAAACCGGAAAAACCATCGATCTTTCCGAAATGTACAATGTACGCTATACCTATCCTGAAAAAGCCAACAATTATGTGATGCGGCAAGGAAACGCGCGGTTTAGCGAAGGAGGATTGGCGCACGATGTGATCAATTCGATCGCCGCGCACGGAATTGTTCCGAATTCGGTTTATTCGGGAATGGACGAAAATCAAAAACGCCACAACCACGCCGAAATGGTGGCCGTGCTTTCTGCAATGTTGGACACGTACGTGGAAAATCCCGCGGGCGAACTTTCTGCCGATTGGGACAACGCGGTGAATGCTGTTTTGGACGTTTATTTGGGTGAGCCCGTTGAAAAATTCACCTACGAAGGAAAAACCTATACTCCGCAAAGTTTTTTGGAAATGACGGAAATCGATCCGGCGGACTATGTGACCTTGACTTCTTTTAAGAACCACCCGTTCTATTCGGAATTCATTTTGAGCATTCCCGATAATTTTTCCAATGGAAGTTATTACAATGTGCCGTTGGATGAATTGATAAAAACCATCGATCACGCCTTGAAAAATGGCTACACGATTGCCTTGGATATCGATGTGAGCGAGCCGACATTTTCCGCAAAACAAGGTGTGGCTGTGATTCCCGCAAACAGTTCCGAAAATGAAACCGCAATGACCAAAATTGTGGACGAAAAAGAAATCACCCCGGAATTCCGCTTGGAAGAATTTCGAAATTTCAACACCACAGACGATCATTTGATGCACATCACCGGAACGGTAAAAGATCAAGATGGCAATGTTTATTACAAAGTTAAAAATTCTTGGGGGACCAAAGGTTTGGCACACGACGGATTTGTGTATATGAGCGTGCCTTATGTAAAATTAAAAACCATTTCCATTTTATTGCATAAAGATGGGGTTCCGAAGAAAGTGAAACGGGAGTTGGAAATCTAATCTGTAAAATGATTTTTTTCATTGATTTTTTTCGACTGATTTACTTTTTCGATAGACCAAACAAAACCCTGAAACAATTTTCTTTCGGGGTTTTGCTTGCGAATTAGAAAAAGATTTTATCAAATTCGAAATCCAAACTGACCTTTCAAAATTGCCCTATGGAATTTATTTTGTGGAAATCATCGGAAAAAATGATCGATCCGAAATAAAAAAATCATCAAAAATTAAGGTTTACCATACTGTTCTCTGATCACTGATCACCGATCACTGTCCACTAATTTTATATCTCAACCTCCCCTTTCCCTTCCCGAAGAATTTCCGGCGCGGGCGTGGTGAGGTCGATAACCGTGGAAGCCACATTGTCTCCATAACCACCGTCAATTACAATGTCCACAGAATTGTCCCATTTTTCCAAAATCAATTCCGGGTCAGTGGTGTATTCGATGACATCGTCTTCGTCGTGGATGGAGGTGGAAACGATCGGGTTTCCCAATTCGCTCACAATGGCTTTGCAAATGCTGTTATCGGGAACACGGATCCCCACGGTTTTTTTCTTGCGGAACACGCTTGGCAGGTTTTTTCCCGCAGGCAAAATAAACGTGTAGGGGCCGGGCAAATTCCGTTTTAAAATTTTAAACGTCGCGGTGTCGATTTGTTTTACGTAGTCGGATAAATTGCTCAAATCCTCACAGATAAAAGAAAAGTTTGCTTTTTCCAATTTCACCCCTCGCAACCGGGCGATTTTTTCCATTGCCGCAGTGTTGGTGATATCACAACCCAAACCATAAACCGTATCGGTCGGGTAAATGACCAATCCGCCATTTTTCAATGTTTCCACCACTTTTTTGATCGCTTCCGCGGAAGGGTTTTCTTCGTATATTCTGATGAGTTCTGCCATATTTTTATTGTTATGTTGAGCCACAAAATATTGTGGCTTTACTGTGTTGATCCGCAAAATCTTGCGGCTTTACTGCTCTACTATTTCCAACTTCGCAAACCGCAACAACAACTTTCGCACCCCGCCGTTTTCAAAATCAATTTCCGCTTTTTTGTCTTGCCCTGTGCCGTTTACCGCCAATACTTTCCCCCGGCCGAAACGCTGATGTTCCACCAATTGGTTTTCTTCCAATTGTATGGGATTTGCTTTGGTTGTGGTTCCATTGCTTGAATTTGTGGGTCGCAAACGCCGCAGTTTCCGCAATTGTTCTTCCGAAGGTTTATGGCTTGGTGGCGGTGTGCCGTTTTTGGGTTTTGTTTGCCGTAATTTACTTTTATCAACATCGTCGAAAATGTCTTTATCAATAAGGGATTTATAGCGGTAATCATCTTGCGGAACCATATAATCCAAGAATTGTTCGTCAATTTCCTCGATGAAACGGCTCGGTTCGGCATCGATCAATTTTCCCCAGCGATAGCGCGATTGTGTGTAGGTCAAATAGGCCTGTTTTTCGGCACGGGTCAAGGCGACGTAGAACAACCTCCGCTCCTCCTCCAACTCGCTTCGCGTGCTCATGCTCATTCCCGACGGAAACAAATCTTCTTCCATTCCGACAATATAAACATACGGAAATTCCAAGCCTTTTGCCAAATGAACAGTCATCAAGGCCACGCGGTCTTCATCGCCGGTTTCTTTGTCCAAATCGGTCGCCAAGGCCACGTCTTCCAAAAATTCGGTCAAGGAACCGGTGGCGTCGGCCAGTTCTTCTTGGCCTTCCACAAAATCCTTGATTCCGTTCAGCAATTCTTCGATGTTATCGATCCGTGTGATCCCTTCTGGAGTGGCATCTTTTTTCAATTCTTGCAACAATCCGGTTTTTCGGGCCACGGTTTCTGCCACAGTGAACGCGTTTTCTTTTTGGTTCAAAATTTGAAAACTTCGGATCATGTTCACGAAATTGGTCAACTTGTTTTTGGTGCCACTATTGATTTTCAAATCGATTTTTGAAATGTTTTCCATCACTTCAAAAATGGACCGTTGATAATGATTCGCGGCCAAAGTCAGTTTATCAATCGTTGTAGCACCAATTCCACGCGCAGGATAATTGATGACGCGTTTCAAAGCTTCTTCGTCTTTCGGGTTGATGATCAGGCGCAAATAGGAAAGCACATCCTTAATTTCCTTGCGTTGATAGAACGATAACCCACCAAAAATCCGATAAGGGATGTCTTTTTTCCGCAAGGCATCTTCCATTGCCCGGCTTTGGGCGTTGGTTCGGTACAAAATGGCAAAATCACCGTTTTTGAGCTGATTTTTCATTTTGTTCTCAAAAATGGAACTCGCCACAAAGCGGCCTTCATCACCGTCGGTCAGCAAACGGTTGACGATTATTTTTCCACCGTCGTCGTTTTGTGTCCAAACATTTTTATCGAGTTTGGATTTATTTTTGTCGATCACGGAATTGGCGGCACTGACCAAATTTTTGGTCGAACGGTAATTCTGCTCCAACCGAAAGGATTTCACCTCGTCGTAATCGCGCTGAAAATTTAAAATATTGTTGATGTTCGCCCCACGAAAAGCGTAAATACTTTGCGCATCGTCGCCCACCACGCAAATATTCTGAAATTTATCGCTCAACGCGCGCACGATCAAATATTGCGAGTGGTTGGTATCTTGGTACTCATCGACCAAAATGTAGCGAAACCGGTTTTGATATTTCGCCAATACATCCGGAAAACGGGTAAGCAACTCGTTGGTTTTCAACAACAAATCATCAAAATCCATAGCGCCGGCTTTGAAACATCGGTTGACATATTCTTGATAAATTTCGCCCAACCGCGGCCTTTTTGCCATGGCGTCGGCTTCTTGGAGTTCCGGGTTTTGGTAATATGCTTTTACCGTAATCAAGCTATTTTTATAGGAAGAAATCCGCGAATAGATTTGTTTGTATTTATAAATATCCTTGTCCAGTCCCATTTCCTTGATGATGGCGGAAATGAGCCGTTGGGAATCTTGCGTATCGTAAATGGTGAAGTTGGACGGATAGCCCAATTTGTCTGCTTCCACCCGTAACATCCGCGCAAAAATGGAATGAAAAGTGCCCATCCACAAATTTTTCGCCTCGGTGGTTCCAACAATTTCGGCGATGCGTTTTTTCATTTCGCGTGCGGCCTTGTTGGTAAAAGTCAGCGCCAAAATATTGAACGCATCCACACCCAAGCTCATTAAATACGCAATTCGATAGGTCAAAACACGGGTTTTGCCCGAGCCGGCGCCCGCGATCACGATCATTGGGCCGTCTTTTTGCAACACCGGGGCGCGTTGCGCATCGTTCAATTCTGCAATGTATTTTTCCAATTTTTCTGCTGCTTTAAAAGGGTGAATTTAGCCAAAAAATGTGCCGAAAACAAACCTTTTTTTCAAGATATGGTTTTCAAACATCTTATAAAAATTATGTGGTTTGTGATATTTTGGATATCTTTAAATGTTCAATCAAAACCCGAAGATTGTGAAAAAAATTATGCTTGTTTTGTTCTGCCTCGGTTTTGCGTTTTCGTTGTCGGCACAGATCAATCCGGTGACCAATTTGACTTATCAACATTATTATACCGGGTCAGATACTTATTTTAGGTTGGATTGGGACGTTCCCGCTACTTCACAAGATGTTCTTAAAGGCTACAATATCTATCAAGGAAATACATTATACACTTTTATAACTGATGATTTCCTTTGTTACGATTATCCTCCTTTTGCTGATCCTTGTTTAAATGATCCAGGATATTTTCTTGCCAACGGACCTTTTTGGACACATGTGACCGCCGTGTACAACTCTAACCTTGTAGAATCTTCTTATGACGATTCCATATATATTGAAGGAGCGTTGATCGGAATCAATGAAATAAAATACAACAAAAAACCAATCCTTTACCCCAACCCCACTACCGGAAAACTGAACATCGATTACAAAGACATACAACAAATCCTTATTTTTGGTTTAAATGGAAAGTTGATCGCAAAATTTGAAACTAGTCCGCAAATTGACCTTTCGGGCATTCCAAAAGGATTGTATTTTGTGAAATTAATTAATGGGGAGCAAACCTTTTTAAGCAAATTGGTGTTGGAATAAACTTGATTTTAGAATAATTTTTTCAACTTAAATACTAAAAGCGATTATAGACATGAACGAAATTCTTGGATTTTTGGGAAGTATTCCATGGTGGGCATGGGTTTTGATTTTTTTGGCATTGGTGGCCATTTGGGATGTTTTTTTTAACAAAGAGCACACGATCACCCACAATTTCCCTATTGTGGGCCACATTCGGTACATGTTGGAAAAAATCGGCCCGGAATTGCGACAATACATTGTGGCCAGCAACCGGGAGGAACTTCCTTTCAACCGCATCGAACGCGGTTGGATCTACGCTTCCGCAAAAAATCAAAACAATTATGAAGGTTTCGGTACCGACCGTGATATTTTGCAGGCCAACTACACCTTTATCAACAACGCAGTACTTCCCTATCAAATGAAAAGCGAGCATCCCGACCGGGACGACCCTTATTTTGTGGCCTGTGCCAAGGTAATGGGCGAGTTCAACAAGCGAAAGCGCCCTTTTCGTCCGGCATCGATCATCAACATTTCGGCGATGAGTTTCGGTTCGCTTTCCGCACGTGCAATCGAAGCCATGAACAAAGGCTGCAAAAAAGCCTGGGCCTACCACAACACGGGCGAAGGTGGCTTGTCGCCCTATCACCAACAAGGCGCGGACCTTGTTTTTCAATTTGGTACCGGTTACTTTGGAGTTCGCGATGAAGAAGGTCGCTTTTCAATGGAAAGATTGGTAAAACTTGTTGAAGACAACCCTCAGGTCAGGGCCATTGAAATAAAATTGTCTCAAGGCGCAAAACCAGGTATTGGTGGGGTTTTGCCCAAATCGAAAATCACGCCGGAAATTGCAAAAATCCGCCATGTCAGCGAAAAATACGATGTGGTTTCCCCGCCTTACCACACGGCTTTTAGTTCCATGGCGGAACTAGTGGATTTTATAGAGGACATTGCCGAAAAAACCGGATTGCCGGTGGGCATAAAAGCCGCAATTGGCCAAACGAGCCAATGGAAAACTTTGGCGAAAATTATGAAAGAAACCGGAAGGGGACCGGACCACATCACCGTGGATGGCGGCGAAGGTGGAACTGGCGCGGCTCCACCGAGTTTTGCCGACCACGTTGGACTTCCTTTTATCAATGCCTTCACGGAACTTTACCAAGTTTTTTTGGAAGAAGAAATCACCGATCGCATTGTTTTTATTGCCAGCGGAAAATTGGGTTTTCCCGCAAAAGCAATTATGGCGTTCGCTATGGGCGCCGACCTTATCAATGTTGCCCGCGAAGCGATGTTGAGCGTGGGGTGCATTCAGGCGCAACAATGCCATTTGAACACTTGCCCAACCGGGGTGGCGACCCAAAGCAAATGGTTGCAAGCGGGGCTTAACGTAACGGACAAAGCCGATCGCGTAAACCATTATTTCACGAAGTTCAAAAAAGAATTGTTGGAAATCACTTACGCCTGTGGCTACGAACATCCTTGCCAATTCACGATGGACGATGTCGATATCAATTCCAGTGACAAAAACCTGACCAAAACCTTGGCGCAAACGTTTTTTTACCACAAGGCGAAAGTTCCCTTTGAATCGACCGACACTTTGTACAATTCGGAATATTTAGGGGCTGCCTACCGAAAAGAAGAACAAACCCAGACAACCGGCAAAAAGACAAAAACCAAGGAAGTGGAAACCGAAAAAACTTCGGCAACCGAACCGGTAGAATCCAAAAAAAGCAAAAAAAGGGAGAAGGAACACACGGAGGGAAAGAAAATCGAAAAAAGTGCCGGCACCAAAACGGGCAAGGAATCGAAAACGGAATCTGAAAAAACCGCTTTGAAAAAGCAAGAAAAAGAAACGGATAAATCGGCTTCTTCTGCCAAAAAAAATTAAATTCGCCAAACATTCAAACGCATATAAAAAATACCCATGAACGAAACCGATTTGTTACAATTTTTCTTCAACCTGTTGCCCGCTTTGATCGTGGCCGTTGTCGCCTATTATTTTTTTAGCTTGCACGTGGAAAACGAAAACAGGCGTAGGCGGTTTGCCCTCCGAAAAGAAAACCAAAAAAAAGCATTGCCCTTGCGTTTGCAGGCCTACGAACGAATGGCCTTGTTCATGGAGCGCATTTCGCCCGGAAGTTTGTTGTTGCGCTTAAAACCCGTTAACGACAACAAACACGATTATGAAAACATGCTCATCAAAAGTATCGAACAAGAATTCGAGCACAACATCGCGCAACAAATTTATATTTCGGAAGAATGTTGGAACGCGATCAAGGCTTCAAAAAACGCGACCATTTCCATCATACGGAAAAGCAATATGAGCGAAAAAGTCGATTCCCCCGACAAGCTGCGCGAAGTAATCCTCACCGATTTGTTGGACAAAAAAGCCCCGAGTGAAGCGGGATTGGCCTATATCAAAAACGAAGTGGGGAAACTTTGGTAAGTAGTTGATTATTGAGTTATTGGTTATTTAGTTATTGATGGTTTCAAATTGTAAACTTCCAACTGAACTTTACTCATCTTGCACCCGCAGTTCATTTTCTTGCAACTGCCGGTATTTTTCAGCGGCATATTCAAAACCTTGTTGCCACCATTCGGTCATCAATTTTTTGTTGAAAATCAGCGAGTTTTCCGTCAATCGGCTGGGAGTGTAATATAAATTGAGCACCACATCTTTATTGATTGCTGCCAGTTGTCCTTCCATCACATTGTGGTAGCGCACTTGGTCCCACATAAACCCAAACAAATTGACCATCAAGGAGAAAGGATTTTTTCCCAACACTTTGTTGAATTCCATATTTTCCGATTCCAAAATAATGGCGTCTATTTCGGTGGCACCGCGTTTCACGGCTTCACGGATCGGCACCAAGCAGCCGAAACCTCCATCGGCATATTCGCAATTGTTTTTGGTGACCAAACTCATAAACGGCACATAATTGCACGAAATCCATACCCAATCGCAAAATTCGTCATAAGTGCAATCGTTGATCGACTTGTATTCCACTTGGTTTTTCGTGAGGTTGGAAACCGTGACCACAATATCTTTTGCCAAATTTTTCGCCAACTCAAATTCTTGCGGGGGAAAGTTTTTTCGAATGGTTTTGCGCAGGTTTTTACTTTCCCCAAAAGTTCTTTTTTTCTTTAAAAATTGTATGAGCGTGTTCAAAAAATTGATGCTGACAAATTCACGACTTCCTTTTTTTCGGGTCACGAATGGGTTCAAACTAAAAATGCTCTGCTGATTGACGTTTGTATAAATATGGTGCAGTTTTTCCACTTTTCCGATGGATAAATGCGGG
>DASSWG010000122.1:0-17193 GCA_035705295.1 Flavobacteriaceae bacterium
TCCATCGATTATTTGACCCGCTTGAACGAGCGTTATGAAGCTTGGATACAAGGGTACAACAAAGGAAATTTGCTCATTATCGATGTGGACAACAACAATTTTGTGGAAAACCAGGAAGATTTGGGAGAGATCATCCACAAAATCGACCGGGAAATGAACGGATTGTTCACTCCATAAAACACGTAATGAACTTATTTTAAATCATTTACCATAAAATCACAGTTAAATCAAAAACACTTTTTTGTTCTAATTTTGTTAAAAGTGACAGAACTATTTATTCCCCTTTTGATTTCTTGCTATATTTGATTAGAAAAAAACAACCCTCAATGGAATCTACCAAACTGAAAAGACCCAAGCACAAAGGCTCTCCGAAGCTTTTTGACAACCCACTTCTCGAAAAGCTAACACACACGCACATCTCATTTCCACTGATCATTTTCGGGGGAATCGCCGCTGCTTTGATCTATTATGGCATTTTTGAAAAAGGTTTTGAAACCCCAATGATGATCCTATTGTTTTTTGCAGGTTTGTTTTTTTTCACCTTTGTGGAATACGTGATGCACCGCTACTTGTACCACATTCCCGCAACAGGCGAACGCAAAAAGAAAATATCCTACACCATGCACGGCGTGCACCACGATTACCCAAAAGACAAGTCGCGCTTGGCAATGCCACCAGTGCTCAGCTTGGTGATCGCCACCGTGTTGTTTATTTTGTACCGTGCGGTTTTGGGCGATTATGTGTTCGGATTTTTGGCTGGGTTTTTAATTGGTTATGCCGGATATTTGGGCATTCACTATTCCGTGCATGCTTTTAAAGTCCCCAACAATTTCCTGAAATTTTTATGGCACCACCACAGCATTCACCACTATCGTGAAGATGATCGCGCTTTTGGGGTTTCTTCGCCACTTTGGGACTATGTTTTTGGAACCATGCCGCGGAAAACACCGGTTCAGCAACAACGGGAAATGACCAATACTTCAGCATAAAAAACTTTATTGTGCAATGTAGTTGCTAACTTTGATCAAAAATTTACCACAAAAAAACCGCCCGTAAAAGGCGGTTTTATATTTTGAAAAAACATCGTTTTCGTTTTTGTTTATTCCTTTTCCGCCGAAACCAACTCCAAGGTTTTCACCTCGGTTTTATTGTCGGAATGATCTTTTGAAAAGCTCACCGGTTCGGTCGGCACTACTACCTCCTCTTCTGGTTCGGAATGTCCGCCCAAAATCGGGGCGATTACCAAGGCCACCAAACAAGTCAACTTGATCAAAATGTTCATCGAAGGTCCGGAGGTATCTTTAAACGGATCACCAACCGTATCACCGGTAACAGCTGCTTTGTGCGCATCGCTTCCTTTATAGGTCATTTCACCGTCAATTTCCACACCAGCTTCGAAGGATTTTTTGGCATTGTCCCAAGCACCACCGGCATTGTTTTGAAAAATGGCCCACATCACTCCCGAAACGCAAACCCCGGCCATATATCCGCCAAGTGGTTCCGCACCAAACAACAGTCCGATAATTACCGGAAATACGATCGTCATCAAGCCGGGCAAAATCATTTCGCGCAAAGCTGCTTTGGTGGAAATATCCACACATTTTGCATATTCCGGGGTGCCGGTACCTTCCATAATTCCGGGGATTTCCCGAAATTGTCGTCGCACTTCGTGCACCATTTCCATGGCCGCTTTCCCAACGGATTTCATTGCCAAAGCGGAAAAAACCACAGGAATCATTCCGCCGACGAACAACATTGCCAACACATCGGCTTTAAAAATATTGATCCCGTCAATTCCGGTAAACGTCACATAGGCCGCGAACAACGCCAAAGCGGTCAATGCTGCGGAAGCGATCGCAAAACCTTTTCCCACGGCAGCGGTCGTGTTCCCCACAGAATCCAAAATATCGGTACGTTCGCGCACTTCTTTTGGCAATTCGCTCATTTCGGCCACTCCGCCCGCATTGTCGGCAATGGGGCCGAACGCATCGATCGCCAATTGCATTGCGGTGGTTGCCATCATCGCAGAAGCTGCCAATGCCACGCCATAAAACCCGGCCAGTTCATACGAACCGTAAATTGCAGCGGCAAAAAGCAAAACGGAAAGGAAAGTGGATTTCATTCCCACCGCCAAACCGGCTATAATATTGGTCGCCGCACCGGTAGCACTATTTTTCACAATGTCCATAACCGGTTTTTTGCCCAAACTGGTGTAATGAGCGGTCACCACAGAAATCAAGGCACCTACCGCCAAACCGATCAAAGTGGAATAAAATACGTTCATCGAAGAAATTTCTTTCATTCCTTCGCCAAAGAAATTCATTTGCATGGTTTCCGGCAACATCCAATCGATCAAGAAATAGCCGGCAATTGCGGTCAAAACGATGGCTACCCAATTCCCAAAATCCAAGGCAGCTTGTACTTTGCTTTCGCGCGCATCGTTAGAGTTGATCTTTACCAATAAAGTTCCAATTATGGAGGCAATAATTCCCGTTCCGGCAATAACAATTGGCAATAAAATCGGCCCCATATTGTTGAAAGCATCTTGAAACGGTGCATCAATTGACATATCACGGATCACATAATTTCCCAGCACCATTGCTGCTAAAACCGTGGCGACGTAGCTTCCAAAAAGGTCGGCGCCCATTCCGGCAACATCTCCCACGTTATCGCCCACGTTATCGGCAATCGTTGCCGGGTTCCGCGGATCGTCTTCCGGAATTCCAGCTTCCACTTTTCCTACCAAATCGGCACCGACATCGGCGGCTTTGGTATAAATTCCACCGCCTACACGGGCAAAAAGCGCAATGGATTCCGCTCCCAGTGAAAAACCAGCCAAGGTTTCCAGCACTACGGTCATATTTTGATAGAATGAACCTTCACCGTCGATGAATTGCCCCACAAAGAAAAAGAACAACAAGCTAAGCCCAAGTACTGCCAAGCCGGCAACGCCCAGCCCCATCACGGTTCCGCCACCAAAAGAAACTTTTAAGGCTTGTGGTAAACTGGTTTTTGCGGCCTCCGCAGTTCGTGCGTTCGCTTCGGTGGCGATGCGCATTCCAATATTTCCCGCCAAAGCGGAAAAAACCGCACCGATCACAAAGGCCGGAACGATCATCCAACTGGTGGTTTCCACGACCAAAGAAATAGAAAAAAGTGCAATGGACGCTAAAATCACAAAAACGAGCAACAAGCGGTATTCCGCGTGCAGAAACGCAAGCGCACCTTGTTTGATACTTTTTGAAATGGATTGCATGCGCTCGCTTCCAGCGGCTTGTTTTTTT
Source organism: Flavobacteriaceae bacterium (assembly GCA_035705295.1). GTDB lineage: Bacteria > Bacteroidota > Bacteroidia > Flavobacteriales > Flavobacteriaceae > DASSWG01. Next base: position 3,285 of record DASSWG010000122.1, read on the forward strand.
ACCCACGCGGCTTTACCAGCCATAAAAAGAAGCCCAAGAACGGCAAAGGCAACGGGCAGCCATATAATGTTCGATTCCATACTATTATAAAAATTGATTAGTGTTTGTTTTTTAAAGTTGCAAAAGTAGCAAAAATCGAGCAGATTGAAAGCAAAGAATTTTTTACCAAAACCGTGATGCTAATCCAGCAAAAACAAAAAAATGAAACGCACAAAAAAACCCAATGAAAAATTTCATTGGGCAGCAAAGGATCGTTCAAAAAAACTTATCCAATGCTCGCATTCTCTTTCGGAAAGTTGCTTTCTTTAAAACGCTTGGTGCATTGTTCTACAATATGTTCCGCTTCTTTTAAATTGCCCCATCCGCCGACGTCGACTTTTTTTTGTTCCAAATCTTTATAGACCTGGAAAAAATGTTCGATTTCCTTGATCAAATGCGGGTTCAGTTCCGACAAATCATTGACCTGATTGGAAATAGGGTCGCTCACCGGAACGCAAATCACTTTTTCGTCCGGGCCTTTTTCATCGGCCATGTGGAAAACGCCGATGGGTTTGACTTCCATCACGCAACCGGGAAAAGTAGGCTCGGTGACCAGCACCAAAACATCCAACGCATCGCCGTCCAGCGCCAAGGTTTCTGGGATGAACCCATAATCGGCCGGGTACATCATGGAAGAAAAAATCATTCGGTCGTAACGGATTTTTTTCAGTTTGAAATCGTATTCGTATTTGTTACGGCTTCCTTTGGGGATTTCGATCAGTACATCAAATTTCATGGGCATAACTTTCGTTTTTTAAAATATTTTTTTCGGGACGCAAATTTAAGCAATACAAAGTCTCAAAACTATTTTTTAGAAACTAAATCCGAAAGAACCGGTCACACCAAAACTGCGCGCATCGGGCGTGTCGAAATAATTCCCTCGGAAATGGAAATCGATTCGAAAAATTTTGAAAATGTTGCCCACCCCAAAACTGTAGGACCAGTAAGGTTCTTCGCTCGGCGCGAACAACACCGGGTGCGAAGTGGAAGCGTTCAGCAATTGGCTTTCTTTTGAAATATCGCCCCAAACCCCACGAACGGCGACAATTTCGCGCAAGTTCCAATTACGAACGATCGGTATTCTTGAAAAAAGCCTTCCGCCAAAATTGTGTTCCAAATGCAAACTCACGTAGCTGTCGGTCACAAATTCGTAATAATTCAGCAACGGAAAAGCACCAAAGATTGAAAAATAGGTTTGGTTGCCAGGCACCACGCTCAACAATCCGAGCGGAACCGCGCCGAAGGTTTTCCCGGCTTCGAGGGTGGTGGTCAAATTTCCAAAACCGCCCAAAATCCACGGATGGCGGTAATAGAATTGGATTTTTTCATATTCAAAATCGCTGTCCAATAAATTTTTCAAACCCACGGAATAATCCAAAAACAAAACGGGGTATTCATCATCGTTGATGATCGAACGATCCACTCCGTAGCCACTGGTGATTTTTCCCGGGGAATAGGTCAAAATCGTGGAAATTTCGGCTTGTTCAATGGTGGAAGCGGTTTCGGTCCGGGTTTCGTCGGTGTAATAATCCAAGCTGAAACCGGGCGATGCCGGGGCCAAAGTGCGGTAGGAACCGCCCACACGAACCGTAAAATTTTTGAAAGGTTCCAATTGCAGCGCAACCGTGGACAAATTGATATTCGACAAGGTATTGTTGGCGCCAACGGTAATCAACGAAGAGGATGCCAAACTGCGTCCCAAAACGTCGGTGGTGTTGGTCAAACTGGCGCCGAGCTGTTCCACGTCACGCCGGTTTCCACCGGAAATCATCAAGCGCAATTCTCGATCCACCATCAATTTTCCCGCGATTCCGTATTTGAATTTATCGTCTTTGAAACCATAGGCCATATAACCTTCGATGCGCCAAAGGTCATTGTGACCAAAATAGGTTCGGCCACCGGCGCGCAAACGAACGCCCTCAACATCGTTGTAACCAAAAGTGGAAAAAATGGGACCGTAGTCCCAACCGTCAAATTCGATGTAGCCGGTCACCAAAATACTTCCGATATCGTACAAGCGTCGGAAAGCATCGACTGTTTGTAGGGTGTCAAGCATTTTGTACACTTGGCGTTCATCTTGGTTTAGCGGTTCCATTCGCCGCTTTTCCCAAAATTCATCTTCGCGGTGATAAATTTCGTACCGATACGGATCCGGGCGGTGTTGGTAAAATGATTTTGGCTTTTCGATGTTGAATTTATAATTGTCGTAAAGTGTGGTGCGTTTTCCGTAAATTCCACGTGCTTTTTCTTTTTCACTGAAGGAAAAATCAGTTAAGAAATAATCGCGGGTGATCAAAAAAACCGAATCGTTCAACACCTCGAATTCCTGTTCGATGTATATGTCGCGGATCCAGTTCACATTGGCGCTTTTGGTTGCTTGCAGGTTGATTTTTTTGATTGCCCACGTGGTGTCGTTCACCCAAAAATCGCCTTTGAAAGTGAGTTCGTTTTTTCGACGTGGATAATACACAATATTATAGCACCATTTGTCGCCAATAAAAGCAGTGTCGGCCAACACATAATTGTACACATCGATCCCGGTGGTGGAAAGTGGGCTCACAAAACTTTTCTCGTAAAATTTTATGTAATTATTATATACATCATATTCCTTGTAGAGTTGTTTTATATAATCGATCAGTGTTTTGTTGTCGTCAAAACCCGAACTTTTATTGCCGATCAACACTTCTTTTTCTTCGTTTAAAATATTGTCCCCATAAACTTTGGAGTAGGCTTCGTTGATGAAAATCGGCAAATAGGTTTTTCCGGTTACGCGACTGGTGTCCATTTCATCAAAAATAAACTCCATTCCATTGAAAATACGGTTATCGATAAACGCACTATCGATGGTATTGATGTCGAATTCCAATTTTTCATATTTGTCATATTGGTATTGGTCGAATTGATCTACCCCGTTTTCGCGCCGATTTTCCCATATTTTGCGCAGAATATCGATCGCCGGGTTGTTTTTTTTGGAAGTTTTCCCTTGGTAAATCACTACTTGCCCGAGCGATGCGGCTTCTTGTTTCAGCACGATTCGTAAATTGGTGGAATACGAGCCTTTTAACGGAACCGTTTTGGTTTTGTAACCGATATAGGAAACCGTCAGCGAATCATACTTGTTTTCCGATTCCAAATAAAAACTGCCGTCGTCGTTGGTGATGGTCCCTTCGGAAGAATTCGGGAAAATCACATTTGCAAAAGGAACACCATTGCCCGTCTCGTCCACCACAATTCCACCGACCCTGGTTTGTGCCGAAACGGAAACAACCGCAAGGAAGAAGAGAAAAACAATGGAAATTTTTATTTTCATAATGAGCAAAAAAAAGCTCCGTTCAAGAAAAACGGAGCTTCAAATATAGGTGGATAATTTTATTTGTACAGCACTTTTTTCACGGCTTTAACAACATCGTCGCTGTTCGGCAACCATTCTTTCAGCAAAACGGGTGAATAGGGCGCGGGCTATTGATCAAATTTTAGTACCTTAGCATACTAAACAAACAAGCTTATGTCCGTTACCGAAATAATTTCGCGTCAAGTGCAGCTTCTTCCAAAAAGCATGCAAGGGGAAGTTTTGGATTTCATAGAGTTTTTGTTGAACAAAAAAAAACGTGCCACCACTTTACGAACCAAAAGAAAACCAGGGTTGGCAAAAGGCTTGGTTGAAATGCGAAAAGATTTCGATGAACCCTTAGATGACTTTAAAGAATATATGTAATGGACCTACTTTTGGATACTCACTCTGTCATTTGGTTCATCACGGAAAACAACCAGCTTTCTACGAAGGCAAAAAGATTGATCGAAGAACCTTCTAATATTTGCTATGTAAGTATTGCTTCATTTTGGGAAATGGGAATTAAATATTCTTTGGGTAAACTACAATTAAATACGAATTTAAACCATATTTTTGAATTGATTGATCAAAGTGGATTTACAATTTTGCCAATAAAAACATCGCATATACTAATGAATTCAACATTGCAATTCCATCACCGAGATCCGTTTGACCGTTTGATTATCGCCCAAGCGAAAAATGAAGGGTTGACATTAATATCGAAAGATCGAATGTTTAAAAACTATGGCGAAAACCTTGTTTGGTGATTGTGATTTTCTAACTATTTATACAATACTTTTTTCACCGCCTTCACCACATCCTTGCTGTTCGGCAACCATTCTTTCAGCAAAACGGGTGAATAGGGCGCGGGCGTGTCGGCGGTATTGATCCGCAAAATCGGGGCATCCAAATAATCGAACATATTCTGTTGCACTTGGGAAATCACTTCGGAGGCGATGTTTCCGAGCGGCCAAGCTTCTTCCAAAATCACCAAGCGGTTGGTTTTTTTCACCGATTTGTAAATAGCTTCATAATCGATGGGCCGCACAGTGCGCAAATCGATGATTTCACACGAAATTTCGTCTTTTTCCAATTCTTCCGCGGCTTTATAGGCTTCTTTGATAATTTTTCCGAAAGATACGATCGTAACATCTTTTCCTTCGCGTTTGATGTCCGCCACGCCAATTGGCAAAGTATATTCCTCTTCCGGCACTTCGCCTTTGTCGCCATACATTTGCTCGCTTTCCATAAAAATCACCGGGTCGTCATCGCGGATGGCCGATTTCAACAAGCCTTTGGCATCGTACGGATTGGAAGGTACCACCACTTTCAAGCCCGGAACGTTGGCGTACAAACTTTCCAAAGCTTGCGAATGCGTGGCGCCCAATTGACCGGCAGAAGCGGTGGGGCCACGGAAAACAATGGGGCAATTGAACTGTCCGCCCGACATTTGTCGGATTTTCGCCGCGTTGTTGATGATCTGATCGATTCCGACCAAAGAGAAATTAAAGGTCATATATTCCACGATCGGGCGGTTGCCGACCATGCTGGAGCCGATTGCAATCCCCGCAAAACCCAATTCGGAAATCGGGGTGTCGATAACGCGCTCGGCGCCAAATTCGTCCAACATTCCTTTTGAAGCTTTGTAGGCCCCGTTGTATTCGGCGACTTCTTCGCCCATTAAATATACGGTTTCATCTTTGCGCATTTCTTCGCTCATCGCTTCGCAAACCGCTTCCCTAAATTGAATTGTTCTTTTGGCCATTATATTCGAAATTATCTTTAATAACAATCTACAAAAATAAGCATACAATTTTCGAAACCTATTATTGACAGGCACTTTTTTTTGTGTTGGGAACATTTTCCCTAAAAACGATCTTTATCCCGCCAAATCCCGTGCGCGCATAATTGCCTATTTTTAATAATTTCCCTTATCTTCGCAGCTATTAATTTAGTTGTTCCTTTTAAAATTATTAAAAATGAAAATATTGGTTTGCATAAGCCACGTGCCCGACACAACTTCAAAAATAAACTTTACGGAAGGCGATACTCAATTCGACACCAACGGCGTGCAATTTGTGATCAACCCGAACGATGAATTTGGCCTGACCCGAGCGATGTGGTTCAAAGAAAAACAAGGTGCCAGCATCGATGTGGTGAGCGTCGGTGGTCCCGAAACCGAACCCACGTTGCGCAAAGCCTTGGCCATCGGCGCCGATAGTGCAATCCGTGTGAACACACCGGCAAGGGACGGATTTCAAGTCGCCAAAGAATTGACGAAAGTCGTCCAGGATGGAAATTACGATTTGGTCATCGCCGGGCGCGAAAGCATCGACTACAACGGCGGAATGGTTCCGGGAATGTTGGCCGGTTTGTTGAAAGCAAATTTCATCAATACTTGTGTTGGTCTCGAAATAGAAGGAGATAAAGCAACCGCCACCCGCGAAATTGACGGCGGAAAAGAAACCTTGACAGCGGATTTGCCGTTGGTCATTGGCGGCCAAAAAGGTTTGGTGGAAGAAAAGGATTTGCGCATCCCAAATATGCGCGGCATTATGATGGCCCGAAAAAAACCCTTGAACGTGGTGGAACCCGTGGAAGCAAAACCGGAAACCACGGCTGTGAAATTCGAAAAACCAGCGCCCAAAGGCCCAACCAAAATGATCGATCCCGACAATTTGGACGAATTGATCGATTTGCTGCACAACGAAGCGAAAGTTATTTAGCTGGCAGTCGCAGTTGGCAGTTGGCAGTCTAAGCTATAATTAATAGTATAGTATAACTTAATAACTTAGTAACCGAATAACTCATAACCCGCATACTCGCAACACGTAAACTCATAACTCTGAACTCATAACTCATAACTTTTCATGTCCATTTTAGTATATACCGAATCCGAAAACGGAAAATTCAAAAAAGATGCGTTCCAAGCGGCTTCTTATGCCAAAGGAATTGCGGATAAATTGGGAACCAACGTCACCGCCATTGCTTTCAATACGGAAAACACTTCCGAATTGGGGAATTACGGCGTGGAAAAAGTACTGAACGTTTCCCACGAAAAATTGAAGAATTTCAATGCGGAGGCTTATGCCGATGCCATTGCGCAAGCCGCAAAAAAAGAAGGAACCAAAGTGGTGGTGATCGACCAAACGGCCAATGGAAAATATTTGGCGCCCTTGTTGGCGGTCCATTTGGAAGCCGGCTATGCTTCGAACGTGGTGGCTTTGCCGGAAAGCGTTGATCCATTTACCGTGAAACGCACCGCTTTTAGTAACAAAGCATTTAGTTTAACCACAATTGACACCGAAGTGAAATTGATCGGCTTGTCCAAAAACGCGTTCCCGCTCAAAGAAAACAAAACCGAACTTTCCACAGAAAATTTTGAACCCTCACTTTCCGGGGAAGATTTTTCCGTGAACGTGGAATCAGTCGATAAAGCCACCGACAAAATTACCATCGCCGATGCGGAAATCGTGGTTTCCGGCGGACGCGGATTGAAAGGCCCAGAAAATTGGGGAATGATCGAAGAATTGGCGGAAGTGCTCGGCGCGGCAACGGCTTGTTCCAAACCCGTGAGCGATATGGGTTGGCGGCCGCACAGCGAACACGTGGGCCAAACCGGAAAACCCGTGGCTTCCAATTTGTACATTGCCATTGGCATTTCCGGCGCCATTCAACATTTGGCGGGAATCAATGCCGCAAAAACAAAAGTGGTCATCAACAACGACCCGGAAGCACCTTTTTTCAAAGCTGCGGATTACGGCGTGGTGGGCGACGCATTTGAAGTGGTTCCAAAACTCATCGAAAAATTAAAGGAATTCAAGGCGAACAACGCATAATTTTCTTAGATTTGTGTAAAGCAGGAAACGGTTCAAAAAAGAAAGCTACTCTTGTTTGAACCGTTTAGATTTTTTGAAGTATGAGCTTAGTGCGCCTAAATATCAAAGGAATTTCTTACAGCCAAACCCAAAACGGCGCCTACGCATTGTTGTTGAGCGAAGTGGACGGAAAACGGCAGCTTCCAATTGTCATCGGCGCTTTCGAGGCACAATCGATCGCCATTGCGTTGGAAAAAGAAATCAAACCGCCACGGCCGCTCACGCACGATTTGTTCAAGAATTTTTCCGACCGCTTCGCCATTCAGGTGAAACAGGTCATTATCCATAAATTGGTGGACGGCGTTTTTTATTCCAGTTTGATTTGCGAACGCGACAAAATCGAAGAAATCATCGATGCGCGCACCAGCGACGCCATTGCTTTAGCCTTGCGTTTCAACGCGCCCATTTTCACCTATAAAAACATCTTGGACAAAGCGGGGATTTATTTGAAACCAGAGCAAACCCGGGAAGAAGCGGTAAAAAAAGCACAAAGCATCGTAGAGGAGGTCCTGCCGGAAAACATCCACGAAATGGAAGACGACCCTCTCAAAACCAAATCTTTGACCGATTTAAAAAAAGCCTTGGAAGAAGCCGTGAAAAAAGAAGATTACGAAAAAGCTGCTAGGCTTCGGGATGAGATTTCAAAACGGAAAAAATAGGTTTTGGGTTTAATTTTTTTAGATTTAAAATTTCTTTTCCAAAACACACATTTCCAATCAACCAATTTGTCCCCTGAGCTTGTCGAAGGGCCAATTAACCATTCCCCAATTAACCGTTCCCCAATCCCCGATCAACCAATAACACATTTTTCGTATCTTCCCCTCCAATTCCAACCAAAAAAAGTATGGGCATAAAAACACGTTTGACGATCATGAACTTCCTGGAGTTCTTCATCTGGGGTTCGTGGTTGATTTCCATGGGAAGTTATATGGGCGTTACGCTGGGTTTCAGCGGGCTTCAAATTGGCGCGGTCTATGCCACAATGGGAATTGCCTCTCTTTTTATGCCCGGGTTGCTAGGCATCGTTGCCGACCGCTGGGTAAATGCCGAACGAATTTTGGGAATTTGTCATCTCGTCGGCGCCGCGGCGATGTTTTTTGCGGCCACAACCACCGATTACAGCACGCTTTATTTTCTGATGCTTTTGAACGCATTGGTCTATATGCCCACCATTGCACTGAACAATTCCGTTTCGTATCACCTTTTGGAAAAAAAAGGCTTTGACATTGTCAAAGATTTTCCGCCCATTCGCGTTTGGGGAACCATAGGTTTCATCGCGGCAATGTGGTTGGTGGATTTTCTGGAATGGACCAAAACCCACGAACAATTGTATGTAGCCGCAGGCTCGGCTTTGTTTTTATCGCTTTATGCATTTACGATGCCGCCCACGCCGCCCCAAAAAGAAGAAGAGGACAAAACTTGGGTTTCTGCAATGGGTTTGAACGCTTTTGTGCTTTTCAAACAACGAAAAATGGCGGTTTTCTTTGTTTTTTCAATGCTTTTGGGAGCCGCTTTGCAAATTACAAACGCGTTTGGCGGGCCGTTTTTGAACAGTTTCAACGACGTTTATCCCGAATCCTTTGGTGTGCAACACCCCAATTTATTGTTGTCAATGTCTCAAATTTCGGAAGTGTTGTTTATTTTAACAATTCCTTTTTTCTTGAAACGTTTTGGCATTAAAAAAGTGATGCTGTTCAGCATGTTGGCATGGGTTTTGCGCTTCGGATTATTCGGCATCGGGAATCCTGCAGATGGTTTGTATTTATTGGTTTTGTCAATGATCGTGTACGGAATGGCCTTCGATTTTTTCAATATTTCCGGATCATTGTTTATCGAAAAAGAAGCTAGCCCCAAAATTCGTTCCAGCGCACAAGGTTTGTTTATGATCATGACGAATGGTTTGGGCGCGTTTTTCGGCGGAATGATTAGCGGCTGGGTCGTTGATGTTTATACCGTAAACGGCGTGCGCGATTGGCAAAGCATTTGGTTCGCATTTGCTGCGTATGCGCTTGTTTTGGCAATCACTTTTCCCTTTGTTTTTAAATACAAACACACCCCGATCGATGTGGAAGAAGTTCGGCATTGATCCATAAAATTTGTAGTTTTGGAAAATGAGCGCCATACGGAAATAACAGTCGAACCAACCACCAAAATCTAAAAACCGAAATTTAATTCGTAAATTTGAAATACTTAAACTGACAAAATGAAAACCATAAACATATCCATATCAGAAATTGAGTACAACAAATTTGGCTTGAAATCGGAAAAATTTTCTTTTTCCGACCTAATTGATATTATCAGCAATGAATTGACCAAACAGCGATTGAACGAAAGTATTAAACTTGCTGAAAAATATGGGCTTTCCAAAATGACAATGGACGATATTTCAAAAGAAGTCAATGCAGTTAGGAAGCATGCAAAAAATCATAATTGACACCAACGTTCTAGTTTCGTCATTAATTCAACGAGGCTATCCTTTCCATATCGTAAATGAACTTTTTTCCAACGATAATCTTGAACTCTGTCTTTCAAATGAAGTTTTTGAAGAATATTTTGATGTGCTGAACCGGAAAAAATTTACGAAATTCACCGATTTTGCAGCCAACGCCCAAACACTACTTGTGGACATAGAAAAACGGGGACTTGAATATTTCCCTACTGCAAAGATTGAAATAATCAAAGACCCCGATGATAATAAATTTTTGGAACTCGCCGAAACTTGCAAAGCCGATTTTTTAATCACCGGAAACACAAAAGATTTTACAATTGATAGCTATAAGACCACAAAAATTGTATCCCCAAAAGAATATTGGATGGAATATTTTCAAAAATAAAATAGCTGTGCGTAAATATTTTCAGCACAGAACTGAATCCAATTAACTATTATTCACCGATCAACTCTTTCAACATGCAACAATATTTAGACCTCGTAAAACATGTTTTGGAAAACGGAACCGAAAAAGCGGACCGCACCGGAACCGGCACCAAAAGTGTGTTCGGGTATCAAATGCGCTTCGATTTGAGCGAGGGTTTTCCGATGGTAACCACCAAAAAATTGCATTTGAAATCCATCATTTATGAATTGTTGTGGTTTTTGAAAGGCGATACCAACATCAATTATTTACAGGAAAACGGCGTGCGGATATGGAACGAATGGGCGGACGAAAAAGGCGATTTGGGTCCGGTGTACGGCCACCAATGGCGCAATTGGAACAGCGATGAAATCGATCAAATTTCGGAAATCGTAGAAGCTTTAAAGAAAAATCCCAATAGTCGCCGCATGTTGGTTTCGGCTTGGAACCCGAGCGTTTTGCCCGATACATCCAAATCTTTCAGCGAAAATGTGGCCAATGGAAAAGCCGCCTTGCCGCCTTGCCATGCGTTTTTTCAATTTTACGTGTCCCCCTCCGTCCCGAATTCTCGGGACATCTCCCCCCAAGGGGGAGGAAAACGCAGGTTGTCGTTACAACTTTATCAGCGGAGCGCGGACGTGTTTTTGGGCGTGCCGTTCAACATTGCTTCATACGCATTGTTCACAATGATGATGGCGCAGGTTTGCGGGTATGAACCGGGCGATTTTGTGCACACGTTCGGCGATGCGCATATTTACAGCAACCATTACGAACAAATGAACCTGCAATTGTCGCGCGAACCCCGGAAATTGCCTTTGATGAAAATCAACCCGGAGGTAAACGATATTTTTGGCTTCAAATTTGATGACTTTACACTGGAAAATTACGATCCGCACCCGCCAATTAAAGGGAAAGTTGCGGTTTAATAAAAATTATAGCTTATGAAAACTCCCATTTTAATTTTGTTTGTACTGGTTTCCACTGTGGGTTTCGCCCAAGAAGGCGTCACCACTGAAGGAAACACGCTCACCATGCGCGAAATTGCACCGGTTTGGCCCGGTTGCGAAGGAAGCGAAGCCAAAAAGCAGAAATGTTTCAACGAGAAACTGGCACTGCACATTTCGGAAAATTTCGATTTCTCAAATGGATATACGCCCGCCGACAAAGGCACCCGGATTTTGGTGAACATGGTCATCAACAAAGAAGGAGAAGCAGAAATAAAAAGCATTGAAGGCGGATCGGAAGCACTTCAAAAAGAAGCAAAACGGGTAATTTTGCTACTTCCCAAGATGAAACCGGGAAGCATTGGCGGCAAACCCACTTCCATAAAATACACCGTGCCGTTCAGTTTTTAAAAAACAACTTTTATTGAGCCAAATGATCTGGTTTTTTTAACCACTATTTAACAAGTGGTTTTTTCTGACTAAGCAAAAAATCGTAAATTTGGGAACGGCCATAAAAAGCCGTTTGCCATGAACCTCGAGCTGCTTTCACTTTTTACCGAAACCCGTGCCCAAACGGAAATTTTATGCGAACCCTTGGAAATTGAGGATTATGTGGTGCAGCCCATTGTGGACGTCTCGCCGCCGAAATGGCATTTGGGGCATACCACTTGGTTTTTTGAAGAATTTATACTCACAAAATACGTTCCGGATTACGAAGTTTTCGACAAGGATTTTTCATTCGTTTTCAACAGTTATTACGAAAGTGTGGGCGAAAAAACAGTGCGCACCGACCGTGGGAATTTGTCACGGCCCACAGTGGAAAAAATTTATGAGTACCGCACCTATGTGACCCAAAAACTGGCCGAATTCCTTAAAAACAAGCCTTCAAAAGAAATTGAAGAACTCTTGACGATCGGTATCCACCACGAAAAACAACACCAAGAACTGCTGTTGACCGACATCAAATACATTTTGGGCAACAACCCATTGGTGCCTGTTTACAACGAACATTTCAGAGAAAACAAAGTGCAGGATTTTTCACAGAGATGGTTTGAAATTCCCGAAGGGATTTATGAAATCGGTTATAATGAAACCGGTTTTTGCTACGACAACGAATTGGGAAGGCACAAAGTTTTTTTGAACGATTTTTCCATTTCCAACAAGCTTGTCACCAACGAAGAATACCTGGAATTTATGGAAGCCGGTGGCTACGAAGATGTGCTTTTGTGGCATTCCGAAGCTTGGGAATGGTTGAAACAAAATTGCATAGAATCTCCGCAATATTGGCACAAAATAGATGGGGAATGGTGCCAATACACACTTTCGGGATTGAAAGAATTAAATAAAAAAGCTCCGTTGACCCATATTTCCTATTACGAAGCGGCGGCTTTTGCACAATGGAAAAAATTGCGATTACCGACGGAATTTGAATGGGAAATCGCCCAAGAAAAATTTGAATGGGGAACCCGTTGGGAATGGACCGAAAGCGCCTACCTCCCCTACCCAAAATATAAAAAAGCCGAAGGCGCGCTTGGCGAGTACAACGGCAAATTTATGGTGAACCAAAAAGTATTGCGAGGCGGTTCGGTGGCCACGCCCGAAAATCATACGAGGCCAACGTACCGAAATTTTTTCCATCCACATTTGCGCTGGCAATTCACCGGTTTGCGCTTGGCAAAATAATCCCTTTTTTTATGAAAAAAGCAACCACCCAAAACATACATATATCCGATTTTGAAAAAGAAGTCCGCGAAGGCCTGACCGCTTTTCCGAAACGTCTTTCTTCCAAATTTATCTACGATCAAAAAGGGGACAAACTCTTTCAGAAGATCATGGATTTGCCCGACTATTACCTGACACGTTGCGAATTTGATATTTTGCAAAAACACACCAAGGCAATCGCCGAAACTTTTAATGGTCCAAAAGGTTTCGACCTTATAGAACTCGGTGCGGGCGACGGAAAAAAAACAAAAATTTTGTTGAAACACCTTTCGGAAAAAGGATATGATTTCACGTATTTGCCGGTCGATATCAGCCAAAACGCTTTGGATGGTTTGGAATCTTCCCTGAAAAAGGAACTTCCAAAAGTCGCGGTAAAATCACAGCAAGGAACTTATTTCAAAACTTTGGATCGACTTTCGGAATACGATTCACGAAAAAAAGTGATCTTGATGTTGGGCTCGAACATCGGGAATTTGCTCCACGAAAATGCCATCGATTTTCTAAAAAACATTCAAAGTTCCATGAATGAAAATGATTTGCTTTTTATGGGTTTCGACCAAAAGAAAAACCCGCAAACCATTTTGGATGCTTACAACGACAAAACCGGGGTGACGGCAGCTTTCAATAAAAATATTTTGGTGCGCATCAATGCCGAATTTGGAGGGAATTTTAATGTTGAAAATTTTCTACATTGGGAAACCTACGACCCGGAAACCGGAACGGCAAAAAGTTTTTTGGTGAGCAAAACCGGACAAGAAATTTTTATTGAATACTTGAATTTGACCGTTCATTTTGATCCGTGGGAAAGTATCCATGTCGAAATCTCCCAAAAATACGACGATGCAGTCGTGGAATGGTTGGCAAACGAAGCCGGGTTGGAAATTACCACTTGGTTTTCCGATGAAAAAGGATTTTATAAAAATTATATTTTCAAGAAGAAATGATTTGATTTGAACCGAAAAACCATTATTCCGTACCAATAGTGTCCAAAATAAAATGAGACATAGGACGACAGGACCTATGACATAGGACAAAAATAGCTATCGTTCACATTTGCAGTGGGTTAAATTCATAAATCTGTCTTATGTCCTACGTCATTTAGTCCTACGTCAGCGTCCTAAAAAGATAACCCCCTAAAATATG
>DASSWG010000123.1:0-2837 GCA_035705295.1 Flavobacteriaceae bacterium
CATTCCCCAAGTTTGCCCGATAGTCATTGATTTTTCGGTAATTTTTGGGGTTTGTTCGATCACTTTTTGTCCAATTGGCGATTCATAGAAATCCAAAATTTCTTTGATTTCCTCGTGGGTGTAATATTCCATGTAAACTTCCGCGATTTGCTTGTACAAATCAGGCATGGTGGCTCTAACTTCTTTCATAAAAGCTTCTTGGTTTTCGGCGGGAACCATACTTTTAAAAGGTTTCAACATCACTTCAAATTGACCTTCCGATTGCATTTTCACCAATTTCAAGGCGTCGGTCTTGTAGTCTTCATTTTGTGAAAACCCCGCAAAACCTACAAACAATACGATTAAGATGACTACTTTTTTCATTTTTCTTTTTTTGATTAATAAATATCCGCAAAAATAAGATTAAAATTGAAACAAAGGTTTTCCACCCATCATTTTCTGGACTTTGTTTTGTACCGATTTTAAAACTTGTTCGTCTTCGCTATTTTCGATCACTTCATCGATCAAATTCACAATAATTTTCATATCCTCTTCTTTCAAGCCGCGCGTGGTCACCGCCGGGGTTCCAACTCGGATGCCCGAAGTAACAAACGGCGACTTGTCGTCGAACGGTACCATGTTTTTGTTCACGGTGATTTCGGCTTTCCCCAAAGCTTCTTCCGCGGCTTTCCCGGTAATGTTTTTGTTCCGCAGGTCGATCAGCATCATGTGATTGTCCGTTCCACCCGAAATAACTTGATAACCTTTTTCCATAAAAGCTTTTGCCATTACGGCGGCGTTTTTCTTCACCTGTACCATATAATGCAAAAATTCATCGGTCAACGCTTCGCCAAAAGCAACTGCTTTCGCGGCGATGATGTGTTCCAACGGACCGCCTTGATTGCCCGGAAAAACCGCGCTGTCCAACAAAGTGGACATTTTTTTCAGGTTACCGTTTTTCAATTTTAAACCAAAGGGGTTTTCAAAATCTTTTCCCATCAAAATCATTCCGCCGCGCGGGCCACGAATGGTTTTGTGGGTAGTGGTGGTCACAATGTGGCAATGGGGCAACGGATCAGAAAGCAGGCCTTTGGCGATCAAACCTGCGGGATGCGCGATATCGGCCATTAACAAAGCACCGGTTTTATCGGCAATTTCACGGAATTTTTCAAAATCCATATCCCGCGAATAGGCCGAAGCCCCCGCAATAATCAACTTGGGTTTTTCTTTCTCGGCAACTTTCAATACGTGGTCGTAATCGATGGTGCCGGTTTCTTTTTTTACCCCATAAAAAACCGGGTTGTACAATTTTCCCGAAAAATTCACCGGTGAACCGTGTGTCAAATGCCCGCCGTGGGAAAGATCGAACCCCAAAATTTTATCACCGGGTTTCAAACAGGCCGCATAAACCGCAGTATTTGCCTGCGAACCGGAATGGGGCTGTACGTTTGCATATTCAGCACCAAAAAGTTCCTTTGCCAGATCGATGGCGATTTGTTCCACCTGATCCACAATTTCGCAGCCTCCGTAGTAACGTTTTCCGGGAAAACCTTCCGCATATTTGTTGGTCAAGACCGATCCGGCGGCTTCCAATACTTGGCTGCTCACAAAATTTTCACTGGCAATAAGTTCCAATCCGTTGATTTGGCGTTGTTTTTCCGCTTCTATCAACTCAAAAACAGTAGTGTCCCTTTTCATTCTAAAATTATTCGTTAAATATTGACCAAAAATAGCAAAAGCATTCGGTTAACAACAATAAAATAATATATTTGAATCCGAACTAAATTCAACTAAAAATCCAATATAACGATATGTCGATCACAGCAAACGATCCAAAACGAAAAACCTGGTTATCAACACCTGAAAACACCGATTTTCCCATTCAAAATATTCCTTTTGGGGTGTTTTTGACCGCGGACGATGTGGTCACCATCGGCACCCGGATTGGAGATTATGCCATCGATTTAAGCGCTTTGCACCAATTGGGCTATTTTGAAGGAATTCCGCTAACGGAAGATATTTTTTTGCAGGACACCTTGAACGATTTTATCGCCGATGGGCGAAAAACCTGGCGTGCGGTACGCAACCGGATCGGGGATATTTTTGATGCGGGAAACAGCACCTTAAAAAACAACGAAGAGCATTGCAAAGCGGTACTTTTCACGATGGACGAAGTGGAAATGCAGTTGCCGGTACAAGTGGGCGATTACACCGATTTTTATTCCAGTAAAGAACACGCGACCAATGTTGGCGCGATGTTCCGAGACCCAGACAATGCGCTGTTGCCCAACTGGTTGCACATTCCGGTTGGTTATCATGGGCGGAGTTCTTCCATTGTTCCCAGTGAAATCCCCATTCACCGTCCGCAAGGACAAACGCTTCCCAAAGGTGCCGAAGAACCCGTTTTTGGGCCATCAAAACGCATCGATTTCGAGCTGGAAATGGCTTTCATCACCACTACCGGAAATCCAATGGGCGAACCTATTCCGGTAGAAAATGCCGAAGAATTTATTTTTGGAATGGTGCTTTTCAACGATTGGAGCGCACGCGATATCCAAAAATGGGAATATGTTCCTTTGGGGCCATTTTTGGCAAAAAGCTTTGCTTCTTCCATGTCGCCTTGGATCGTAACTTTGGACGCTTTGGAACCTTTTCGGGTGAACGGTCCAGAGCCGTTAAAAAAACAGTTTCCTTATTTGCAAAGTGAAGGAAAAAAAAGTTTTGACATTAATTTAGAAGTGGCCTTGATGCCCGAAAACGGAGAAGAAAATGTAATTTCAAATTCCAATTTCAAATACATGTATTGGAACATCAGCCAGCAACTGGCGCACCACACGATCAATGGTTGCCCCATAAAC
>DASSWG010000124.1:0-2398 GCA_035705295.1 Flavobacteriaceae bacterium
CCCAAGTGATATTCTTTCGAATTATTGGCAAAATCAAGCTTGAAATTTGTTTTTTTGTCTCCACAGGAAATCAGTAAAAACGGTAAAAGAAAGGAGGCCAAAAGTTTAGGTGCTTTCATTGGGAATAAAGGTTTTTTAGGCGGTCAAATTTAGGGAATTTCCAACAAAAACCTTTGCCCATTTCCATAAACTCCGTATCTTTGCACCGGCAAGTCCTACACAACCAGCTCCTGTTGAATCCCCCAGGGCGGGAACGCAGCAAGGGTAAACGGTCGTAGCGGTGTGATGTAGGTAGCTTGCCATTTTTTGTGCCCAAAATTCAAGGATTTTGTTTTTTACCATCCATTTTCACCCCGATTTTTTCTTCCAATCTTCAAATTCTCTAAAAATAAGCGATATTTGCCCGGTAATTTAGTTGTATGGCAGCAGTAGTTTTAATAACCGGCGCTTCTTCCGGAATTGGAAATTCCATCGGAAAATACCTTGTGGAAAAGGGATATATCGTTTACGGCACCAGTCGAAACCCCAAAGAAAAGATCAAGGACGGAATTCGTTTTGTAGCCTTGGACGTCACCAACAAAGAAACGATCCAAGCCGCTGTTTCCGAAGTTCTTCAGCAAGAAGGGAAAATCGATTACTTGATCAACAATGCCGGAATGGGCATCACCGGACCCATCGAAGAAACCCCTGACGAAGAAATTGCCCGCGCTTTCGACACCAATTATTTTGGGGCGATCAAGGTCATCAAAGCGGTTTTGCCATCCATGCGGAAAAATGGCGGTGGGTTTATCATTAATATTACATCGATTGCAGGCTATATGGGGTTGCCCTATCGGGGAATTTATTCAGCCACCAAAGGAGCTTTGGAACTTACCACCGAAGCTTTTCGGATGGAGTTGAAAGATTTCAACATCAAAATGACCAACATCGCGCCCGGTGATTTTGCGACCAATATTGCTGCGGGAAGGTACCACGCACCTTTGATCAAAGGTTCTCCATACGAAAAACATTACAGGAAGACGTTGGAATTAATGAACAAGGAAGTGGATGCAGGAAAAGACCCTGTTTTGATGGCCCAAAAAGTGCATGCGGTGATGCAAGAGAAAAATCCGACGATTCACTATAAAGTGGGAGCATTCATTCAGAAGTTTTCCATTGCCCTAAAACATATTTTACCCGATAAACTGTATGAAAAAATGTTGCTGAAACATTATAAGTTGTAATTTTGTGAATACGAATTTTTCGGATTAAATCGAATTTTCGCGAATTGAACAGTTAACTAAAAAAACGTCTTTGCAATGAAATTTTTTATCGATACCGCCAATTTGGAACAAATCAAAGAAGCTCAAAACATGGGTATTCTGGACGGCGTGACCACCAACCCGTCGTTGATGGCGAAAGAAGGAATTACGGGCAAAGAAAACATTATCGCACATTATCAAAAAATCTGCGATATTGTCGATGGCGATGTGAGCGCGGAAGTGATTTCCACCGATTTTGACGGAATTGTGAAAGAAGGTGAAGAATTGGCCGCTTTGCACGACCAAATTGTGGTGAAAGTACCGATGATCAAAGAAGGTGTAAAAGCCATCAAATATTTCAGCGATAAAGGAATCAAAACCAATTGCACGTTGGTTTTTTCCGCTGGGCAAGCCTTGTTGGCGGCCAAAGCCGGGGCAACCTATGTTTCACCGTTCATTGGGCGGTTAGACGATATTTCGACCGACGGTCTGAATTTGATCGCCGAAATTCGTCTAATTTATGACAATTATGGTTTCGAAACCGAAATTTTGGCCGCTTCTGTGCGCCATACCATGCACGTGATCGATTGCGCAAAACTGGGTGCAGATGTGATGACCGGACCGCTTTCTTCTATTGAAGGCCTGTTGAAACACCCATTGACAGACATTGGATTGGAGAAATTTTTGGCCGATCACAAAAAAGGAAATTAAAGAAATAGTGGTAAGAATAAACTACCTCGGGGCAAGCCCACGAGGTATTAAAATCCGAAATCCCAAGCACCAAACCCGCCTGCCGGACGGGCAGGTTCCAAAAAAAAAACGAGGCAAGTCATGGGGAGTTAAGCCCTAAGAGATTAAAAAAATCACTGGTTCAAGAATTCCAAAATGTAGCCTTCGAACGCACCGTGGTCAAAGGTGATGTCGCCAAAAACGATTTCCCCTTTTTTGTTGATGAAAAGCACCTTGTTCAAGTAATTGGTATAGAGAATTTTTTTGTCGCCACTGTTGCGTATTTGATATTCAAAATCTTGATCATACCCATTTTTTCTTAGGGCATCGAGCCAAATTTGTGGTTCGGAGTCGTCAATATTGATTCCTATAAAATTGATTTCAGGATATTTTCTTCGCAATTCGCGCGCAATTTTATGATCGTTGCG
>DASSWG010000125.1:0-17617 GCA_035705295.1 Flavobacteriaceae bacterium
GCCGACCGCGTGCGCTTTTTCAATAATTTTTTCAATCGGGTTAATGGTTCCCAACGCGTTGGAAACGTGGTTGACAAAAACCAATTTCGTTTTTTGAGAAAAGGCATTCTCCAAATGAATTTTGTCCAGTTCGCCTTCCGCGGTCATCGGAATGACTTTCAAAATCGCGCCGGTGCGTTCGCAGAGCATTTGCCACGGAACGATGTTGGAATGATGTTCCAAAGCAGAAACCAACAATTCATCTCCTTTTTTCAAGAATTTTGCAAACCCGTTGGCGACCAAATTCACACCGTGCGTGGTGCCGGAAGTAAAAATAATTTCATGGGTTTTGGCCGCATTGAAATGTTTCCGGATTTTTTCGCGCGCTTGTTCATACGCATCGGTGGCTTCTTGCGAAAGCGAATGCACGCCACGGTGGATGTTCGCGTTGTAGTTGGAATAATAATCGACAATGCAATCAATAACTTGCTTTGGCGTTTGCGAAGTCGCCGCATTGTCAAAATAAACCAAGGGTTTTCCGTTGACTTTCCGTTGAAGAATGGGAAAATCTTGGCGGATTTTTTCGATATTCAACTTTTTTGCGACGGGTAGATTCATACTGCAAAAGTACGGGTTTCTTATTCAAACACAGTGTTTTTGAAATCAAAATCCCCAATGATTGATTTTCATTTGTTAAGCTTGAAACTTTAGTTGATGATTTACTTTTCCTACTTGTATTTTTTCTCACGCAACTTTTTCCAAATCATTCAGACTATAAAGAAAGAGCCGTGACCCCGCCATTTGTATTTGTCTATTGATATTGATCTGAAAAACGACATCTTAGGCTTTGCCCAAGATAGGATCGCACTAACTAAAATTTAAAAAAAAGTATAACTATAAAATTCGAATTCATGAAAAATCTTGCCAAACCCGTAGTAGGAATATTCCTTTTTTTATTTAGCCTTGGACTTTTGTTTTCCTGCTCAAAAGATGATGAGACTTCCAAAGGCTCGAGCGAAATACAACTAACTATAACCGCTTCGTCCACTTCGATAGAGGAAGGGGAGGAAGTTGTTTTTGAAGTTAGAGCGGGAGGAGCGCCCGTAAACGGTGCACAAATTTTATTGGACGGCGACCCCATTTCGGGCTACAACCACATTTTTACTACTTCCGGCACCTACCAAGCCATCGCAACAAAAGAAGGCTACGAAGACAGCCAGCCACTTAGCATCATTGTAGAAAACTTACCCGACATCTATGTGGCTGGTAGTGAAGATAACGGATATAGTTTGGTCAAATTCTGGAAAAATGGAAATCCGGTAATTCTTAGTAATGACTTCACCTTTGGAAGTGCTGGTTCCATTTTTGTCTCCGATAGCGATGTGTACGTCGCCGGTAGTGAAGAAGGCATTGCCAAATACTGGAAAAATGGGGTGCCGGTAATTTTGGGCGGGGGTAACACGGTAAGTTACGCCCACTCCATTTTTATTTCCGATGGGAATGTTTATGTGGCCGGTTATGAATATGATGGAACCAATAATGTGGCCAAATACTGGGTAAACGGTACGCCTGTAAGCTTGACAGATGGTACTACCACAGCCATAGCCTATTCTGTTTTTGTTTTCGACGGCGATGTATATGTGGCCGGTTATGAGAGATCCCACGGACAGTTCCCCATAAGTATCGCCAAATATTGGAAAAACGGCGTGGCTGTAAGTTTGACCGATGAATCTTCTTACTCAAGGGCAACCTCTGTGTTTGTTTCAGACGACGATGTCTATGTAGCTGGTCATGCATATCCTGACAACGAGCGCATAGCCTTATATTGGAAAAACGGAATGCCCTTTACTTTGAGCGATGACGTCCAATTTGCTAGAGCAACTTCTATTTTTGTTTCCGAGGGCGATGTGTATGTGTCCGGTTATACTGGAGGGCTTAGCTCTGACCACATCAATACAGCTGTATACTGGAAAAACGGGGAGCTAGTAAGCTTGACCGATGGCACCAAGGATGCTACTGCTAGGTCCATTGTTGTTTCTGCGGGAGATGTGTATGTGGCCGGTAGCGAATATAATGGTTCTGAATCTGTGGCCAAATACTGGAAAAACGGGGTGCCGGTAATTTTGGGGGACGGATCCAATGGCACGTACGCCGCTTCCATTTTTGTGGTAAACGATTGATAATCTTCAACGTGTTTTTGACCGAATCTTAATAAAACACACAATAATTTATAAAATTCAAATTCATGAAAAATCTTGCTAAAACCACCGTACTACTATTGCTCTTTGTCTTTGCCGCTTGCGAAAATGAGCCCGTAGGCAAGGAATATACCACAAACTATATTTATGTGGAATCGGAACTTTATACATTGCTTTCCCGGGTTGCCGACGATGACCCGCAAACGAAAATTTCCTGCATTCAATTCCGATATTCTTTTATCTTGTTTGTTTTTGATCAAAATCAGGAGTTCCTTCATGCGGTGCCTGTTCATACCAATGAAGAATTTAGTGCGCTCTTGGAAAATTTGCAAGCAGGGGAATCCATCAGTTTGAGCTACCCCATAACAGGGATAAACGCTAACGGCGATCTTATTGAAATCAATACCAATGAAGCGCTAAAACAAGCCATTGACAACTGTGTGGACAAAGAGATAATTGACGATTGCAATGGCGCCCTTTGTGCCCAGGAATGTGCTTGGGAAATCACGGAATATAATGCGGACGGTTTAAATTTTGAAGGGGCTGTTTTAGAGATTGATTCCGATGGTTTTCTTTCTTTTTATCAAAATAATATTGTTTATTACGGAACCTGGGTCACTTATATCACCGATGATCAACTCTATATCAACATTGGCCTGTATGATGATGGCGTGGTGGGAGAAACTTTTAACTATGAATGGAAACTGGATTTCGCAACCAGTGAACTGATGGTTTTGTCAAACGATGGCACAACATTTACCATTACCATTGATTGTGAATTGCCCTGTAACGAAGAAACGTTTGCCGCGTGCGCTTTTGAACCCGGCAAAGCGGTTTTTTCTCTTCAGGATTATATTTTGTGTTTTCCGTTTACCCGTGATAGGGAAGAAATTATAAACCCATTGGAATATTCATTTTATGAAAGCCAAGAAGATGCTGAAAACGAAACCAATCCCATTTCAGCTACGGAATATACAAACAGTACAAATCCACAAACCATCTATGTCCGGTCCATAGATGTTGAAACTGGAGAGGTTGTGGACGATTCATTATCTTTTATCATTGAAGCGATGGAATGCCCATGAATTTAAAAATTGAACCACGTTAAACCAAAACTATTTTGCTTTCATTTGTATAAGAATTTAATTGTTTGAACGAAGCCGAATTGATACGTGCGTGTATTAAAAACGATCGAAAAGCTCAAAATGAGCTTTTCCGGTTGTATAAGGACTCCCTTTTCTTGATTTCTTTGAAATATTGCAGAAATACTGCCGATGCCGAAGATAATTTGCACGACTCTTTTTTGACCATTTTTCAGAAAATCAAAAACTTTAAGGGCAATGGCTCTTTTGAAGGTTGGATGAAACGCATTACAATTTACAAAGCCATCGATAAGTATAAAGGTGGAAAAAATTCACCCCTCGAAATAAATGAGGGTATTTTGGAAGGCGATTTAAATGTTGATACCGGCATAAATTTGAAGTTGGACACTTTATTGAAAATAATTCAAGAGTTGCCCGACCAGTATAGGCTTGTATTTAACCTATACCAAATGGACGGCTATTCGCACAAGCAGACATCAAAAATATTGAATATTTCCGAAAACACATCGAAGTCCAATTACCACCGGGCAAAAATTATTTTGCGAAAAAAGATAATGGAGGCCATGAAAACGGAGGACTTTAAAACCGAGCATAATGAAAAATAAAAAAGACATTGGCCTTTTTTTGAAAGAAAAACTGGATGCCGCCCAAAAAACACCAAATGATGACCTTTGGGGAAAAATAAATGATTCCCTAAACAAAAAAGAAAAGAAAAAAAGAAAAGTTTCGCCTATTTGGTTTTTGTTGCCTATTGCCTTTTCGTCAATTTTGGGAATAATCTTTTACACAGTTCTTTCAAACCCACAAGGACCTCGAATAAAAAATACCAATCCAATCCAAATAGATACAACCCATAAAATTTCGCAAGGAAAAGGCAGTCATTCAAAATCAAATAGCGCAACTGAAAAAAATATTTTCATCAAAGATTCTTTGGGCGAAATTACTAATGGATTTACGACCATAAATGAAGATAATGATCGTAGAAAACCGAAAAAAGGGAATGAAAACAACGATCATTCACCAAAAAATCGTTCGCGCCTTAGTGGGAACAAAGCGGAAAAACTTATCAAATCAATTTCAAAAAGGAAGAACCCGAACGGGAAAATAGACAAGACAATTGCTAATGTAGAAAGGGAAAGTGGAAATAGTACATCAAAGGGGAAATCTAAAAACAAAATCAGCCACGTGAAAACGGATTCCCTTCACAAAAAGGACTTGGAAAAAAGAGATTCAACCCGTGTGGCCAAAACACAAAACAATAAAAAAAGAATAAAAGAAACCACACAAAAAGACAGTACGAAAACAGAACAAGAAAGTAGGGGAAAATGGGCAGTAATGGTAGTTGGAGGCCCAACTTATTTTGATATTTCAAAAAAATATTCCCTTATAGACAACAGTCTTAATGGCAGAAAAACTTTTGGCGAGTTTAGCTTTTCTTATGGATTGGGCGTGAGTGTTCCTATATCGGAAAACTTAAGTATCTCTTTCGCGGTACTACGAACCAAAATGGCATATTCAGTAAAAAACATTCCATCATCCACCCAGCAGGACTTTTCTCGGATCCTTTCCTATTCCGCAATTTCCGATGAAAATTTGGTGACCGAACAAGAATTTTCAGAATTCAACGGAACAGGAACTTCCTTGACTTTAATGCATGAAATTGAGTATATTGAAATGCCGCTTCAGCTTTCCTATTCATTTGTCCAAGGCAAATTTGGCGTCCATGGCTTTGTTGGGTTCAGTACCCTTTTGTTACAAAACAACGTTATTTTTGCCGAAAATTCAAGAGGCGGGAGATTGAAACTAGGCAGTGCAAATGATCTTTTGAAAATCAATTTAAGCATCAATGCCGGATTGGGCGCCCACTACAATCTTTCGGAAAGGATAAGGATTGAAATAAACCCCACTTTTAAATATCACTTTTTTATATCGGATAACCAAAACCGCAACACATCGGGTTTTCTACTGGGTGTTTATGGAGGCATCAAATATAATTTTAACCTGAAATAAACTTTTGTGATTCAATGGTGGAAACCTCGCTACGAAAACTTTCCTTTTGAAAAATGGGGGAGTCGCACGGATTTTTTAGTATGTCGATTTTTTTCTGTTCAAATTTCAATAGGAAGAATCCGTAAAAATCCGTAAAAATCCGCGAAAATCCGTAGTTTACAAATCAAACCCCAAATTCACCCCCAATTTCAACGCAATTTGCTTGTTGATGCGTTTTTTGATTTCCGGTATTTTTACACTGGAAAGTACATTGTTGGCAAAAGCGTACATTAACAATGCCCGGGCTTCTTTGGCGGGAATTCCGCGCGATTTTAAATAAAACAAGGCTTCTTCGTCCAACTGTCCAATCGTGCAACCGTGGCTGCATTTCACGTCGTCGGCAAAAATTTCGAGTTGCGGCTTCGAATTGATCGAAGCTTTGTCGTCCACCAAAATGTTGTTGTTGCTTTGAAAAGCGTCGGTTTTTTGGGCTTTTTTGTCCACCAACACTTTTCCGTTGAAAACCCCGGTGGCGCGATCGGCAAAAATGCCTTTGTAATCTTGGTGGCTCTCGCAGTTCGGTTCTTGGTGGTGAACCAAGGTGTTGTGGTCTACGTGTTGTTTTCCTTCAATGATGGTGATTCCTTTCATCGTGGAATCGATGCGTTCGCCTTTTTGGTAAAAATTCAAATTGTTGCGGGTCAATTTTCCTCCAAAAGAAAAGGTGAACAACGAACAAACACTTTCTCCATGCTGCTCCACAAACGTATTGTCGATCAAGGAGGCGTTGCTTTTGTCGTTTTGGATTTTGTAATAATCGATCATCGCGCGTTTTTCCGCAAATACTTCGGTCACCGAATTGGTCAGCACCGGATTGTCGGTCAAACTTTGGTGGCGTTCGATAATTTGCACGTGTGAATTTTCGCCCACCACAATCAAATTTCGCGGCTGCACCATCAACGCGGCTTCATTTCCCGTGGAAAAATTGATGATTTGAATTGGCTTGTCGGCCAACGTGTTTTTCGGGATGTTGATGTACGCGCCTTCATGTGAAAAAGCAGTGTTCAGCGCGTTCAAACTGTTTTTGGGCGCGATTTTGTTGAAATAATTATCGATCACCGCTTTGTATTTCGACTTGGAAAGTGCCGAAGACATCAAACACGCGTCGATTTTGTCGTGCGTGGTTTCTGATAAATAAGAAGAATAAATCCCGTCCACGAACACGATTTTGTAAGTGTCAATATCGTGGATGAAGTATTTTTTAATATCGCGGTAATCCGGCGCATCTTCCTTTTTGGGGAACAAGCTGTAATCTTCCTTCAAGATGGAGTTCAAAGATGTGTACTTCCAGGCCTCATCTTTTTTGGTGGGAAAACCGGTGGTTTCAAAAAATTTCATCGCCTCGTTCCGAAGGTTATGAATGTCGGAATTGACATCGACCTGTTCTTCAAAAGCCATGAAAGATGATATGAGTTTGTCTTTTAGTTCCATTGTTACGAATTATAACTACGAATTAATGCGAATTAAATCTAATTGTCGCGAATTTACTGCCAACTGAGACTGCCAACTGCCTACTGAACACTGCCAACTGCTTTCAGCCAATCATAGCCTTTTTCTTCCAGTTCTTTGGCGAGTTCCTTTCCGCCGGATTTTACGATTTTTCCATCGAGCAACACGTGCACATGGTCTGGAACAATGTAGTTCAACAAACGTTGGTAGTGCGTGATGACCACTACAGCATTATCTTTTGTGCGCAAACGGTTCACGCCATCTGCCACGATTTTCAACGCGTCAATGTCCAGCCCGGAATCGGTTTCGTCCAAAATGGCGAGTTTGGGTTCGAGCATGGCCATTTGGAAAATTTCGTTCCGCTTTTTTTCACCACCGGAAAATCCTTCGTTCAGTGAACGTGATAAAAACTTGCGGTCGATGTCCAACAATTCCGATTTTTCGCGGATTTTTTGCAACATTTCCTTGGCGGGCATGTCGTCCAAACCTTGTGCTTTCCGGGTTTCGTTGATGGCGGTTTTCATAAAATTCGTCACCGAAACGCCCGGAATTTCCACCGGATATTGGAACGAAAGGAAAATTCCTTTGTGCGCGCGTTCGTCGGCTTCCAATTCGGAAATATTTTCGTTTTCCAGCAAAATTTCGCCCTCGGTCACTTCAAATTCCTCTTTCCCGGCGATTACCGAGGCCAAGGTGCTTTTCCCGGAACCGTTCGGGCCCATAATGGCGTGGATTTCGCCAGCGTTGACTTCGAGATCGATTCCCCGAAGGATTTCTTTTCCTTCCACATTGGCGTGGAGATTTTTTATTTTCAGCATTTTTTCTCTTTTCGGTTAACCTTCAAGGTCTTTTTTTGACCTTGAAGGTTTTGTTTTCGTTTTTTATTCACTTTCAATCCGGATCGCCGGATCGGAAACAGGCTCGGAAACCCTTAGTATTTCTTTGATGGTGAGGATTTCGTCCCAACCTTCTTCTTTTTTGTTTTGCCTTACAACCCCTTCGAGGATTACCGGAACCATATCGAACTCATTGCGTTTCAACGAGTCGGTTTTTCGAGCCAATTTTTTTGCCATGGAGTCGATTTCGACCCCATAAATAAAATCGTTCCCCTTTAAAACCGCGGCACTGTCCACATAAATAAATTCTCCACGAAGGACTTTTAAACTATCGGTTTTTTCAGTGGCTTTTTCCGATTTTACGGGTTGTTTTTTTGGTTCATCTTGGCAGCTTGAAAATCCGATTGCCAATAGCATTAGTGCAAAAAAGTACTTTTTCATTTTTGTTTTGATTGGTTTATTTTGAGTTTTAATTATTTTTACTTTACTTCTCGATACATTTTGTTTCCACTACGTTCCAACAAAACACTCGAAGTGACGTTGTATTACTGCCAACTGCCACTGCCAACTGAACACTAAAATTACCCAACAGATCCTTCCAACGAAATCTCCAACAATTTCTGAGCTTCCACTGCAAATTCCATCGGCAGTTTGTTCAAGACTTCTTTGCTGAATCCGTTCACGATCAAAGCAATGGCTTTTTCGGTTTCGATTCCGCGTTGATTGCAATAAAAAATTTGGTCTTCACCAATTTTGCTGGTCGTGGCCTCGTGTTCCACTTGCGCCGATTTGTTTTTCACCTCGATGTACGGAAAGGTGTGCGCGCCACATAAATTCCCCATCAACAAGGAATCACATTGCGAGAAATTCCGGGCGTTGTCCGCACGACTGTTCATTTGTACCAAACCGCGGTAACTGTTTTGTGATTTTCCAGCGGAAATCCCCTTGGAAATGATTGTGCTTCGGGTGTTTTTTCCCAAATGCACCATTTTGGTCCCAGTGTCGGCCTGTTGGTAATTGTTGGTCAACGCGATGGAATAGAATTCCCCGACAGAATTGTCTCCTTTCAAAATGCAACTGGGATATTTCCAAGTGATCGCGCTTCCGGTTTCGACTTGTGTCCAGCTGATTTTTGCGTTTTTTTCGCACAATCCGCGCTTGGTCACAAAATTAAAAACCCCTCCTTTTCCTTCTTTGTCGCCCGGAAACCAGTTTTGTACGGTGCTGTATTTTATTTCGGCAGCGTCCAAAGCGATGAGTTCCACCACGGCGGCGTGCAGTTGGTTTTCGTCGCGCGAGGGAGCGGTGCAACCTTCCAAATAACTGACGTAACTTCCTTCGTCGGCGATCACCAAGGTACGCTCAAATTGCCCCGTTCCAGCTTGGTTGATGCGGAAATAGGTGGAAAGTTCCATCGGGCAACGAACGCCTTTTGGAATGTAGCAAAACGAACCATCGCTAAAAACCGCGGAATTCAAGGCCGCATAAAAATTGTCCCTTTTTGGCACCACCGAACCGATGTATTTTTTCACCAGTTCCGGATGTTCTTTAATCGCTTCGGAAATGGAACAGAAAATAATGCCTTTTTCGGCCAAGGTTTTTTTAAAAGTCGTTCCCACCGAAACGGAGTCCATTACGATATCCACCGCAACTCCGGCGAGTTTTTTCTGTTCATCGATCGAAATGCCCAGTTTTTTAAACGTGTCCAACAATTCGGGGTCCACCTCGTCCAAGCTGTCGTATTTTGGTTTTTTATTGGGAGCCGAATAATAAGAGATATTCTGAAAATCGGGTTTTTTATAGTGGATGTTCGCCCACTTGGGTTCGATCATTTTTTCCCATTCACGAAAAGCTTCCAAGCGCCATTCGGTCATCCATTCCGGCTCTTCCTTCTTCTTCGAAATCGCCCGAACAATGTCTTCGTTCAAACCAACGGGCAGTGTGTCGGACTCTATATCGGTATAAAATCCGTATTCATACTCTTTGGTTTCGAGCTCTTTCTTTAAATCATCTTCTGTATATGCCATTTTTCTAAGTTAAGAGTTAGGAGTTAAGAGTTCCTAACTTTGAAACATTCATAAAGAGAAACTCTCCCCACAACCACAAGTGCGCTGTGCGTTGGGGTTGTTGAAAACGAAGCCTTTTCCGTTCAAACCACCAGAATATTCGAGCGTGGTTCCCACGAGGTACAAAAAACTTTTTTTGTTGACCACGATTTTCACCTCGTTGTCTTCGAACAATTTGTCTTCCTCGTTTTGGGTTTTATCAAAATTCAATTCATACGATAAACCCGAACATCCGCCACTTTTCACGCCCACGCGCACAAAGTCACGAGCCGCGTCAAAACCTTCTTCGGCCATCAAGGAGCTGATCCTACTTTTTGCCGTTTCACTTACTTTTATCATTGCCTTGTTGTTTAATTCTCAACTGGTTTGCAAATATACGGTTTAGTACGCTGAATACCATACTTACTTACATTATTCGGTTTTATGGGCGAATAAGGCTTCTTTATCGGTTTTAATGAAAATTAAAAGGAATTAAAATTCAAAACCATAGCGTTTTATAACTATTTTTTGGCCGTGGCCCGAAAAGAACTTTAACAAAACCCCAACGCTTATGGCTGGAAATAGTGCGTAAATTTATAGATCACAAAAAACAGCCTTATGAAACCCATTTTGACCCTCTTGGTTTTCTTGCCCATTTTCACAATTTCTGCCCAGCAAGTCAACCTCCAAGTTTTCGCCAATGGTTTCGACCAACCGATCGGACTGAAAACAACTGGTGTGCCGGGCGACGACCGCATCTTTGTGGTCGAAAAAGGTGGAAAAGTAAAAATTTTGAACCCAAATGGATCGGTGAACCCGGTTCCGTTTTTGGATATTTCCGGTCAAGTTTCCACCGGGGGCGAACGGGGATTGTTGGGCTTGGTGTTCCATCCCAATTTTGCGAGCAACGGATATTTGTACGTGAATTATACCGACACCAATGGCGACACACAAGTTTCCCGTTTTACCGTAAATGGTGTCAATCCGAACAATGTTATACTTTCCACCGAACTGCCGATCATCGATTTTTCGCAACCTTTTTCCAACCATAACGGCGGCGATTTGGCTTTTGGCCCGAACGGTTATTTGTTCATTGCCACCGGTGATGGTGGAAGCGGTGGCGACCCAGGAAATCGCGCGCAAGATTTGAGTGTTTTGTTGGGAAAAATTCTTCGAATCGATGTGGACAATCCTTCGGGCGGGAACAATTATGGAATCCCGCCCAATAATCCTTTTGTGAGCGACCCCAATGCCTTGGACGAAATTTGGGCATACGGGTTGCGAAATCCTTGGCGGTTTTCGTTCGACACGGTCGGAGGAAACATTTGGATCGGCGATGTGGGACAAGAAAATGTGGAAGAAATAAACCGCCAATCAATTACCGCAGCGGGGGTGAATTACGGCTGGCGTTGCTACGAGGGTTCACAAGCCTACAACACAAGCGGTTGCCCACCGGTGAACCAGTTGACCTTTCCTATTGCGGAATATTCTTCGGCTTCGGGTAGCGGGAATTGTTCCGTCACCGGCGGATTTGTATATCGTGGTTCAGTGTACACCGATATTTTGGGCTTGTACTTTTTCGCTGACTACTGCAGCGGAATGATCGGCACGATCGACGCTTCCGGAAATGTCATCAACCACGGGAATTATAACGGGAATTGGGTTTCTTTCGGAAAAGACAGCACGGGCGAATTGTACATCATCGATATCGGCGGAAGTATTTATAAAATTGAAGGCGGGGTAATGTCCACCGAAAATTTCTCGAACGCCGATGCCTTTTCAATATTTCCAAACCCGGCTTCGGAAAAAGTCTCGTTTCAACTGAAAAACGGAACTTTTACGGCAATTAAAATCTATGATTTATTGGGGAAAATTGTGTTTTCGAAAAAAAATATTTCCTCTGCCGAAAAAACGATTTCGATAGCGGGTTTGGAAAATGGAATTTATTTGGTGGAAATAAATACGAAAGAAGAAGGTTCGGCCGTGAAAAAATTGGTGGTAGAATAACATAGACCTCATAGGTTTTGGAAACCTGTCAGGTCTGAAAATCAAAACTCCGAAAACCGCTCGTCAAAAATAAAATCGTCGTCGGTCAAGGTTTTTAGAAAAGTGATGAGTTTGGCTTTTTCTACCTCCGTAAGTGGAATCCCCAAGGTTTGCCCTTGCTTAAAAATCGGATCGAGGTTTTGGGTTTCCACCATTCCGCCGTCGTAATGATTTAAAACGTCCATCAAAGTTTGAAACCGGCCATCGTGCATGTACGGATAGGTTACAAAAACATTCCGCAAACTCGGGACTTTGAATTTGTATTTGTCGGTTTCCAGCCCTGTGACGCGCATTCTTCCAACATCATTGTATTCCGGATCGATGGGCAATCCGTTGTTGCGGTAACTTTGGTCGGTGAACAAAATCCCGGCGTGGCAACTGGCGCATTTTTGTTCGAAAATGGCTTTTCCTTGTTCTTCTTCAGTAGTGAAAAAAGCACCTTCGTTGCGCATTACGCGGTCGTATTTTGTATTGGCCGAAACCATCATCACCACGAACTGAGAAAGCGCGTTCAGCATGTTTTCCGTGTTGATGGAATCATTTTCAAACGCTTTGGCGAACAAGTCCACATACTTGTCATCGGCTTTGAGTTTGGCGAGGATGCTGTTAAACGATTCGTTCATTTCCACTTCGGAAGTAATGGGAATAATGGGCTGCAAATCCAAATGTTCCACAGCACCGTCCCAGGTGAAATCTTCCATAAAGGCCATATTGGCCAACGAAGGCGCGTTGCGAGTGCCCAAAGCGCCGTTCACACCATGGCTCACGATGTGCGTGTGGTGCGTGAACGCAAAATCTTGAATGTGGCAAAATCCGCAAGAAATGACCCCGGTGGACGACAAACGCCCGTCATAGAACAATTTTTTTCCCAATTCGAACCCTTGTTCGGTCGGTGGATTTTGGGAAAAATTATAGGTGGGTTCGGGAAAATTGGCCGGAACGTTAAATTCCAGAGGGATTGGAACATACGGATCCTTCTCGTCTTTGCTACAAGCGACGAGCAAAAAAACAAGGCCTATTTTCCAAAGGTGTTTCATGGGTTTTTTTCTTCGTTTTTCACAAAAGTTCTAAGTTCTTTCTTTTTCCTTTCGTAAGCAATAAGAATTTGCGGGAACGCCTAATTGTTGACTTCCAAAACCGAAAATGCCCTACTGAAATTCTCGGCGATTTTGGGTGAATTAGCCGGATCTACCTGTACACTGCTAACGGCTTCCAACGACATGGTAAAAGCTGCGTCGAAAATTTTCGCCACATCGGCTTTTAACACCAGTTCCGATTGGGTTTCGCTGTTGATCACCAAGGTTTCGGGCAATTGCAGCTCGATTTCTTTGTAGTTGTCCAAATTTGAACCGTGGCTCCCCACGTGGTATAAAAAAGGCTCGCTTGGTGGGGTTTGCAAGGAATAAAGCCCTTCAAATTTCAAAAAAATATAGCCAGCGGACCAGCTCCAAAGCATTCCTTCCTCTTCGGCTTGCGGCACAAAATTGTCCACCCCGTTCAAAGGATAATTGGACTGGTCAATGCCAAAGCCAAAACGAACGGCTTGGTATTCGCCCGTTTCAATATCGGTGAGTTCAAGCTGCAAACTGCTTTCGTTTTCTTCGTTTATCAGAAAATAACTTTCGGCAGTGGGGTACACAAATTCATTTCCTTCGATGTCGATCAACACCAAATTGCTGATAATGTATTTCAATTCGGAAACAGCATAATTTTCACCGCTGGAATTGGTGTAGGTTGCTGAGTTCAACACCAACTCGGAACTGCCAACTTTGTTGTCGAAAGTTATTTCGAGCGAACCGGAATTGTCGATCACGCTGCCGGCATCGTCTTCACTGCTGCATGAAATTATTGCTGTTGCCATACTTGCAACTACAAACAATTTTAATTTTTGTGAGTTCACTAATTCTTTTAAAGCGATCATAATTTTTTTATTTTAATTTTAATACAACAAAATCCTTTGAACCCTTGTTTTCGGGAATGTCACCATCGGAACTTTGGGAACTTCCAACCAGCAGTACCTGCTTTTCGTCAATAAGAACCGCTTCGTTGGCGACGTCCATTTCACTTCCGCCAAAACTGCGTTCCCATTTCAAATTTCCGGCCGGATCGATGATGATGGCCCAGATGTCGTTTCTCCCTTTATTTTCGGAAACGTCCATTCCCGAACTTTGCGAGCTTCCCACAATCAAAAAGTTTCCTTCAGGCATGCCAACGATCGATCGAGCAGACTCAAAATCACTGCCACCATAGGTTTTTTCCCAAATCATTTCCCCGGAAGGCTTAAATTTGATTACCCAAAAATCGGCATTGCCCAAGGGGTTGCTAATGTCTTTGTCGGAACTTCGGGTGTCGCCCACCAAAATAAAATCCCCATCTTGGGTTTCGGTGACGGCATACCCAATTTCGATGCCGGAGCCGCCAAAATTTTTCTGCCAAAGCAAATTTCCCACATTGTCGGTGCGCACGATCCACACATCGTAACTTCCTTGCGGATCGGTGATGTCAAAATCGTCGCTTTCGGAATGGCCCACCATCAAAAAACCGCCGTTATCGGTTTGCAGTACGCCAAATGTACGATCATTGTTCGTTCCCCCGTAATAATGGCTCCATTCTTTGTTCCCCGAAGCGTCCAATTTTATGCCCCAAAATTCACCCACCCCGTGCAAAGTGTTTGCCGATTTTGCGGTTCTTCCATCACCCGGCGGATCGTTTCCTTCGCCATTGCTGGCCGTTACATCGAGAAAACCCACCAAAAAGTAACCGCCGTCCTGGGTTTGTATCAACGAATGGCCGCGGTCACTGCCGGGGTAGCCAAAACTTTTTTCCCATTGAATGGCGCCGTTGGCGGAAAGCTTCGCCATCCAATAATCGTGGAAACCACTGTTTTCCGATACATCTTGGTCGTTGCTTTTGCTAAAACCCAACACGGCATAGCCGCCATCGTTGGTGGAAATTATTTTTTGTCCACGGTCATCGTCGGAGCCGCCGTAGGTTTTGTTCCAAAGTGGTTCGCCTTCGGCGGAAAGTTTCAGCAACCAATAGTCGCTGTCGGTGGTGGTTTTTCCGGAAACATCACCGTCGTTGCTTTGGGTAAAACCGAACACGGCATAACCACCATCTGCTGATCGCGCCACGGAAAATGCATCGTCTTCTTCGCTACCGCCGAAAGTGTTGATCCACTCTATTTCTCCCGAAAAACCGGTAGAAGGATCGGGATTGTTGGATTGTTTTTCTTTCTCGCACGAAAAGAGCAAAACAACCCCCAAAAGCATACCCCCAAAACGAATGGTTTTTTTAAATGAAAGAGAAGTCATAGCCTTATTTTACAATCAATCTTCGTACCGTTGTGTTGTTGATGTGCATCAAATAAACCCCCGGATTTAAACGAGAAATGTCCAAGGTTTGCGATTGGTTGTTTGATAAATCAGCTTGCAATACCCGTTGCCCCAACATGGAATATACGTCAATTGTCAAAACAGGGTTTGTTTCGGATACGATGTTCACCACATTGCTTGCCGGATTGGGATATACCGTAAATGCTTTCGAAAGTTGGTTTTCTTCTGTTGAAAGTGCATTGCTGCGAACCAAGAAAAATCCGCGGTTGATATCGCTGATCACAATATTGTCGCTGGCAAAATAGGGATAATTGCTCCAAACACCGCTAAAAGAGGCATCATTGTTTTCCGGATAGGTGTCAAAATAACCCACTTCGGTGATGTTTTGGTTGGCGATATCGCTGATGTCGATTATCCGCAAACCCGCAGTGTAATTGGAAAGGTAGAACATATTTCCGTTCACATATCCGTTGTGGTCAATCGCGGGTGTTGGACCGGTATAGTTGAAATGAACCACCGGATTGTCCAAATCGGCCACGTCGAAAACAATAGTTTTTGTGCCAAAACCAAAATTGATTTCATCGAGTTCATCGCCCAGCAAAAAATATTCTTGATCCTCGGTCAACCAACCTTGGTGGGTATAGCCAATATTGGTATAGCCCACATCGGCAATAATAACGGGATTGCTTTTGTTGGTAACATCGACAATCACAAAATTATCTTCGTTGCATCCAAAATAAATTTCCTTTCCTGCATAGTCGGGGTCCGGCCCGTTGTAAATTACGATTTGCGCGTCGTGGGTGTAACCGTTCAATGCAAATCCGCCCGCTGCCAGCGGGTTTGTCGGGTTTTGAATGTTTACAAAATGTGGGCCGCCATTGAATGTGCTCGTTCCAATGGCATAGGCATAACCGGTATCTTCATTTATGGCAAGGTTGTGTGCGTTTCCAAAACCCGCATAGTGGGCATCTTCGGTGTAGGGAATCGTAGGGTTATGCGCATTGCGCAACCGCGTCAGATCAAAAACCTGCATTCCGTGCCCGGAAGCTTCGCTTACGATGAAAGCGTGGTTTTGATAGGTTTTGATGTCGCGCCAAGTGCTGTTACTCGTATGGGTCGGCAATTTCCCCAAATAAACCGGGTTCACCGGATCGGAAATATCGATAAAAGCCGTTCCGTTGTCCAAACCAACGAGTGCATATTCTTTTCCGTCCATGGGGTCGGTCCATCCCCAAGAATCATTTCCCGCACTTGCGTTCAGGTCGTTCAAGTCCAAATGAGCTATTAAATCGTAGCCGTCGCAGGGAAATATCCCTGCCATTCCACCATTACAAGGTGTTTGCGCGGAAAGAGTCAATGCAAAAAAGAAAATAGGGGCAAGTAGTAATTTTTTCATTGGAACTATTTAAGTTAAAAAAAGAATAGGTCTGTTTGCTTTAATAAAAGTATAAAAAATATCAGAACTATCCGAAACTTGAGATATAAAACAGCCTGAGAATCCCTTATTTTTGTTTTGCTAACAAAAAATAACTTTTATGGGACTCTTCGGGCGCACTAAAAATACAAACAAACCATTGATCCACCAAATAATCGACCTCTGCCCGAAGTGGATGCTTTTGAGTTGCTATAAACAGCACAAAAGCGACAAAGGCTGCAGCGATATATGACATACGACCAACCTGCCTGTCCGGCCTTTAGGTTTGCAAAGTACAATTTACTTATTATTGGATGATGATGATAATGATGGGAAATTTCTTTCCCGCCTGCCGTCCATTTTTAAAATAGTGGCGGGCAGGTTTGCTTCTTTTTTCTTTGTTGGCAACCCTAAATTTGTTGATAAGTAAATCAACAAAAAAGAACGGGGTGAACTTTTCGGCCGGCCAGATTAACGATCTATCGCCTTTATCAGTCCCCGTTCTTCATTAACAGGTTGCAAGGATCAGATAGAATTTAAGAATTTCCCCTTATAAAGGTGTTAGTCAAAACAACCATTTTAAACCAAAACAAAATTATAAAAATCAAAGAGACCATTATTCCCTCTTGTACCGAAAGTGTCTGACATAAAAGATTCTGACTAACGTTTTTTTAAATGTTTAATTATCAATTAATTACAAATTGATAATTATAAATTATTTTGGCCTTAAATCCCCGGTTAAACGTTCGCTCAAGAAGTCAGTTCTTTCGGAATAGGGGGGATTGTACAGAACAAAAAAGTAATCTTGCACTTGATGGTTGAATCTACCTCCCATTTGTTTTAAAAAAATACTCGGCGTTCTAATTGAAAATTTATACCTTGTTCCATATTTTTTTCTGGGGGATTTTTTTGTTGATCGCGTCTTTTAGATTAAAAAATTTAACCCCCCCAAAATAAAATTCTTTCAGTGTAGGAATTTTTAGTTGATAGTTGTTCTATAACTACAAAAAACAAGGCTTAACATTTTAGTAAAATCAATATAATGAAAAAAGCACTACCCCTATTTCTTTTTATGATGGGTTGGTTTATGGCTACTGCCCAAACCCCCTGCAACCCGCCCGTTCCAGCCCCAACCGGTGCTGCTGTCCAAACTTTTTGTGAAG
>DASSWG010000126.1:0-3029 GCA_035705295.1 Flavobacteriaceae bacterium
GATCGGAACCATGGCCGATTTGGACGCTGCTAAGTTGGACGAGTTCAAAGATTTTTTTGATAAGTATTACGGGCCCAACAATGCCGCTTTGGTGGTTTCCGGCGATATTGAAATAGAGGAAACCAAAAAATTGATCGAAGATTATTTTGGGTCGATCCCCAAAGGGCCGGAAGTGGTTCATACTTCCATAAAAGAAGAGCCGATCACCGAGGCAATCGAAGAAACCCTTTATGACTCCAACATTCAAATCCCTGCAGCTTTATACGTTTACCGTACCCCGGGAATGGGAACCAGGGACGCTTATGTGCTCGATATGATTTCCACTGTTTTGACCGATGGAAAAAGTTCGCGTTTGTACAAAAAAATGGTCGACGAAGAGAAACAAGCCATTCAGGTGCTCGCTTTCAACCGATCGATGGAAGACTATGGGGTTTACGTAATGGGCGCGCTTCCGATGGGCGATGTTCCGTTGGACAGCTTGCTGCAATCCATGGACGAAGAAATCGAAAAACTTCAAAACGAACTCATTTCCGAAAGGGAATACGAAAAGCTTCAAAATATTTTTCTCAACCGGTATGTCAATTCAAACAGCACGATGCAGGGAATCGCGGCATCGCTTGTCACCTATTATACTTTATATGACAACACGAATTTGATCAATAAAGAAATTGATATTTACCAAAGCATCACCCGCGAAGAAATCAAAGAAGTCGCGAACAAGTACCTCAATGACAACCAACGCTTGACCATGTACTACTTGGCCGGATCGGAAAAACCCGAAACTGAAAAAGCACAATAATTTTTAAACCACACAACCATGAAAATCAACATAATTTCACTTTTTATAACATGTTTGATGGTCACCGGCCTTCAAGCACAAATCGATCGGTCCGTTCAGCCACAACCGGGACCGGCACCAAAAATAAATCTCGAAAAACCGGGCGATTTTGACTTGGACAACGGATTGGAAGTCTTAGTGGTCGAAGATCATTCCCTGCCAAAAGTAACCGCTCGTTTGGTTATTGATAACAAGCCCCATTTGGAAAAAAAACCAGGAACTTCCTCTCTTTTGAGCATGCTTTTGGGAACCGGTACCGAAAAAATCGGAAAAGACGAATACATCGAAGAAATTGACTTTTTGGGAGCAACGGTTAATTTTGGTTCGGAAAGCGCTTATGCCACTTCTCTGTCAAAATATTTCCCAAGAATTTTCGAATTGATGGCCGCGGGCGCGTTGCACCCAAAATTCGACCAACAAGAATTCGAAGATCAAAAGGACAAGCTCATTCAAAGTTTGAAATTCGATGATAAAAGCGTTTCTGCCATCGCAAGCAGGTTGAGCGGGGTTTTGGCTTATGGAAAAAACCATCCTTATGGACAGTTTGCCACGGAAGAATCCGTCGAAAAAATAACCTTGAACGATGTGGTTGCTTTTTACAACAACTATTTTGTTCCGGAAAACGCCTATTTGGTCGTGGTAGGCGACATCACCGAAAAGGAAGTCAAGAAATTGGCGGAAAAATATATGAACGAAAAAAACTGGCCTTCCGCAACACCACCTTCGGCAGCCTTGCCGGCGGTTTCCCCGGCTCAATATACCCAAATTGATTTTGTCGATATGCCCAATGCCGTGCAAAGCGAATTGCGCATCCAAAACACGGTCGATTTGCAAATGTCCGACGAGGATTATTTTCCGGTATTGGTGGCCAATCAAATTTTGGGAGGAAGTTTTGGCAGTTATTTGAACATGAACCTGCGCGAGGAGCACGGCTTTACCTACGGTGCACGCTCAAGGGTCGGAACCGATAAATATGTTTCAAAATTCACGGCTTCCACCAGTGTTCGGAACGCCGTTACCGATAGTGCGGTGGTACAAGCCATGAAAGAAATAGGCCGTATCCGAACGGAAAAAGTGTCGTTTGAAGATTTGAATTTGGCAAAAAACAAGTTTGCGGGCAATTTTGTGTTGCGTTTGGAACGGCCGCGGACCATCGCCAATTTTGCATTGAACATCCGAACCAAAGATTTGGACGATGATTTTTATAAAAATTATTTGAAAAACATCAATGCTGTAACTGCCGAAGATGTGATGCGCGTTGCCAACAAATATTTCAAAACCGACAATATGCAGATCGTCGTTGCCGGGAAAGGAGCTGAAGTTGCTGAAAACCTAGAAAATTTGCAATTGAAAAACGGGAAAACCCCGCCAGTGGTGTATTATGATAAAATGGGAAACAGGATCGAAAAGCCGGTTTATGAAAAACCCATTCCCGAAGGCGTGACCGCAGCAACGGTTTTTGCCGATTACCTCGAAGCAATTGGAGGGGAAGAAGCCGTCAAAAATGTGGAATCGATTGTCATGAAAGCCGAAATGGCGGTGCAGGGAATGAAAATAAACCTGCTTCGAAAAGAAAAAGGCAACAAATCTTTGGTCGAAGTTTCAATGGGCGGCAATGTGATGAGCAAAGAAGTTTTCAACGGAGAAACCGGTTACACCTTGGCGGGGGGGCAAAAAACCCCTTACGATGAAGAAAAAATCGCTGAAGGGAAAAAAGCAAAAATGTTTCCCGAGCTGGATTCACCCGAAGCCACTCTGGAAAAGGTTGCGAACATCAACGGAAATGAAGTGTACGTGGTAAAAATAGATGAAAATACAACTGCGTACTACGACACCGAAACCGGTTATAAAACCCGAAGCGAAACGGTTTCAAAAGCCAATGGGAAAACCATTACGCAAACCACCACTTTCAGCAACTACAAACCTGTGAACGGTGTGGAATTTCCATTTACCATGACCGCTTCTTTTGGACCACGGACCATGGAAATGACCGTGACGGAAGTGAAAGTGAACGAAGGCGTCACCGCTGCGGATTTTGAATGATCCCTTTGAAGGCATATTCAGAAGTAAGGCCTTTTTGTGATTATTTGAAGTTAAAATTCCTTGACAAAAATTCCCCTCAATTTTTTGAACTGATTTTTTTTGATTTTAGAGGTTTCTTCTTTGGGATTTGGGCATTTTGGGCATTTTT
>DASSWG010000127.1:0-8215 GCA_035705295.1 Flavobacteriaceae bacterium
CCCGAAAAATATTCGGAAGTGAAATATTTTATTTCATTGAATTTTTTCTCGGTTTCTATTTTGTAATTGGCGCCCAAAAGCGGAAAAATGATGTTGGTATATTTTACGCGGTAATCGCTGTGGAAAATACTTTGATCGTTCAAGTATTCATCGAAAAATTCTGAATGAAAATCGTCCAAATTCCTGCCCCTGCTGTCGTTCAGTTCAAAATTTTCGACCGCGGAACCGGAATCGTAAAAAACCGGGTATTGAATATGTGAGTTGGGCGCAATGTTCATTAAGTGCACCTTGTTTTTACGGACCACCTCCACTCCGGTTTCGTCCTTGTTTTTTTCAAAAAAGAGGGAAACCGTTTTGGAAAGGATCACCATATCTTCCTCCGGATAGGCTTTTTGAAGCGTTTTGGCCTTTTGTAACTGTGCATCGGTCACATCGACCTGCCGTTGGGAAAAAGCTTGAAAAAACGGGAAAAGAAGAAGAAAGAAAGTAAAGGTTCTCAGCATTGGAATAATTGTTAAAATTTTCCAAATATAGGGTTTTTGTTTAAAAATAGACTTTTCTTTTTTGAATGGAACTGCCTGCAAGAACTTTGTTGATGAGATTTAGGAAAATAATTCCTAATCATACGATAAAATTCCCCGCTGGCGCGAGTTTGCAACTCGTGCCAGCAGTTCACAAAAAAAATGATGTATTAAAAAATCCTTTTTGCAGCATCACAAAATTCCTGCCCCTTCCCGTCCGGCAGGTGGGTTCGCAGAAATTTGTTACTTGCTCAAATACATCTTCCTTCTCGCGTACAGTTCATAAAACTGGTCATCTTTTAAATCGTCGATAAAGAGGATGCTTTCGCCCGTGCTTTTCATTTCCGGACCCAATTGTTTGTTGACGTTCGGGAATTTATTGAAGGAAAATACCGGTTCTTTGATAGCATAACCTTCCAGTTTTGGGTTGAACTCGAAATCGCTCACTTTCTTTTCGCCCAACATAATTTTGGTCGCGTAATTTACATACGGTTCGCCATAGGCTTTCGCAATGAACGGAACGGTCCGCGAAGCGCGCGGGTTGGCTTCGATTATAAAGACTTTGTCGTGTTTGATAGCGAATTGCACATTGATCAAGCCGACGGTATTCAAGGCCAGCGCAATTTTTTTGGTGTGGTCTTTTATTTGTTGCATCACCAAATCGCCCAAATTGAAGGGCGGCAACACGGAATGTGAATCGCCGGAATGTATGCCGCAGGGTTCGATGTGTTCCATAATGCCGATGATTTGCACGTTTTCGCCGTCGCAAATCGCATCCGCTTCGGCTTCGATGGCGCCGTCCAAATAGTGGTCGAGCAACAACTTATTATTTGGAATTTTTCGTAGCAAATCCACCACGTGCTCTTCCAAGTCTTTTTTGTTGATGACGATTTTCATTCCTTGTCCGCCCAAAACGTACGATGGCCGCACCAAGATTGGAAAGTTCAGTTCGTCGGCCAAGGCCAAAGCTTCATCGGCGGTTTGTGCCACGCCAAATTCGGGATAGGGAATGTTGTTTTTTGCCAACAAAGTGGAAAAACTGCCACGATCTTCCGCCAAATCGAGCGATTCGTAACTTGTTCCCATAATTTTGATGCCGTAACGGTCGAGTTTTTCGGCCAATTTCAATGCGGTTTGCCCACCCAGTTGCACGATGACACCCTCGGGTTTTTCGTGGCGGATGATGTCGTAAATGTGTTCCCAAAAAACCGGCTCGAAATACAATTTGTCCGCCACATCAAAATCGGTGGAAACGGTTTCCGGGTTGCAATTGATCATCACGGTTTCGTAACCACATTCCGCAGCGGCCAACACCCCGTGCACGCAGCAATAGTCGAACTCGATCCCCTGCCCGATTCGGTTCGGTCCCGACCCGAGCACCACAATTTTCTTTTTATCGGTAACCTTGCTGTCGTTTTCCACGTATTTTTTTCCATCGGGAGTTTCGATTTCAGCTTCAAAAGTGGAATAATAATAGGGGGTTTCCGCTTTGAATTCCGCCGCGCAAGTATCGACCAGTTTATAGACCCGATTGATTTTCAGCTCTTCGCGTTTTTTATAGACCTCACTTTCGTAGCAATCGAGCATATGGGCGATCTGTCGGTCGGCGAACCCTTTTTGCTTGGCTTCCAACAGCAATTCCCTCGGAAGCGACTCGATGGTATGGGTTTCGATTTCCTTTTCCAAAAAGTGAATTTCTTCGAATTGCTTTAAAAACCACATATCGATTTTTGTGATTTCGTGAATACGGCTCAACGGAATTCCCATTTGAATGGCATCGTAAATCACAAAGACGCGGTCCCAACTGGCATGGGTCAATTTTTCGATGATCAAATCGTAATCTTTATAGCCTTTCCCATCGGCGCCCAAACCGTTGCGTTTTATTTCCAATGATTGCGTGGCTTTGTGCAGCGCTTCCTGAAATGAACGGCCAATTCCCATCACCTCGCCCACCGACTTCATCTGAAGGCCCAAGGTTCGGTCGGAACCTTCGAATTTGTCGAAATTCCACCGAGGAATTTTCACGATGACATAATCCAACGTAGGTTCGAACAGTGCCGAAGTGGATTTGGTGATTTGATTGTCGAGTTCATCCAAATTGTACCCAATGGCCAATTTGGAAGCGATTTTCGCGATGGGATAACCTGTCGCTTTACTTGCCAAAGCCGAAGAGCGCGAAACCCTTGGGTTGATTTCAATGGCGATAATGTCTTCTTTTTCATCCGGGCTCACCGCAAATTGCACGTTGCACCCGCCTGCAAAATCGCCGATACTGCGCATCATTTTAATGGCCATATCGCGCATGCGCTGATAGGTTTTGTCGGAAAGTGTCATCGCCGGTGCCACGGTAATGGAATCACCGGTGTGGATGCCCATCGGGTCCATATTTTCGATGGTACAAATAATGACCACATTGTCGTTTTTGTCACGCAACAATTCCAATTCGTATTCTTTCCAGCCAACCAAAGCTTTGTCAATCAAGACTTCATGAATGGGCGAAGCTTCCAATCCGCGCGTCAACAATTCGTCGAAATCTTCTTCGCGGTGCACAAAAGAAGCGCCGCTTCCGCCCAAGGTGAACGAAGCACGAATTACAAGCGGAAACCCAAATTCCTGCGCCACCTCTTTACCTTCCAAATAGGAGGTCACCGTTTTTGCCGGCGCCACGGGAATGCCAATTTTCCCCATCAATTGCTTGAACTGTTCACGGTCTTCGGTAATGTTGATGGCGTCAATGTCGACCCCGATCAATTTAATGCCAAAATCGTCCCAAATTCCTTTTTCGTCGGCTTCGATGCACAAATTCAAGGCTGTTTGCCCGCCCATGGTTGGCAAAACCGCATCAATTTCCGGATGTTTTTTCAAAATTTCCACAATCGATTTGGTCGTCAAGGGCTTCAAATACACATGGTCGGCCATCGACGGATCGGTCATGATCGTCGCTGGGTTGGAGTTGATGAGAACGGTTTCGATGCCATCTTCGCGCAACGAACGCAAAGCTTGTGTTCCGGAATAATCGAATTCGCAGGCTTGACCGATCACAATGGGACCGGAACCGATGATCAGAATACTTTTGAGGTTGTTGTTTTTGGGCATTTGTTATTTTTTTTTAATATTGACGGGGATTGAAACACCCCCCTCTGCCTTCGGCTTCTCCCACAAAAGGGGAAAATATTGAAACTTTTTTGTTATTTTATACAAAAAAAGGCGTTACCCTTGAAAAGTAACACCTTTATATTTTTTACGAAGGGAAACGGCATCTTAGTGTTTGTGCCTCATTTCCGAAGATACCGAAAGTTTCTTCCTTCCTTTTGCCCTTCTTCGGGCCAACACTTTCCGGCCGTTGACACTTGCCATGCGCTCGCGGAAACCGTGCTTGTTTTTTCTTTTTCTTTTCGAGGGTTGAAACGTTCTCTTCATCTTGATGTATCTTTAATTCTTCGTTGAAATCTCTTAATTTGTGTTTAAAATTTCCCATTCTAAAACTGCGTGCAAATATACAACCTATTTTTAGAGTTGCAAACCTAAAATAAAATAATATTTAGGAGAATTTTTTGGTCATTTTTATCCCCTTTAATTTGGACCAACTTTTTAAAATCAGTTAATAAATGCTACTTTTGATATCCCCACACAAAAATCGATCGTACCATGAAACAGACAGCCCGCATATCCAAATTATTCAATGATTTGTACGATGACAGCCCCTGGTTGGGGGTAAATTGGTTAGAAACTTTGAACAATATTTCTGCCGAGCAAGCCTCCAAGCGAATTGCCGAGGGAAGGAACACAATTTGGGAAATCACCAACCATGTGATCCAATGGCGGCTCAACGTGTTGCGACGTGTGCAAGGCGAATCGATCGTTTCGCCCGATCACAATTATATTTTGCCCGTGGAAGCTGTTTCCGAAACTGACTGGAAAAACACCTTGGAAGAGTTGGCGGTCTCGCAACAAAAATGGTTGGACTTTTTGAAAAATTTTGATGAAAATCAATTTTCAAAAATCTACCCAAACAACCAAATGACCTATTACGAACACATTCATGGCATTTTACAACACGACTCCTATCATTTGGGACAAGTTGTGTTGTTGG
This sequence comes from Flavobacteriaceae bacterium, assembly GCA_035705295.1. Classification (GTDB taxonomy): domain Bacteria; phylum Bacteroidota; class Bacteroidia; order Flavobacteriales; family Flavobacteriaceae; genus DASSWG01. The sequence goes on from DASSWG010000127.1 coordinate 4,615, forward strand.
CAAAAATGCTTTAAATTGCATCTAAAAATGAAAAACGAACTGGAAATCAAAGCTGCGCTCCAAATTTCAAAACCCGCGCACGAAGTCTTCGAGGCCATTGTCGATCCTGAAAAAATGAGTAATTATTTTATTTCAAAAAGTACCGGGCGAATGGAAGGGGGAAAAGAATTGTTTTGGGAATTTCCTGAATTTGACGAGCAATTCCCCGTTCGGGTGGATAAAATTGAAAAAGACAACTACATCTCTTATTATTGGGACGATGTGGATGGGAAACCGTTGTTGGTCGAAATGAAATTGATTCCCCAAAAAAACGGCTCAACCTTGGTCCGAATCTCCGAAAAAAGTAGGAAAAACGACGATGCCGGAATCGAATGGCTTCAACGAAACACGGAAGGTTGGGCTAACTTCCTCGCTTGTTTAAAAGCCTGGACAGAACACAAAATCAATCTTCGAAAAGGAGCTTTTGATTTTATGGCAAAGGAATAATTCAAAAAACACCAAACCTATGCATCTTCCCGACAATCTTCAACTAAACAATTTTTCAGAATACCAAACAGCATATCGCGAAAGCGTGAAAAACCCGGAAGCCTTTTGGGAACAAGTGGCCGAAAAATTCACATGGCAAAAAAAATGGGACAAAACCCTGGAATGGGATTTTCAAAAACCGGAAATCAAATGGTTTCAAGGTGGAAAATTGAACATCACCGAAAATTGTTTGGACCGGCATTTGGAAAAATTGGGCGAGAAAACTGCTATTTTATGGGAACCCAACGACCCAAATGCGGAAGCTGAGCATATTTCCTATAAACAATTGCACGAAAAAGTTAGCCGATTTTCCAATGTATTAAAAAACAACGGCATTCAAAAAGGCGATCGGGTGTGTTTGTACATGCCCATGGTTCCGGAACTTGCAGTTGCCATGTTGGCCTGCGCACGAATTGGAGCGATTCATTCCATCGTTTTTGCCGGATTTTCGAGCAAGTCCATTGCCAACCGCATCAACGACTCCGATTGTAAACTATTGATCACCGCGAACGAAGGCTATCGCGGCGCAAAAACCATTGCCCTAAAAGCAATTTGTGACGAAGCCTTGGAAAACACCCCTTCCATTGAAACGGTCATCGTTTACCGACGAACGGAAACAAAAGTGAACATGAAAAAAGGCCGCGATAAATTTTGGCACGATGAAATCGAAAAAGCAAATTCGTCCTGCGAACCGGAAATTATGGACGCCGAAGACGAACTCTTTATTTTGTACACCTCCGGTTCCACCGGAAAACCAAAAGGAATGGTCCACACCACTGCTGGTTATATGATTGGCACCACCTATACTTTTCAAAACGTTTTCCAAATGAATTCCGACGATGTGTATTGGTGCACGGCCGATATTGGCTGGATCACCGGACATTCTTATATTGTTTACGGGCCGCTGGCCGCGGGTGCGACCACGGTGATGTTCGAAGGCATTCCGAGCCATCCGGATTATGGCCGGTTTTGGGAAGTAGTCGAAAAACATCAAATCACCCATTTTTATACCGCCCCGACCGCAATCCGATCCTTGGCAAAACGCTCGTTGGATTTCGTGAAAAAACACGATTTGTCAAGTTTGAAAGTCTTGGGGTCTGTTGGCGAACCCATCAACGAAGAAGCTTGGCATTGGTACGACGAGCACGTCGGAAAAGGAAATTGCCCGATCGTCGATACCTGGTGGCAAACCGAAACCGGTGCGATCATGATTTCCGCTTTGGCGGGAATCACCCCGACCAAACCCACTTTTGCCACTTTACCGCTTCCAGGAATCCAACCTGCTTTGTTGGGCGAAGATGGAAAAGAAATCCCGCTTGACAAAAAAGAAACCGAAGGGCATGTCCTGAGCGAAGTCGAAGGAGTGCTGGCATTCAAATTTCCGTGGCCATCCATGGCGCGAACCATTTGGAACGACCACGAGCGCTATAAAAAAGTATATTTTTCGGCTTATAAAAACATGTATTTTTCCGGCGATGGCGCCTTGCGCGACGCCGACGGAAATTACCGCATCACCGGAAGAGTGGACGATGTGGTCATCGTTTCTGGGCACAATTTGGGGACCGCGCCCATCGAAAATGCGATTAATGAACATGAAGCCGTAGCAGAAAGTGCAGTGGTCGGATTCCCGCACGAGGTGAAGGGAAATGCACTTTGTGCTTTTGTAACCTTGCAAGACAATGCCAAAATTTCGGAAACGCTTAAAACCGAAATCAACCAAGAAATCACCAAATCGGTCGGCCCCATCGCAAAAATGGAAGAAATCTATTTCGTGAACGGATTGCCCAAAACCCGCAGCGGAAAAATCATGCGGCGTATTTTACGAAAAATAGCCGCAAAAGACATTGAAAATGTGGGGGATGTTTCGACTTTGTTGAACCCCGAAGTGGTAGAAAAAATCATCCAACAAACCACCAACGGCCATTCTCGATCGTGATCAACTTCAATGAACAACGGTTCAACCCCAAAATATGACAATTCGGAAGTTTGTTTTTTGAGAAACTATTTTGCTAGGTTAGTTTTATCCCATAAAATTTTTAACACAACCTAAAAACTTTCTACCATGAAAACAGTTGCAATCATCATCGCATTGATTTTAACCGAATTGGTTTCCGCCCAACAAACCGTGACGGTGACCGTTACCAACGTTCCAAACGATCAAGGAAAAGTATTGTTTGGGCTTTATACCGAAGGTACTTTTATAAAAGCTGTACCGGATTATTCCGCGACAAGCACCATCGAAAACCACATTGCCAAAGTGGTTTTTGAAAACATTCCGGCTGGGGAATATGCGGTTTCCTGCTTTCAAGATCAAAATTCGAACGACAAATTTGACTTTGAGCCCAACGGAATGCCCGCAGAACCCTACGGGATTTCCAACAACGCCATGAATATGTACGGCCCGCCGATATGGAGCGAGGCCAAATTCAGTGTTGCCGACAAACCGGTGAATTTGGAGATTCGGTTTTAGCACAAAAAATGAAACTGGTCTTTTGATTATTTTTTGAACCCAGCTGTTTTCTATTATTTTGTAGGACTTGTGCTGCAAAAATGGTCATCTTTTCCAACTTGAAGGAAGTTTATGCCATAATAAAAAATAATTTAATTGAGCTGTACGATAAGTTTTTTTGATTAAAATTTGTATTTTTGGGGTAAAACAAAATACAATGACCATCACCCAATTGCACTACGTTCTTGCCGTTGCGGAACATAAAAATTTTACCAAAGCAGCCCAAAAAGTATTTGTCACCCAACCCACGTTGAGCATGCAAATACAGAAATTGGAAGAAGAGTTGAACATCCAAATTTTTGACCGCGGGAAAAAACCCATCGAATTGACGGAAGTGGGCGAAAAAATTGTGCAACAAGCCCGAAACATTGTCAACGAAAGCGACCGGATCAAGGATATTGTGGACCAACAAAAGGGTTTTGTCGGCGGCGAATTCAAATTGGGCATCATTCCGACGGTAATGCCCACCTTATTGCCGATGTTTTTGAACAATTTTATCAAAAAATACCCCAGAATTAACCTAAAAATCGAAGAACTCAACACCGAAACCATCATCGAAGGTTTGAA
>DASSWG010000128.1:0-6291 GCA_035705295.1 Flavobacteriaceae bacterium
GGTTTTGTGGGAACTTTGGGGCTTTCGTTCAATAATTTTTCTTTAAAAGGTATTTTTGACAAAGAAGCATGGAAACCCATTCCGATGGGCGACGGACAAACCCTTTCGTTACGGGCACAAGCCAGTAGTTTTTATCAAACCTACAGCCTGTCGTTTTCCGAACCTTGGCTGGGTGGCAAAAAACCCGTTCGTTTGACCACTTCATTTTCGCATTCCATCCAGTATCAATATAATTTCCGAAGCCGCGATGTGGACAAAAGCCAACGCTTTTTGATCACGGGCGGAAGCATAGGTTTGGCAAAACAATTGACCGTTCCCGATGATTATTTCACGCTCACCACCGCACTGAGTTTCAAACACTACGATTTGCGGAACTACGATGTGGGGCTTTTCAGTTTTCCAAACGGCCATTCCAACAACTTTGCCATTACTTTGGGGCTCATCCGTGACAACACGGCATTGAACCCCATTTTTCCTACCCAGGGATCCAGGTTCAGTGTGATCGCAAAATTCACCCCGCCCTATTCCGTATGGAACGGTGTTGATTACAACGCCCTCCAGGTGGAAAGAAACCAAGCTATCGAAGATCAAGATATCGAGACCATTGAACGGATCGACCAACAACGATTCAATTGGTTGGAATACTATAAATTGAAATTCAACGCCGATTGGTACAATGAAATCATTGATAAACTCGTATTAAAATCGTCCGTGGAATTCGGTTTCTTGGGCGCGTACAACCAAGCTCGTGGAATCCCTCCTTTTGAACGCTTTTACATGGGCGGCGATGGCCTTGGAGGCTACAGTCTTGACGGTCGCGAAACCATTCAACTAAGGGGTTATCCAAACCAATCTATCGTACCGGTGCAACGTTCGATCATGAATCAAAACATCAACCAGGGTGCAACAATTTACAATAAATACTCCTTGGAATTGCGCTATCCCATCACCCTAAAACCCTCGGCTTCGATTTTTGTTTTGGGCTTTTTGGAGGGCGGTGCCACCTACGATGATTTCAAAGATTTTACCCCTTTTGAACTCAGTCGCTCCGCAGGGCTTGGTTTGCGCTTGTTCATGCCCGCTTTTGGATTGTTGGGAATAGATTTTGGATATGGTTTCGACGCAATTCCCGGAACGAATTTGGGCGCAAATGGTTGGGAAACACACTTTATTATTGGGCAACAATTTTAATTTTGTATTTTGGCACGATATTTTCTATTTACACCACACACTATGAAAACAAAAGTTTTTTTACTGGCCACTACTTTTTTCTTCATTGGATTTGTCGCAAAAGCACAACGAGGGCTTCAAATCGGGTATGTGGATATGGAATATATTCTTGAAAACGTGCCCGAATACCAACAAGCTTCCGCCCAACTCGACGCAAAAATTCAAGAATGGAAAGCCGAAATTGAATTAAAGCGAAAAGCCATTGAGGCCATGGAACAGGCACTTGAAAACGAACGCCCGTTGCTGACCAAAGAATTGATAGAAGAACGGAAAGCTGAAATTGCTTTTGAAAAAAAACAGTTGTTGGAATACCAACAACAACGCTTTGGTCCCACGGGCGATATGGTCGTCAAAAAACGGCAATTGATCAAGCCGGTTCAGGATCAAGTTTTCAGCGCGATACAACAAATCGGAGAAACCAGAAAATACGATTTTATATTTGAAAATTCGGCAGATGCATTGATGCTTTATTCCGCAAAACGGCACGATATTAGTGATATGGTTTTGAACATGATCAAACGATCGGCAAGACAGCGAACGAACGAAGAAAAACAAGAACTGGGCGAAACCCCATATAAATCTGTTATTCAAGCAGAAAAAGACCGCGAAGAAAAAGCAGATCGAGAAGCAGAAATAGCCAAAAAGAAACGTGAGCGCCAAGCTATTTTGGACGAACGCGAAAGAAAACGCGATTCTGCCCGTGCCACACGACAAGCCGAATATGAGGCGCGACGCGCCGAACTCTTGGCACAACAAGCAGAAAGAAAGCGCATCCGCGATTCCATCAACAGAGTCCGCGAAGAAAAAAGGAATAACCCCGAATGAAAAAGTAATTATTTAATTTAAAATCAATAACAAACACAGAAACATAACACATTCAAAAACATGAAAAAGTTTAAAACATTTTTTATAGCAATCGCCCTAATAGTGGGAAGCGTCTCTTTTGTACAAGCACAAGATTCAAAAATCGCGCACATCGCCGCCCAAGATTTGATTGAAATGATGCCGGGCTACAAAGCCGCAATGACCGAACTGGAAAAATTGCAGAACACCTATTCCGCCAGTATTGAGGATATGATGAAAGAAGCCCAGGCCTTGAACCAAAAATACCAAGCCGAAGCCCCGACCAAAACCGACGAAGAAAATTCAGAACGGGTGATGGAACTGGAACAAACCAAAAACAAAATTTTGGAATACCGCCAAAATGCCTCGCAACAACTTCAACAAAAAGAAATAGAGTTGTTGAAACCGGTTTTGGAAAAAGCACGTACGGCAATTCAAAAAGTTGCTCGCGAAAAAGGCTATGATTATGTCTTCGATTCAACTACCGGAACCGGCGTTTTACTTGCCGATGGCTATGATCTTTTGCCGGCGGTGAAAAAAGAATTGGGCATTCAGTAACCAAAAACCATTGAAACAACTGCAACGTGCGCCATTTTTGTGGCGCACGTTTTTTTTGCTGAAAATTTCCTTAGTTTTACCGGTATGAAAAAATCGGACCCCATAGGCATATTTGATTCCGGCATTGGCGGAACCTCTATTTTTAAAGAAATCCATAAATTATTGCCTTTGGAGCATATCCTTTATTTGGCGGACAGCAAGAATGCCCCTTATGGAGAAAAAACGAAGGAAGAAATCACCAGCTTGAGTTTCAAGAACGTGGATTTATTGTTGTCCAAAAACTGCAAATTGATTGTTGTGGCCTGTAACACCGCTACCACAAGTTCCATTAAAGAACTACGGGAAAAATACAAAGTTCCGTTCATTGGAATTGAGCCCGCGATCAAACCCGCGGCGTTGAACTCCAAAACAAAAGCCATTGGCATATTGGCCACAAAAGGAACCCTCTCCAGTGAATTGTTTGCCCAAACCACGGATTTGATCGCCAAAGATATAGAACTGATTGAAGTCGTTGGAAACGGGCTTGTGGAAGCGGTAGAAGACGGAGAACAAGGTTCAGAAAAAACCCATCAACTTCTAAAAAAACTGTTGGCCCCGATGATCGAAAAAAAAATCGATCATTTGGTATTGGGCTGCAGCCATTATCCGTACCTCGTTCCGTCCATAAAAAAAATACTGCCCCCCCATGTACAAATCATCGATTCCGGGGAAGCCGTGGCCCGGCAAACCAAAAATGTACTGAAAAAAAAAGGCTTGCTCGCCAGCGTTCAACAAATAAAACCAGAATTCTACACCAATAAAAACCCCCAGGTTCTTCGTGATTTGCTGCACCAAGGAAACTCAGAAAATTTTCAAGTTTCCTATTTGGATTTTTGATCAATAAAAAACCCGTGAACAAAATTCACAGGTTTTTAAAATTTCAATTTTTGTGGAATAATTTTTAGAAGTTGATCGCGGGGCAGTTACACTCGAAACGTTCCCCTTCCCCTCCAAAATTGTACCCAAGGGTAATTTGATGGAAACCGGAATTTGTCAACACCACCGAATTCGCTTGGTACGAATAGGTATATGCAAACATGAAATTTTTGTAGTTAATGCCCAAAAACGGGGTGATATATTGCAATTTTTGGCTTTGAACCAAACTTCCCCCACCATTATATTCTGCACCGTCCAAGCTTCTTCGATAAGAAAGCCCGCCCCATAACATTCCAAAATCAAACGTTCGGTACACTTTTATGTTGGCGTCCACATTGGTCTCGACGGTTTGTTCCCTAAAATGGACCAACACGGAAGGTTCAAAACTCCAATCGGACGATCGCGGTGAAATCACATAGCCCAATGAGCCCACATATTGGCGTTGGTTGGTCAAAGCGGCCAATGTTTCATCCTGAAAAAAGATGTCCCGTTCTTGCGGAATGATATTCTTTACTGTAAAATGTGCAAAAAATTCACGAAAATAGTAGGAAAGGCCAAAATCCACATTAAAAAACGCATCGCTTTGAACCGATCGGGTATTAATCGGATCAGGTATTCCAAAACCAGTTTCATCTAGTTTTTCCTGCCCTACACCCACATTCACCCCAAAAGAAAGCATGTTCAAATTGTCCCAACCACCGGAAAGCATGAGGTGATAGGCAAAAGTCAAATAAGCCCCTTGTTGTGAAAAATTTCCGTTGGAATCGTTGTACAAAATGGCGCCCACGCCCACTTTTTCGCCAACCCGCCCATTGATGCTCAATGTCTGCAAACTTGGCGCATCTTCAACATCAAACCATTGCTGACGAGCGGTCAACCTAATTTTGTTGTTGGTAGATGCCCCGGCCATAGAAGGGTGCAACAGGTACAAATTATCCGTTAAATAATCTGAATAAACCGGGATTCCTCTGTTTTGGGCTTGAGAAAAAAAAGGCAAAAGCATTATTATTAGGGCGAAATAAGCTTTATTAAATTTCATATTTTAAACTATTTTTTAGAGGGTAATTCTACATTCATATATTCTAAAAACTAATTTAATAGGAATATATTGTTGTTTACCGATTTTTTCGGCACAAAAAAACCCCTTAATGATTGTAGGTATCTAATCTATATTAATTTCTTTAACGTTAAAGTCAACTACTTTTTGTTTTTTTTAACTTGGATTTGGGAGCGGAAAAATAATAAAAATAGCTGAAAGTATTGTTAAAAAATGGATTAAAAATTTGAAATATATTTCTTGTATCGTTTCGTTCGTCGCTTATTTTTGGTTTTTTGGTTTGGAAAAAATGGTACTACCACAAATTGTGTGGGTCGGAAGACGGGAGGCCGAAGTTGCAGGGTTATTTGAGTTTATAGGGAAACAACCAAAAATGTCGCGATAAACATCCCTATCAAAGTGACATCCTTGTTTCCGTCTTCGGTCTTCCGTCTTCCAGCCTTTAAACCCAAAGTGTTTTATAAATTGAGTCCACAAGGTTCGTGGTAGAGCCGAAAAAATAACATGCGCACCATAATTTCCACCGTAATTCAGAACATGCTTCAAAACAAACCCTATCTTTTCTGATAAAAAAAGCCCGAAACTTTCATTCCGAGCTTTTATAATCAATTAATCAAAAACTGCTCAAATACTCAAATACTTATTCTTTAAGAATTTTATAGACCCCTGTTGATCCATTAATCGTTACTTGCATCAAGTACGTACCCGTTTGTAAGTTGCTTAACTCCAAAGTGGGCGCCAAACTGTTCGGGGTTATTTTCATTATTTTTTGCCCCAACAGGTTGTATATAACCACTTCTTGTACTTGGCTACTTGCTTTTAAATACAATTGGCCACTTACAGGGTTGGGATAGAAAGAGAAACCTTCAAAAACCTGATCTTCTATTCCCATAAATGTATCAAAAGCTACGGGGCCAATTGCAACCCCATCAAAACCATCACAGATTGCACTAACATATACATCATATTGTGTATCGGGATCCAGTCCAATGATAACCTCTCCAATACCGTCATTATCAATGACCACTATTCCGGTACCAGGAGTAAAACCATCTGGGCCGTATTCAATTTTCCAACTGGTTTCGGCGCCGCCGGCGATCCAGTTGACCTCAAAAGAAGTTTCCGTAACATCCTCAACCGTTATATTGGTCACACTCGGACAATCCAGTATTGCAGTAGTAAATGTTTCAGGGCCTGCCACTGAAGTAAATTGAGTACACAATGCCCTCACATATACATCATAAGTAGTCTCCGGGGCAAGATCGGTGAGGGTTTCGCCCGGGGTTCCATTATTATCTAAAAGGATCATTCCCGTTCCTATGAGAAAGCCCGTAGGTCCATATTCGATTTCCCATTGGGTTTCGCTCCCGCCGGGCGTCCAGGTAACATCGGCAGTTGTGTCGGTTATACTACCTATTGATATGGCTGTTGGGGGCGAGCATGGCGAGGGGCCTACTACAAGTTCGTCTATGTACCAGTCATCACCATTGATGGTTTCAGTAGATGAGAAACGTATTTTGAAATCAGTTGAAAAGTCGCTAAAAGGAACGGTCAAGAACTCCTGAAAATAAGCATTATCATATGGTGTACCACTCGTGCTCGTATAAGTTATTGTTGTAACCCATTGGGATCCGTCCCAATAAGAAACCTCCAAAGTATCCTCCGTGGCACCGCCACAAAGATCGTTG
>DASSWG010000129.1:0-3476 GCA_035705295.1 Flavobacteriaceae bacterium
CTAAATTAATTACATTATGGATTTAAAAGAAATTCAGAATTTGATCAAATTTGTCGCAAAATCCGGCGCCAGCGAGGTAAAACTTGAAATGGACGACGTAAAAATCACCATCAAAACCGGATCGGACGACAAAGAAACCACGTTTGTGCAGCAAGTTCCGATGCAGCAGCACGCCATGCCGCAACAACCTGTGCAACAAGCAGCACCTCAAGTCCCGGCACAAGAAACCGGTGCAACACCCAATGCGGACGACGATTCTAAATACATTACCGTAAAATCGCCCATAATCGGAACTTTTTACCGAAAACCTTCGCCCGATAAACCCGTTTTTGCGGAAGTGGGCGACAGCATCAAAGAAGGCGATGTACTTTGCGTGATCGAAGCCATGAAATTGTTCAACGAAATCGAAAGTGAAGTGAGCGGCAAAATTGTAAAAGTGCTCGTGGACGACGCTTCCCCTGTTGAATTCGATCAACCCTTGTTTTTGGTAGAGCCCGCTTAAAGTGATGAGTTATGAGTGATAAGTTATGAGTGAATGTCTTTTTCAAATAGATAAAAAGAGAAAAACTCGGAACTTAAAAACCTTGAACTTGAAACCTGAAACCTAACAATTATGTTTAAAAAGATACTAATTGCCAATCGCGGTGAAATCGCGTTGCGGGTCATCCGAACCTGCAAAGAAATGGGGATCAAAACGGTCGCGGTCTATTCCAAAGCCGATGCGGAAAGCTTGCACGTTCGTTTTGCGGACGAAGCCGTATGCATTGGCCCGGCGCCGAGCCCGGAATCCTATTTGAAAATTCCCAACATCATCGCCGCTGCCGAAATCACCAACGCCGACGCCATACACCCCGGATACGGATTTTTGGCCGAAAATTCCAAATTTTCCAAAATTTGCGAAGAGCATAAAATAAAATTCATTGGCGCATCGCCCGAGATGATCGATAAAATGGGCGACAAAGCTTCGGCCCGCGCGACCATGCAAGCTGCGGGAGTTCCTTGTATTCCGGGTTCTGACGGCATTTTGGAAGACTACGATGAATGTCTGAAAGTAGCAAAAGAAATGGGTTTCCCCGTGATGCTGAAAGCAACCGCTGGTGGAGGCGGAAAAGGAATGCGCGCCGTGTGGAAAGAAGAAAAATTGAAAGATGCTTGGGATTCCGCCCGGCAAGAAGCCGGGGCCGCTTTTGGCAACGACGGAATGTACATGGAGAAACTCATCGAAGAACCGCGCCACATTGAAATTCAAGTGGTGGGCGACAGCACCGGAAAAGCGTGCCACCTTTCGGAAAGGGATTGCTCCATTCAACGGCGACACCAAAAATTGACCGAAGAAACCCCTTCGCCGTTCATGACGAAAGAACTTCGGAAGAAAATGGGCGATGCGGCCGTAAAAGCTGCCGAATCCATAAAATATGAAGGTGCCGGAACCATTGAATTTTTGGTGGACAAGCACCGGAAGTTCTATTTTATGGAAATGAACACCCGAATCCAGGTCGAACATCCGATCACCGAACAAGTGATCGATTACGATTTGATCCGCGAACAAATCAAAGTCGCCGCGGGCGTCCCCATTTCCGGGAAAAATTATTTTCCGCAACTGCACTCCATCGAATGTCGTATCAACGCGGAAGATCCGTACAACGACTTTCGCCCTTCGCCCGGAAGAATTACCAATTTACACGCACCGGGCGGCCACGGAATCCGAATCGATACGCACGTTTATAGCGGTTATTTGATTCCGCCGAACTACGATTCCATGATCGCTAAATTGATCACCACCGCCCAAACCCGCGAAGAAGCCATCACGAAAATGGCGCGCGCATTGGACGAATTCGTGATCGAAGGTGTAAAAACCACCATTCCGTTCCACCGACAATTGATGCGCCACCCCGATTATTTGGCCGGAAATTACACCACTAAATTCATGGAAGATTTTGTGATGCAACCGGAGGAAGTGGAGGAATAGTTTTCCGAAGAAATACAAGATTAAAAAGCCCTGAAAATTCAAATTTTTTGGGGCTTTCTTTTTGTTCACAAATTTTCCGTAATTTTCAGAAAAGAAAAATCAACGCAATGAACTTCAGCTATTGGGAACAAAAAACCTGGTTTTCCAATATTGATTTCGCGGTCATTGGCAGCGGAATCACCGGGCTGAATTGTGCGTTGTCGCTTCGCGAACGTTTCCCCAAAGCAAAAATAATGGTGTTGGAACGCGGTTTGTTGCCCAACGGCGCCAGCACCAAAAACGCCGGATTTGCGTGTTTTGGAAGCGTTTCCGAAATTTTGGACGACTTGAAAACCCATTCCGAAGAAGAAGTCTTGCAATTGATAAAACAGCGAAAGAGCGGATTGGAATTGCTCCGCAAAAACTTGGGCGATGAAAATATTGGGTATAAAAATTATGGCGGGTATGAATTGTTTTCAAAAAAAAATCAGGAATTGTACGATGAATGTTTGCTGAAAAGGCAAGCAATCAATAAGTTGTTGCGGCCTTTTTTCAACGAAAGTGTTTTTACGGAAACGACCAACAAGTTCGGATTTCAAAATATTTTGCCGAAACTTATTTTCAACCCATTCGAGGGGCAGATCAACACCGGAAAAATGATGGAAGCCTTGTTGCAAAAAGTGCTCTCTGAAAAAATCATGGTGTTGAACCAAATCACGGTCAAAGAATTTTCAGAAATAGGAAATCAAGTGGAGGTTCGAACCGATCAAATCGATTTCAAAACAAAAAAACTATTGATCGCCACCAATGGATTTTCCAAAGCAATCGGCATCGAAAACGTAAAACCTGCACGCGCACAAGTGCTGATTACCAAACCCATCAACAACCTAAAAATCAAAGGAACATTTCATTTGGAAGAAGGCTATTATTATTTCCGGAACATCGACAACCGGATTTTGTTCGGCGGCGGAAGGAACCTGGATTTCAACGCCGAGGAAACAACCGAAATGAACCAAACGGACTTGATCCAAAACGATTTAAAACAGAAATTAAAAACAATAATTTTACCGAAAACCGAACACGAAATCGACCACATTTGGAGCGGAATTATGGGCGTTGGCGAACAGAAAAAACCGATCGTGAAACAACTTTCCAACAATGTTTTTTGCGGCGTTCGTTTGGGCGGGATGGGCATTGCCATTGGAAGTTTTGTCGGTAGGGAACTTGCAGAACTCGTCGAAAAATGAAAAAATTCTTCAAAATTCTGTTGAAAATAGTGTTGTGGTTTTTTGCCTTCAGCGTTTTTTTGGTGGTTTTGTTCAAATGGGTGCCGGTGCCGTTCACGCCATTGATGGGAATTCGTTATGTTCAAAACGGAAAATCCATAAAGCACGACTGGGTTTCCATGGAAAAAATATCGCCCTATTTGCAATTGGCGGTAATTGTCAGTGAAGACCAACGTTTTGAAACCCACAACGGCTTTGATGTGGAAGCCATTCAAAAAGTGCTGAAAAACCACGACGAGGGC
>DASSWG010000130.1:0-41442 GCA_035705295.1 Flavobacteriaceae bacterium
AAATTTAGCGGTTATCAACAAAGAAAAAAGAAGCAAAAAAGAAAGTTTCCATCATCATTATCAGCTTTGTTTAAACAACTAAATGTTTAGAGTACAAACCTAAAGGCGCATAGCCGCGAAACGTTGGGCGCAATTTGAAAAACTGACAGGATTTAAAGAATGTCAAAATTTAAATTCCAAAGTTGAAAAAATTTAAATTTCAATGTAGATTTGGATTTAGATAAAGTTTCCTGAATAATATAAATAAACTTGACAATTTTTAAAAACGAATTGCAAAACAAAGATTACCCAACGATTTGCATTTATATTACAATCACAATATGAGATTATTATTAATTATTGGTTTATTTTTATTTTCATATAATGCAAAATGCCAAGAATGGTATAATGTTAAATACACATTTGAATTCACTAATCTTAAAAAAGCTAAAAAAATTAAAAAAGCAAATTTTTATATTATTGAAGATGCTTGGTTAATTGACACTCAATTGAAATATGATAAAAAACAAGTTACTTTTTCATATTGGACAAGGGGAAGCGCATCGCCTTTAATAATTGAATATAAAGAATATAGAATGATTATTATTTTAGGACGGGATAAATGGACTTGTTCATATTCAGGGGATAATAAAAAAATAATAAGAGCAAGAATCAGAAACGGGTTTTTTGAACCTAAGAATTTAAATTTAGAAAAAATAGTTCCAAAAAAATCATTTCAGGGTTGGGTTAGAAATCAGGATAAAATACAACTATATCCAAATTAAAAACCTGCGCCCAACATCGGCTATGCGCCAGGCGGGAAATCCGTCTTCGATTGATAAATTACGGATACAAGAAATGAGCGTTTCCAAAAGAACAATTCCGGGTAAAAGCCCCGCCCGGACGCATAGCCGAGAAACGTTATGTACAAGGTTAAGCCCACGCTTGGAAGGCACATTTGTTTTTTTGCCCACGCTAAAAAAAGCCAACCACACAAAAAACAAAAGAGCCTTCCCTGCCACCGCACGAAAAACGAATGAATATAAGTTGTGAATTAAATGTTGAAATCTAATCATATGAAATACCAACATTTACCATCGTATGGCTTAACTTTACCAATAAAAATGACGTTGCACAAATCAATATGGAGATTATAGATTCAGAAAAAATAAAATACACATTTTCAGGGCACGATTCCTTTCAGTGCAGACAACTTTGGCTTAAAAAAGGGTTTGATTACATAAAAGAACAAAGGACTTTCAATGATGAAGAAGCGGTAGTAAAGTTAGGCGTGGGTAAAAATATGGTTTCTTCCATTCGATATTGGATGAAAGCATTCAATATCATTGACAGTAAAGACCACCCTACCGAATTTGGAACGAAACTTTTTGATAATGAAATAGGCTACGACCCATTTTTAGAAGATGAAGCAAGCCTCTGGCTGCTGCATTACCAACTTATCAAAACTGAACTTGCTTCTACATACAGCATCATTTTTAAAGAGTTTAGAAAAGAAAAACTTTTCTTCAACAAAGAGACTTTCTTGAATTATATTAAAAGAGTTCAAGAGGTAACACCGCAATTAAATTTTAACGAGAATACTGTTGCCAAGGACTTTAACGTATTTGTGAATATGTACAAAAACGATAGTAAAAGCACTAATATCGAGGACAGTTTTTCAGGAATACTTTCTGAATTGGGTTTGTTAAAAACTATTTATACAGAAAATAAAAATGGTAAAAAGATCGAACAATACCAAATTGAAAATAACGAAAGG
Source organism: Flavobacteriaceae bacterium (assembly GCA_035705295.1). Lineage (GTDB taxonomy): Bacteria > Bacteroidota > Bacteroidia > Flavobacteriales > Flavobacteriaceae > DASSWG01. Next base: position 1,757 of record DASSWG010000130.1, read on the forward strand.
GATAATCTGCCTGAAGCTATTGTGCTTTTCTCAATATTAGAAAATAATGAGTATGGTAACTCAATCGGCTTAAATTCTTTGGAATTTGATGCCAATAGTCCCGGGTCACTTTTTGCATTGAACCGTTCGGGATTGGAAAACAAAATTGCTGATATTGTAAGCGAAAATAAAAACATTACTTTTTCTGACCACGCAGGAGTCAAAGAACTTCAATTCAAAAAGAAACCAACGGCGTACTCAATTTTAGATAACTACTATGGCAAATAATTTCACTACATCGGTAAATATCCTCAGAGATACGGACAGGGATTTTAATTACATCCCTACACCCAATGCAGGACAAGTTGTGAGCCAAATAGTGAACGACTTTAAAAAAGGAATTCGCTCGTTTAATATTATAGGCACTTATGGGACGGGCAAGTCGTCATTTCTTTTAGCTCTTGAACAGAGCATAAAAGGCAACAAGCCTTACTTTGAACCGAATTTTATTTCCAAGCCGAAAGCTGATTTCGTAAAAATTGTAGGGTCCTACACCTCTGTTATTGAACAATTTGCCGATACTTTTGAAGTAAGCACAAGTAAGCACAAACACGAAAATATTCTATCCGAAATTTTTAATCGGTATCACTCATTGGGCAAAAACAATGGTATTTTGTTTTTGTTTATAGATGAATTTGGTAAATTTTTAGAATTTGCAAGCAAAAATAATCCGGAGAATGAATTGTATTTTATTCAACAATTAGCGGAATTTTGCAACAATCCGAAACACAATATCATCCTGATTACCACGGTTCATCAAAGTTTTGAATCGTATGCTTATTCTTTGAGCAACACTCAAAAACAAGAATGGACAAAAGTAAAAGGACGTTTTCGAGAAATTACTTTTAATGAACCTGTTGAACAACTTTTGTACTTGGCCTCGGAATATGTTGCCGAAAACTTTGATAACAAAGCTTCAAAATCAACAGTGGGAAAATGCTTGGAACTTTCGGTTGATACAAAAGCGTTTAATTTCAATAAGGATTTTCTGAATGAAATAGCCGTCAAACTTTATCCGCTCGATGTTCTTGCGGCAAACACACTTACACTTTCCCTGCAACGTTACGGACAAAACGAAAGGTCGTTGTTCACTTTTCTTGAATCCACAGACCATACAGGACTGACAAAATTCAACAAACAGGAAAATCCTTTTTACAATTTGAGTTGCGTTTACGATTATTTGAATTTCAATTTTTATTCGTTCCTCACTTCTAAATACAATCCTGATTTTTCCGCGTGGAGTTCCATTCGCTCGGCAATAGAAAAGGTGGAAAGGGAAATTATTGATGTATCGATAAACGATTGTATAAAAGCCGTAAAAACGATTGGTTTGTTGAATATTTTCTCGGCAAACGGTGCAATTTTGGATTATACTTTTCTTACCCAATACCTTGAAACCGCTTGCGGACTTACTGACGGAAAGGCTGTTGTCTATAGTTTGGAGAAAAAGGCCATCATTCGTTTTCGTTCACATAGCAAGCGTTACATCTTGTTTGAAGGCACGGACTTGGATATTCATACAGCACTTATTGAAGCAGGGAATATTTATTAATAATTTTGTAAACCATTAGTGAGCAAATATGAAAGGAAAAAATGAAAATTCCATTCTAAACTATCTTGGCAAGAAATGTTTTTATGTTGATAGGGTGACATTCAAAAAGGAATATGATGGCAGGTGTTTAGGAGTTTGTATCGAGGAATCAATGCACAATCTTCATAAACTTCCAATATGTTATTTTGAAAAACCATTTTTAGGCTTTAAATGGCTTTATAAATCTGAAATCAGATTGTACCCATAGAGATATATGAACAACGAAGTCTTTTATAACATTAGTAAAATCATAGAAAGAGACAGTAAAACTACAACCTATAAATTTGCTCTTTTGCGTGGTGTAATTGATATTATTCAAGAAAACTCACCTTACATCACATTTGTTGATAATCGGGTTCTTTTTCCTACAGGTTTATTGATTGAGAAATGGTTGCTTTATTATTATCCGATATTGGAATCGCAAACATACATTCCGCAGATTAATGGTGAAACAAATTTGGCGTTTGGAAGGCAATTTAATAATTTGATACAAAAGTATGAAACAAGAGGCGGTTTCTCTGTTTTCTACAACGATTTAAAAAACAAGGGAATACCTTCTGATTTACAAGAGATTTTTTTTGAATTAGCTAAAAAACTTCGAGATACTATTACAAAAATGCCGATGAGATATATCGGTCGTTCAATTAGTAATGACTTTTATTCCATTTTCCAATACGAAAACAAAAAACTTAGGAAAAGTTCAGAAATTGACATTGAACGGTTAATACACGACTTTGGAATATTTTCTATCCCTTATGAATATTATGAAGCATTTAAAATTTTAGGGAGTTTTATCAACGGTCAAGATTCTATTTTATTTAAATGGGCTGAATTTTCGGTCAACGCATCCAAACAAAATTTAACTTTTGAGAAAGTAATAAATGATGTTTTGTCAGGGCCGATTACTGAAAGGGATATTGCCGAATCAAAAAAATTGTATCAGGAAATTCTAAACAGAGAAGGAAGTGTTTTTTGTGTTTGGACGGGAAGAAAAATTTTATCATATGATATTGACCACTTGATTCCATTTTCGATATGGAAAAATAATGATTTATGGAATTTACTTCCTTCTGATTCAAGAATTAATAACCAAAAAAGAGATAAAATTCCATCGCCAGACCTAATTGAAAAGCAAAAGAATTTAATTTTAGATTATTGGCAAATAATATTAGAAAGTCAGTCTAAAAGATTTCAAAAGGAGATACAGGTTGCTCTTTTAGGAAATAACAGTTTTTCTACTTGGAAAGAATCGGGCATCCTTCAGTTACAAAACAGTTGCTCATATTTAATTGCAAACAGAGGTTTTGAAGAATGGAAAATTTAAAATCGAATCCATACAGTCATTTTACGGCAAAAGAACGAGAATCACTTTCTTTTCCTGCGAAATTATTGCTGCATAAAAACATACTAACGGGTGAGATTTTAGATTTTGGTTGTGGTTTCGGAAAAGATGTTGAGTTGTTGAAAGCAAAAGGAATCAATATTTCAGGTTATGACAAGCACTATTTTCCTGAGTATCCCCAGCAAAAATTTGACACTATTATTTGTTTTTATGTATTAAATGTTTTGCTTCCCGAAGAACTCGCAACTGTATTAATGGAACTTTCTCAATTAATAAAACCCACAGGAAAAGCATTTATAGCCGTAAGACGAGATTTAAGATTTGAGGGTTTTAGAACGCACAAAATACATCAAAAGAAAACCTATCAATGCAATGTGGTTTTAAATGCAAAATCAATTTTCAAAAATGAAAATTGTGAAATTTATGAATACAAGCATTTCAACCAAATCAAGCGAAAAGAAAAAACGGATTGTCCATTTTGTAATCCTGAAGCCGAAAGAGAGTTGATAGTTGAATCTGCAACTGCATACGCAATTTTTGATAAATTTCCTGTAAATGATGGGCACACGTTAATCATTCCTAAAAAACATTGTGCAGATTATTTTGATTTGACTTTTAAAGAACAGTCCGCTTGTATATTTATGCTCAATAAAGTCAAGGAAATTTTAGAAAAGCGTTTTAAGCCAGAGGGATTTAATGTAGGAATAAACATTGGAAACAAGGCAGGACAAACGGTCAATCACGTTCATATTCATCTAATACCACGATATGAAGGAGATGTCGAAGACCCAGCAGGTGGAGTGAGAGGCGTAATTCCCGATAAGCAGAACTATTAAATTTTGAACTTATGAAAGATTTATTTGGAAATACAAAACCTGTTCAGATTGAAACTAACGAATGGTGGTTCAATGGAAGAATAATCCAAAAGCAAAATGATTCCCGGTTGCCTGAATGGATTTCATTTGCTGATAGTGATATAAATATTGTTGTATCAAAACATATAACAAAGAAAGAAGCAATCTATTATGCCATAGGAAACCCTTGCCGTATGCCACAGCATAAACCCGAAGATTACATTGAATAACCTAAAAATATTACGAAAATGCAAAGATTAAATACGATATCGGCATCATTTGCTAAAGCAGAAATGAAAGATTTGCTGATTCATCAAATAGCAACTTATATGAAAGAATATTGGAGCGATGATGAAGTAATTGATTTATTTCTTGAATCCCAATTCAATTTTATTGAACCTGAAAAGAGCCGTGCAGAAATGGTTAAGGAGTTAATGAAACTGCATAAATATGCGCTACAAAATGAGAAACTTACAGAAGCAAATAATTTTGGATAGTAAAGCCGAACAATAAATTATGCCCGAAACCCAAAACACAGAATATAAAAGCACTTGGCGTGATGAATACCTCAAATGGATTTGCGGTTTCGCCAATGCCAATGGCGGTAATATTTTCATCGGTAAAGACGATAACGGAAATGTTGTTGGCGTAGCTGATGCAAAAAAGTTATTGGAACAAATCCCGAACAAGGTACGTGATGTATTGGGAATTTTGGTGGATGTGAATTTGCATCAATCCAAGGAAGGCGATTATTTGGAAATTGTTGTTGAACCATACCCAAACGCAATAAGTTACAAAGGACAATACCATTATCGAAGCGGAAGCACCAAACAAGAATTGAAAGGGGCGGCATTGGACAAGTTTCTGTTGCAAAAGAAAGGCAAACTTTGGGATGGCGTGCCTATTCCCAAGGTTTCGGTGAATGATTTAAAACAAGAAACTTTCGATTTTTTCAAGAAAAGGGGCATCAGAAGCCAACGCCTTTCCGAAGACAGTCTTTCCGACACCAACGAGCAACTTGTTGAAAACCTGCAACTCAAAGAAAACAAATACCTAAAACGGGCGGCACTTTTGCTGTTTCATCCCAATCCCGAAAAGTATGTTACGGGAGCCTATATCAAAATAGGATATTTTGAATCGGATAGCAATTTGCGGTTTCAAGATGAAGTACACGGAAACCTGTTTGAACAGATAGAAAAAACAATGGACTTGTTGTTCTCGAAATATTTCAAAGCTTTTATCAGTTATGAAGGTATTCAACGTATCGAAACTTTTGAATATCCCCGGGAAGCCGTTCGGGAAGCCTTGTTGAATGCGGTTGCCCATAAAGATTATTCGGGCGGTGTTCCTATTCAAATCAGTGTTTACAAAGACAAACTTATGATTTGGAACGAAGGACAACTGCCCGAAAATTGGACGATTGAAACGCTTTTGGAAAAACATTCATCCAAGCCCTACAATCCGGACATTGCAAATGCCTTATTTAGAAGTGGCTACATTGAATCTTGGGGAAGGGGTATTTCAAAAATGACCGAGCAATGCCTTAAAATGGGCTTGCCCGAACCTTCATTTTATTACAAAAGTTCAGGATTTTGGGTAGAATTCAGAAAAGACATATACAACCAAGAATATTTGGAAGAATTGGGCTTGAATGAAAGGCAAGTTAAAGCTGTTCTGTTTGTGAAAGAAAAAGGGGAAATAACGAATAAAGAGTATCAAAGTTTAAATGAAACGTCCGACCGAACAGCTTCAAGAGACTTAGAGAACTTAGTGCATTTGAGTGTGTTTTTGAAACAGGGCGAGAAAAAAGGGACAAGTTATAAATTAGCATATAGCGGTTAAATGGCGGATATGGCGGATATATGGCGGATATAATTTTAAACGAAGCAGAGAGATGAGTGCCGGAACAAACTATATTTTAATTGGCTCAATTGGCTCATATGAATTGTACAGATCTCACAAAACGCCAACGCTAAAAGCCATACACATTTGCAATTTGCACCAGCCAGCGCACCACCAAAAATTGCAAAAGAGTATGGCTTTGCCAACGCTGACACCAAATAGAACGAAACCCAGTGCATAACAACGGCTATGCGCCAGGCGGGAAATCCGTCTTCGGTTGATCCCGACCTTTGGTTGGGACGGATGCGAGAAATGAGCGTTTTCAAAAGAACAATTCCGGGTAAAAGCCCCACCCGGCGCATAGCCGCGGAACGTTGGCTGAAATGCGAAGGCAGTCACTATAGTGAAAACCTTTTTAAAAAAATTTAAATGAAAATTCTATTTTGCTTATTTTCTATCTTCACTTTATATTTTGTATCTAAACCAAAAGATACTCAAAAGGTATTTGATGTACACATCCACGGAAGTAACGATGTAGTTAATCAGCTGAAAACATTAGAGCAAGTTGGCGTGTATAAGGCTGCACTAAGCAGTTCGTGGGATCTACAGAATAACTATCGGGATAAATCAAAAATAAATCTCTTATTTGGACTCATGTTTCCTTGCCCAAATGGGAAAGTGCCATACAGTCTTCAATCATGTTATGAAAATGGACAAGAATGGCCATCTCTCAATTGGGTAGAACAACAAATAAAAGAAAGCAAGATTGATTTTTTAGGTGAGATTTTAAATGAATATTATGGCATTTCCCCGTCCGACTCTTTATTATTTCCATATTATGCTTTGGCAGAAAAATATAACCTTCCGGTAGGCATTCATACAGGCGGAGCCGGACCAAATCATGGTAGCCCAAACTTTAAAATTGAAATGGGAAATCCATTACTATTGGAAAAAATGCTTATAAGATTTTCACAACTAAAAGTATGGATAATGCATAGTGGGGGTCAGTATTATAAAGAGACTATTGATGTAATGCATAGATATGATCACGTTTATGCCGATATTTCTGTAATTTCAAACCCTGATATTGTACCATCAGCACAGTTCAAAATCATTATGAAAGCCTTTTTAGAGGCGGGCCTGGAAGATCGTATTATGTTTGGTTCAGACAACGGAGACATCGAAAAAGTGATTGCTTCGCTTAATGAACTTGATTTTTTAACTAAGGAACAAAAGGATAAAATCTTTTACAAAAATGCTGAACGTTTTTTTGCGACAACAAAAAAGGCAAAATAGTTTTATCCCACTATCAATAGTACTTCATCTAACAACGGCTATGCGCCAGGCGGTCCCGCACCTGCGGGATTCGGTTGACAAATTACGGACCTGCCGGCAGGCAGGTACGGGAAATGAGTGTTCCCGCCCGAACGTACCGCCCGCCCGAACGGAACGGGCAGTACGTACGGGCGGGTTCAAAAGAACAATTGCGGATAAAACCCCCGCCCGCCCCGTCTCATACGGGGGCGCATAGCCGCGAAACCTTGTAATGCATTGAAACAAATAATGCTTTTAAGTTTAATAATAATCTAAACAAAACATCTCTAATGAAAAATTCAACATTATTACTTTTAATTATTTTACTAATTACTAGTTGCTCAGAAAAGGAAAAAGAGGTAGAAAACGAGCAAGATATTATGAATAATATTTTAACTACTTATAATGAGATGTATACCTCCTATGGCGAGGGAACCGACGATTTTTTTAAATATTATGAAAATGATTTTGTTAGAGTGACTTCTTCAGGAGATATTGAGAGAGGTATAGAAAAATCAAAGATTGAATGGACTGAATATTTAAAAACTTATTCTGTCTATCTCAAAAAATTTAGTACGCCAGAAATAATACTTAGCGAAAAACAAGCCATAACCATTGGTGATTTCGAAGAATATTTTATAAACCGAGAAACAAAAGATAGCATTTATAATCGAGGAGTATATGTTGCCTCATGGAGAAAACAAGAGGACGGTTCTTGGAAAATAAGCGTGGACACTTGGCATGCTGGATTAGATAAAGAATAAAAAACGCATTACAACACCGTGTATATGTTATGGCTAGGTCAGAGCTACTTCGGAAAACCCTCGCGGATTTTCCTGTTTGGTTTTGTACCTGCTTTGGTTCGTGCTAAACCACGCCACAACTCATACACAAACACGTTAGCGAAAATGCCTTCGGCACGGAAAAACCGCACTTCGTGCTTCCTTTTTCCCTATTTTCGCTAACTGCCACGCAATACGACTGCACATTCGCTGCCTTCGGCACCCTCCGCTAACAGGGAGGGTTACACCTATTATCGGGCTATGACTACATCCTACTTTCACCAATTAGAATAAAATTGGAATTGAACCTAAACTACGAAGAAAAAAACTAATGGAAACATAGAATTTTGTACATTTGATAAAAAGCCGAATAAAATGGATTTACAAACGCCTAAAAGTCGCAATTAAATGTAAGATATGCCAATATACATGGATCGTCACGATGTTTCAGCGGAGGTAACTGCCGAACATGTAGCACAATTGCATCAAGCAGATTTAAAAGTCCAGCACAAGTTTGATTGCAAAGGATTAACCTATTGGTTTGACGGCAAACGAAAAACGGCGTTTTGTTTAATTGATGCGCCCAACAAGGAAGCCATTAAACGGATGCATAATTTTGCCCATGGCGAAGTTCCCAACAGAATCATCGAAGTGGATGATTCGGTTGTGGAATCATTTCTGGGCCGTATTGAAGATCCCGAAAAATCACAAAATACAGAATTGAACATTATCAACGACCCCGCTTTCAGGACAATAATGGTAGCGGGAAGAAAGCGGACATCGTTAAAAGATGTTGCTTCCAAACAGTTGAATTTGGCAATTCAAAACCACAACAAATTCATTGTTAAAACACTAAATAAATTTAAAGGTAGTATTGTAAATCAAAAGTTTGATTACTTTCTAGTTTCTTTTGATTCTGTTTCAAATAGCCGTATTGTGCGCGCTGGAAATTCAAGAAATACTGAATGCAAATACCGTCCACAGCGCCAATATCAAACTGAACATAGGCTTGAGTGCCGGTGTGCCCGTTACCGAAAAAGAGAGGATTTTTGAAGATACCATAAAAATGGCCGAACGTTTATGCGATGTCGTTAAAGGGCTAATCGTGATGTCTTCGGAAGTTAGGCATTTGTATGAAAGTGAAAACCTAAATATCGCTATCAACAACAAATTTGTACAAGCTCTCAATCCCACCGATGAGAAATTTATAAGTATTTTGATGGATTATACCGAAAGGGAATGGTGCAATGCCGCTTTAAATGCCGATGATTTCAGTAAGGATTTGGGCTACAGCAAATCACAACTCTATCGAAAGATAATTTCCACAACAGGCAAGTCGCCCAATAATTTCATAAAAACATATAGGCTGAACAAAGCCCTTAAACTTTTAAACAAACAACTTGGGAATGTTTCAGAAATAGCCTTTGAAACAGGTTTTAACAGTCCTGCCTATTTTTCAAAATGTTTTCAGGAAAACTTTGGGATTCTCCCTTCAGCTTACGCAAAACAACTTGGAAGGGTTTTGTAGATAACAGACTAACTTCCAAATACTTCATGATTGAAATTTACTGTTTTTTGGTTTAAATGTAGCTAAGCGGCTATATATAATTGCCTAATTTTGGTTTAACTAACTGTAAAACCAAAAAGTCATGAAAAAATCAATCATTATTCTTTATGGAGTACTTGCTTATCTTATTTTCTTGGCCGCATTTCTATATGCCATAGGATTTGTCGGAAATGTAATTGTTCCCAAATCAATCGATTCGGGCATTGAATCACCCCTTGTGCAATCAATTCTCATTAATCTGATTTTATTAAGTGTATTTGCTTTGCAACACAGCGTTATGGCCAGACCTTCATTTAAAAAAAGGTGGACAGCTATTATAGGTACAGCTTCAGAACGCAGTACGTATGTATTATTGTCCAGTTTAGCATTAATCTTAATTTATTGGCAATGGCAGCCCATAAAAACAGTAGTCTGGGACGTTGAAAATGAAACGCTGGCTATCGTTTTAAAAGCTTTGTTTTTTATAGGATGGCTCATTGTTTTGCTATCGACTTTTATGATAAATCATTTTGAATTGTTTGGTTTAAAGCAAATATTCGAAAACTTCAAAAACAAACAGCCACAGTCACCATTATTTCAAGTCAATTTCTTTTATAAAATCGTAAGGCATCCTATTATGTTGGGATTTTTAATCGCCTTTTGGGCAACACCAACCATGACAGTCGGTCATTTGCTCTTCTCAATAGTCACGACTTTGTATATTTTAATTGCTGTGAAGTATTTAGAAGAAAAAGACCTGCGCAAATCGCTTGGTAAAAAATATGAAGAGTATCAGGAGAAGGTACCGATGCTTGTTCCTTTTACTAAAAGTAACCGGTAAACAAAAATTTATAAATAGTTCAAATCAAAAAAATTGAACGGATCATATATTAATAATCAAAATCAAATAATCATGTTAAAATCAAAAGTCAATGGAATTAACTATTCGACGAATTGTATTCCACAAAAAGTTTGTACCCACGTTGTAACCTTCCTATTATTTTGGGGTTTGGCTCTGTTTGCGCCTTCTCTATTATTCGCTCAAAATTCAGAAAACAAGTTGTTCATTGATGTGCACGAGCTTGAACCGGGAAAGGTCTCTTTTGAAGATGTAGCCGCGGCGCACAAAAAAGATATGGCGTTACAGGGAAAATACGATGCAAATTTTATCAAATTCTGGGTAGATGAAGAGGCTGGAAAAGTATATTGCCTATCTGAAGCCCCAAATGCCCATAGCGTATTCGCAACACACAAGGATGCTCACGGCCTATTGCCAGCGCGAATTCTGGAAGTTTCCGATGGCGAAAAAGCTGCTTTAACCGGTGGTCAGTTATTTCTTGATATCCATCACGTATCCCCCGGAAGTGTAACCGCAGAAATGGTGGCCGGTGCCCATAAAAAAGACCTTGCCGTAGAAGGCAAACATGGGGTACGGTTTATTAATTATTGGCTTGATGAAAAAGAAGGTGTTATCATGTGCCTGTCTGAAGCACCTAATCCAGAAGCCATAATCAATACCCATATGGAAGCCCACGGTTTGTTGCCGACTGAAGTAATGAAAGTGCAAGAGGGGAATTGAGAAAGCTTTTTGTAAGGATCAATTGGTAAGTCCAATGGTAATTCAAATGGTCTTCCCAATTCTTTTAAATCAGTTGATCCAATAAACAAGTCGGTAATCCTCAGAAGCGTCCAAAATAACTTTAAACTAAAAACTATGGGGCTGGTGGTCATCGATTAAAAAAGCTGTGAAAAAGGTCGTGAAAACTGTAAAAAAAGCAGGAAAAACGTGTTACTTGTTTATTTGGGGCACACCTTTTGGATAAATATCCACTTAATCCGGTCGCATTGGTTGAAGCTCCCAAAACAGCCATTTATGGAACTTTGTATTTTGGTTTTCCAAATAAAAATGTAAACGTTCAAATATGGACTGCGGTTTACAATTTAAGTAGCTTGAATTTTGACAAATGCAAAGCATTGAATGGTAGGGATGTTTTTTTGTATCCCGATTTATCAAAAGGAGGAACAGCTTTTAAAGATTGGAGCGGCAAAGTCAAAGAACTTGAAAAACGTTTGCCCGGCACAAAATTTATAGTTTCCGATTTATTGGAAAAATTAGCACCCGACAATGATAAAACCGATGGATACGACCTTGCCGACTACCTTATAAAACTGGATTGGAGGTTATTCAAAAAAAAAACCAAAAAACGCGGCGGTTAAGCCTACCGTGACCGCCACGGTTGAAAATAATGCAACCGCCGCGATTAAATCGGGTGCAAGCAAATCTGTTAATAATAAAAACGTAAAAAAGCCAATTCCAAAACTCCATTGGCGACATTTGTTGACGATACCCCTTGAATTAAGAGAAGCGATAATAATAGCTCGCAATAATGGAAAAGACAGGCAGGAATTGCAAAAAATATTTAGTCAGCTACAACCGGAAGAAATCAATTTGATACTTGATCCAAATAGTGGCGGGATTTTTTTGAAATGATTAACTGAAAAGAATGGCTATCAAAAATGAAAGTTAAAAATACAAATACGGCACAAGTTACGGCACAAGTTTAAAATTAAAAATCATAATTAATTGATAAGCAATTAATTATGATTTTATAATGCGGAGGAAGAGGGATTCGAACCCCCGGAGGTGTTACCCTCAACAGTTTTCAAGACTGCCGCAATCGACCACTCTGCCATTCCTCCATTGCGGGTGCAAATATAACAACCTTTTATCGTTGACAAAAATAAATTTTTAGGGAATTTTAGGTATTTCAATCCACTTGGTTTGTTTTAAAAATAATATCTTGCCGATCGATTTAAAAAACGCTTCCCATGAAATTCACTTTTTCAATTTTAGGCCTCTTTTTCTTGCTTTCATGCAGTTCGCAAAAAGAAATCGTTAACGCCGATCCGACGAAATATGCATCCACCATCACCTCGAACGAACTGAAAGAACACCTTTACACTTTTGCTTCCGACGAATTTATGGGGCGTGAAACCGGCGAGCCGGGGCAAAAAAAAGCTGCTAATTATTTAAAAGAAGAATATTTGGAATTGGAAATTGCATCGCCAATTGCTGAAAATGATTATTATCAAGATATTCCTTCCAGTTATTTCAACGATCGTTTTGGGAATACCGAAAACGTGATCGCCTTCATCAAAGGAAGGAATTACGACACCGAGCCACGCGAATATTTAGTGATTTCGGCACACTATGACCATGTGGGCACGGACGATGAAGGAAATGTGTACAATGGCGCCGATGACGATGGTTCCGGCACCGTGGCGATTTTGGAAATAGCGGAAGCATTCAAAATCGCTGTTGAAGAAGGTTATCGTCCAAAACGTTCAATTATCTTTTTGCATTTCACCGGAGAGGAAAAAGGTTTGTTGGGTTCCAAATTCTACACCGAAAATCCGATTGTTCCGCTAAACGAAACCATCACCAATTTGAACATTGACATGGTCGGAAGGATCGACCCCGCGCACGAAGGCAAGTCCGACTATATTTATTTGATCGGAAGCAATATGCTGAGCACCGAACTGCACGAAATTTCGGAAAAAGCGAACCAGCAATATGTAGGTTTGAATTTGGATTACAAGTACAATCAAAAGGACGACCCCAATCGGTTTTATTACCGAAGCGATCATTATAACTTTGCAAAACACGGCATCCCGGTGATATTCTATTTCAACGGCGTGCACGAAGACTACCATCAAAAAACCGATGAGCCCCAAAAAATCGAGTACGACCTATTGGAAAAAAGGGCAAAACTGATTTTTTATACGGCCTGGAAAGTTGCCAATGCAGATCACGCACCAATTGTGGACCAGCCCGTGGAATAAAGTGGGACTTGGCGATGGAACGAAAAAAGACGACTGAGCGAAAAATTTAAGAATGACTTTCTTAACTCATAACTCTGAGCTCTGAACTTTTTTCAACCCCAACTCCTCCCCTTTCTTCAACATAAACTCGTGGGCAGCTTCGTGTTCGTTCGGGATTTCCCCTTCCAAAATAGCTTCTTTGATCGCGCTTTTGATGATCCCGATTTCGCGGCAAGGTTTTAGGTTGAAAGTTTTCATGATCTCTTCGCCCGAAACCGGTGGCTGAAAATTTCGAATGTGATCACGTTCTTCCACTTCTTTTATTTTTTGCCGGACGATTTTAAAATTGTTGTGGTACTTCTTGAAGCGCTTCGGATTTTTGGTGGTAATGTCCGCTTCGCAAAGGGTCATTAAATCCTCAATATGGTCACCGGCATCGTGTACCAATCGACGTACGGCGGAGTCGGTGACGTTTTTTTCGGAAATCACAATCGGCCGCGAACTCATCAATACCATTTTTTGGGTGAATTTCATCTTCTCATTAAGTGGCATTTTTAGACGTTTGAAAAGTTTGTACACCATTTTGGCCCCGACAAATTCGTGCCCATGAAAGGTCCACCCTATTTTTTTATGGAATCTTTTAGTGGGCGCTTTCCCAATGTCGTGCAACAAGGCTGCCCATCGCAACCAAAGATCGTCCGTGTTTTTGGAAATATTATCAACTACTTCCAAGGTGTGCCAAAAATTGTCTTTGTGGCGTTCGCCTTCAATTTCATCGACTCCCTGCAAAGCGGTGAGTTCGGGTAAAATCAACGGCAACAAATTGGTTTTTCGCAACAAGGCAAATCCGGTGGAAGGTTTTTCAGATAGTAAAATTTTATGCAGTTCGTCCACAATACGTTCTTTGGAAACGATTTTGATGCGTTCGGCATTTTTGGAAATGGCTTCCAACGATTTTGGTTCTATTTTAAAATGCAACTGGCTTGCAAACCGAATGGCGCGCATCATCCGCAACGGATCGTCGGAATACGTGATGTCCGGATCCAATGGGGTTTTCAAAAGTTGCTGCTTCAAATCTTCCAAGCCGTTGAACGGATCGAGCAATTTTCCGAAGTTTTCTTTGTTCAACTGCAATGCCAGGGCATTGATCGTAAAATCGCGGCGTTTTTGGTCGTCTTCCAACGTTCCTTCTTCCACCGATGGTTTCCGGCTGTTTTCGGAATAGGATTCCTTGCGGGCGCCCACAAATTCAACTTCCATATCGAAAGCGCGCAACATTGCCGTACCATAGGTTTTGAAAATTTGAACTTTCGGTTGATTTGGAAGCAATCGCGAAACTTCTTTTGCCAATTCAATTCCGCTGCCCACGGCAACAATATCGATGTCTTTTTTATGGGCTCGATTTAGAAAATAATCCCGTACAAAACCACCGATGACATAGGTTTCCAAGTCTAGGTTTTCCGCAGCCTGGCCAATGATTTCGAATATTTTAAGAGATAAAGCTTTTTGGAAGTTGCTTTGCTTCACGATTTCGGGCTATTAAAATTATTTGGCAGCGGCAAGTACAAACTACCACTGAACACTATTTTCGCACCACGCATACTTTTCCGTCATTGCCCAACTTAATAATGGCCGAAGGTTTTGCGTTTTGTTGGTTCCGCCGCAAATTTACGGCATAATCGACATTTTTTAAAATTTCCGGCACGATTTGGTCGAAGGATTCCGGGGTTTTCTGCCCGCTGATATTAGCCGAAGTGGAAACAATAGGCTTTCGGAATTTTCGGATCAATTGTTTACAAAAATCATCTTTCACCACACGAATCCCCAAGGTGTTGTCTTTCGCGACTACATTTTCCGCCACACGGATGGGATCATCGTAAATAATCGTGGTGGGTTTTCGGGCATATTTCAAAATGTCGTAGGCCACTTCCGGAACATCCTCCACATATTGGTTCAGCATTTTAAAATCGGAAACCAAGCAAATCATCGCTTTGCTTTCCCTTCGCTGTTTCAAAGCATAAATTTTATCGATTGCCTCGGCATTGGTGGCATCGCAGCCAATTCCCCAAACCGTGTCGGTGGGGTAAAGAATCAACCCGCCACGTTTTAAGGTTTCCAGGGCTTTTTGAATTTCGTCGTGCATTGGTCGGGAATAAAATACTCCTGCAAAAATAGGGTTTATTTTCTTGGCTCAACCGAAACTATTTTACGAACCGTATCAGATTTGGATAAAATGGCCGAGGTTTCCCATTGTTGGCAAAAACCGCATGGACAATAGAAAATATAAAGTTTATAAAGAGAAGCGCCATCCATAGAACCAAAAGGATGTTTGCCCCCGGCCAATGCATAATTTTAAACAAGGCAAAACCTATTAAGGCCAAAAAAGAAAACATGGCCCATATAATTTGAAAATTCAACAAGTTGGCCCCGATTTTTTGTAAGCCCGAAATGGAATCTTTTTTTGTCATCCATAAAATTAGTGGTAAAATAATATTTCCCAACGGAACAATAATAAAAGAGAGCACCGATAAATGAAACCAAACCAGAAAATTGACATCTTCATTTTTTCCGTATTCCATAATTTCTTCCAGATTGACCCCAAGTGAATCGCATATCATTCTCAAGGTTTTTCCATGTGGTTCACTTTCATTGTTTTCAATGCGTTGAACGGTACGTAGATTGACTTTTGCCAAATCGGCCAACTCTTCTTGAGACATTCCTTTTGTTTTTCGAATTTCTTTGATTTTGTTCCCTAGATTGTTCATGGTGTTATCGATTTTGTTTTAGCAAATGTACCCCTTAGCCAAAGGGATTGATAACGTTAAAAAAGCGACATGTTTATGACATTTTTGTCCAAACCCAATAGCGGAAGATATTTTTCACCTTTTTTCAGAAATAATCTTTGATATTTTCGTTCATGTATTCCTGCTAAACAAAAGTACAATATATTTGTGGTTCAACTTTTAAAGGGCTGTTTTGGTTTGAAAACTTCTTTATTGATTTCTACGTACAATTGGCCAAAAGCCATGGAGCTTGTGTTATTGAGCGCCCTGCGCCAGTCTTCCCCTCCCGATGAAATTTTGGTGGCCGACGATGGGTCTGGTCCGGAAACAAAAACCTTAATAGAAAATTTTCAAAAAACTTCGAACATCCAAATCAGGCATTTTTGGCAGGAGGACATAGGCTTTCGAAAAGCAGCTATTTTGAACAAAGCTATTGCCGTGGCAGAAGGGGAATATATCATACAAATAGATGGTGATTGTATTTTACACCGTGATTTTGTAAAAGACCATCTTGCTTGCCAACAAAAAAACACATTTCTCTATGGCAGTAGGGTCAATATTCAAAAAGGATTTTTACCTAAATTGATCAACAAAAAGAAAATCGATTTCAAATTTTGGGACAAAGGGATCAAGAAAAGAACCCGAACGTTGCGAATACCTATATTGGCAGCATTGTACAAAGCCAATAAGGGATTATCCAAAAAAATCAGAGGTTGTAATATTTCTTATTGGCGAAAAGACATCATTGCTGTAAATGGATATAATGAAGCCTTTGTAGGTTGGGGGCGCGAAGATTCCGAAATCATTGTCCGGATGATGAACAATGGGGTTTTGGGAAAACGACTACGTTACAGAGGAATTGTATACCATATTTGGCATCAGATAAAAGACAAAGGTAATTTGAAACAAAACACCCACATGGAAGATATTGCCAAATCTACACAAACCATTTGGTGCAAAAATGGAATCGACAAATATTTATTTTAAAGCTATTTGTCCGAATTTGTGCATCAAAATCATTCAAAACCCAATGTTCTAATAAGTCGTCGCTTTTTGTTTGTGCCTTAATGATAACACAAGGCTTTCTCCGGCCACCATAAGTTTCAAAAAAAAACTGGTTTTTGTTTTTAAATGGGCTTTTTCAGGCAGTGAACAAGCAGGTACGTTTTAATAAAAAGGTATTCTCAATACCCAAAATACGGATTTTTGATGTTGTGCGATACCAGAAATACAGTTTTCATGTAAAAATCGTTTTATTATTTCAGGTCAAAAACCCGATCGGTCCATGTGTCGAGCGTGTATAAATTATAAATTTCATCAGGCACCGGAACAAAATTTGTCTTGAAAAAATCGAGGTCAATGTTTGGTTTTTCTGCATCAACAATCAAAATATTCGAGGGATTATAAAATTTATATTTTTTAATTGCCACATTGCTCGTAATAATTTTTTTCTGGAGCGCCAAAGCTTCGAAAATACGGAAACTCAAACCCTTTTGGTGAGGCCTTATCAAATCCAAAATCACTTCTGAATCTGCTTGCATTTTTTTCACTTCTTCCAAACTGAGCCGTTTTTTAGTGAATTCGATTGCCGGATGAATATTTTTCGGTTCTTTTTTATCGTGCAAAATAAATTTATACGTGATTTTCAAACGATCCAATTCATGCGCAATTGCGTTCAAAAGCGGCAATCGTTCATCGACCGAACTGATTGTATAAACGGAATAATTACTTTTCCTGTTTTTTTGCAAAGGCATTTTCTCCGAATAAATATAATTATCCAAATGTTGAAAGCCGTGATTTTTCACATCGTTTTCGTCAAAAGAAAATATTTTGTCGAAAATTTCCTGCAAACGACTCGCCGGATTGCGGTACAAACTATCGTATAAATAGCAAATATATTTATCCGTGAATTTTTTTATTTCTAAATGGTTTTTATACGAAATCATTTCAGGATTGATAATCAGTATTTTATCCTGTTTCCCGATTTTTTTCAGCGATTCAAAAATATGAGCTTGGCGTTTTTCTTTTTTGATATTTTTTTTCAAAATGAGCTTTCTGAAAAAATTAACCACGCGATGAAAAAAAGTCGGATATTCATAAGGAAGCCGGCCATAACAAATATGTGTCGCATCAATCCCTTTATTTTGGAGCGATTGGACAATGTATTGATCGTAATTCCAATAATCAGGGCTTATCAAACAAATTTTCATAAAAAGGGAAATAAGAAAAGCGTTTTTAAATCAACAACAATATTAGTACATTTCGACGGTAAAATTTCAATTGATTTTTGAATGAAAAAAATTCATGTCGGTTTTTTGATGTCTTATGACTATGAAAAACTGAAACTTTCCATTCCACCCGTTTATGCCACCGCCGATGCGATTTTTATTGCGTTGGACAAAGATTTGAGGACTTGGTCCGGTCAAAAATTTCAGGTGGATCCCACATTTTTTCAGTGGGTCGAAGAAATGGATGTGGACAAAAAAATCACTTTTTACCGCGATGATTTTTACGACCCCGCTATTTCCGCGATTGAAAATGACAACCGCGAACGCCATATGCTCTCCTTAAAAATGGGCATCGGCAATTGGTTGGTACAAGTCGATGCGGACGAGTATTTTTTGAATTTTGATGATTTTGTAGATGATCTCAGAAAACATGACCGATTTTTGGAAAACCCGGAAAAAACAAAAGTGCAATTCGCAGGCTATTTATTGAATTTATACAAATATGTGGACGGTGGCGTATTATATATCGATAAGGCCAGTCGCGGGGTATTGGCCACCAATTTCCCCAATTACAAAGTCGCTCGAAACACGCGTCAACGCATCATTTACACAAAAACTATACTGTTGCACGAATGCGTTTCCCGATCGGAAGAAGCAATCTTGCAAAAATTTGAAAATTGGGGCCACAAGCACCAAATCGACTTGGAGGGTTTTATGGAAAAATGGCGAAAAGTAAACAAATCCAACTACCAAAATTACCGTGATTTCTTCTACATCGAACCCGAAAAATGGAAGAAATTGGGGTTTGTGGAAGGTAATTCCATTGAAGAAGTCAACAAAAACCTCGATTATTCCAAAATAATGCCCTCCAATTTTTATGTTTGGAAGAAAAATTTTGGACAATGGTTCAAGTTTTTGTTCAAATGAAACGTTTCCAAATTTTTGCAATGAACCCTACTCAAAAAAAAGCTTCACCAAGAAACAAAAACATGATTTTTCGGTGGAATGCCAAAAATTTAAATGAGTTCAGTAATTTAGCCGAATGAAGACAGTTTTTTCCGAGCACCCTATTTCCGACAAAAAGGAAATCATTCAACTTATCAAAGATTTTAGCTCCAAAGGAGACACTATTTCCGAGGCGCGCAATACAATTAAAATTTTTGCGCTTCCCGATAAAAAAATCAACGTAAAAGCATTCAAAAAACCGCATTTCATCAACAAAATCGTATACCGGTTTTTTCGAAAATCGAAAGCGCAGCGCTCGTTTGAGCATGCTCAAATTTTGACCGAAAAAGGAATCGGCACGCCAAAACCCCTCGCCTATTTGCAAGAAAGCACCGGATTGTTGTTCGGGAAAAGTTATTACGTAAGTGAACAATTGGATTACGATTTGACCTATCGGGACATTATCCATGACCCCACTTTTCCAAACCGGCACGAAATTTTGAAACAATTCACCTTGTTCACGCACAAACTCCACGAAAACGGCATCGAATTTTTGGACCATTCGCCCGGAAACACATTGATCACCGTTGGCAAAAACAATCAATACAACTTTTATTTAGTGGATTTGAACCGAATGAAGTTCCATAAAAAAATGGATTACAAAACCCGGATCAAAAATTTCAAAAAGTTGACTTCGGATAAAAACATGGTGGCCACCATGAGTGGCGAATACGCCAAAATAACCGGCAACGACTATCACAAAACGTTTAGCGATATGTGGGAAAACACGGTCAAATTCCAACAACATTACCATCAAAAACGCGCTTGGAAAAAGAAATTAAAGATTTGAAAATTTGCTGATTTGAAAATGTGTAACGGATTAAGCGCTGAATTTAGTCCTACCACCTCATACCTACGACCTCTTTTTTCGCAATAGCCACAATTTTGCATAGCGCATAAAAACGGTATATCCCTGCACATATCCAATGGTCAAACCGACCACACCGTCACGAAACCCACTTTGAACAATGTAGTGTTTGAAAAAACCCCACAAGGGTTTTACAATGAAATGATAAGCGGTCAGTTTACCGGTTTTTTTATCGTAATCCAAAGCTTGCCACGTAGCGTAACGGTTCATTTTTTCGATGTATTTATCCAAAGAAATGTAGGTGTTGTGGTACAATTTGTTCTTCAACCTGCCGACTTTTCCATCGGCAATAATTTCTTCGTGCACGTGTTTGTCCTCATACCGGCAATAGTCTTTTTGGAACAACCGGATCACGGAATCATTTCGCCAGCCACTGTAATGCACCCGTTCGCCCATAAAATGGTTCATTCTACCAATCCAAAAGCCCACGATGTTTTTGGGCGGGTTTTTCAAAATAGTTTGAATTTCTTCGCGAAGTTCCGGGGTAACGCGTTCGTCGGCGTCGAGCAGCAGAATCCAATCGTATTTTGCCTGCGGAATGATCCAGTTTTTTTGCGAAGCCGGATAGTTGAACTCCCGCTGCACGACTTTTGTGGCCAATTCCTTCGCTTTCTCGAAAGTACCATCGGTGCTGAAACTATCGACCACCAAAATTTCGTCGGCGAAGGCAACCGAATTTATTACTTCTTCAATATTGTGAATTTCGTTTCCTGTGGGAATGATCGCTGTCAACTTCACATGATCCTTGCTGTAACTTGAATCAGGAACACGATGTGGCCTTCGATGTGTTTTTAAAGTGAAATACTTCAACCGCTTTCTTATTTTATATTTCCGGATGAGGTTCAAAGGTTTGTTTTTTAAATAGGATTTGTCCTTGTGCAAAAAATCGATGGTGGCATCGATCACCCTTTCACTGGATTTCCCATCGGTATAGGGATGTATTTTTTTTGCGATTTTCGTGATTTCCGAAATGGTTTCTGTAGGATATGTTAAAGCTGTATCCAACGCGTTTTCAATTTGTTCGGGTTCGGTAATGTTGATCAAGGCTGAGTTTGGCCGATTATGCGCAAAGGTTACGATTGGTTTTTTTGTGAGCATAAATTCTTGGATGGCCGATGTGGTATCGGAAAACATAATGTCCGCTTTTTCAAACAACGGGTTCAGTTCGGTCGTGTTTAAATAAGTAAAATTTTCACCCGACAACCCTTGCCATTTTGTTTTGATTTCCTTCGGAAGTTTTGGGTGGAGCACCATCAAGAATTCGTATTTTCCGGTAACGGACAAGCGTTTTATTTCTTGAAAAACTTCCTCTTTTAAAGCCAAACTGAGCCGGTGGCTAAAAGTGGAAGCAATAAACACGATTGGTTTTTCATTTTTTTGTTTTGATTCGATTGGAAAAAGCGGATCCATTTTGGACCATCCGGTTTCCACCACCTCAAAATGCGGATGTTTTTTTTGCTCGCGCCGAAAGCCTTCGGTGGTGGACGGTCCTTGCGTGCAATACAAATCAAAAAAACCCCGAATGTTGAAATGGTTGTTTTCGCTTCGCTTGTCGGGGTTGAAACCGTGAAAAATTTGTACTTTCAAGCCGGAAATGAAATCGGGCACATTGTCGGTGATCGTCAATACAATATCGGGGCGATAGTGGATTACTTCTTCGATCGTTTCCAAAATTTCACTGTTTTCCGGCAGGTCTTTTTTTGTTTCCGGCAGATCACTAAACCATTTGACCCTGTAACCGCGTTTTCGTATTTCTTGCTCCAAAGGCACACCAATTGGAACCGCGTAACTGTAGGAAATGTAAATGAGGAATTTATAAATCATCGATCAAAAAAATGAAGTCAGAACACCTGTTTATTGAAAAGGCTAAGGTAAGGAAACTTTGGGATTGCATTTTATTTGATCGTTATCACGAAAAATCCAAATTGTTCAAAAACAATTTCAACTTCGGATAAATCAATTCGGGTTTTAACCTTAAATAAAATGGTGTAGGGTTTTTCTTTGCCCGATTTCGGTCATTTTCGGTCATTGCAATAAAATCCGAAAGGTGAACAGCTTGGTTTTTTGGTTTTTCCAATTCGCCAAACCAATTTTGTTTACTGATGAACGGACAAAAAATCATAAACGTAGAAACATCCAATGCTTTTGCCATGTTCACCGCCCCGCCTTCATTTCCGATCAACGCATCGCAATGATGGGTCAGTGCCATAAATTTGCGCAAACTGTCCGCAAAAACAGCAAAGTGGATTTTTTCTTGGGTAACTTTTTTGCAGTGTTCAAAAATAAATTGGGCTTCTTCTTTTTGGGAAGGAATATAGTTGAACAAAAGCTGAGCTTGGGGTTTTATTTCGGCAATTTGGTCGATCAATTGGGCCATATATTCCGAAGGGTAGGTTTTTTGTGGGCCACTTCCCAAAACGGCGATCATAAAAACAGGGCGTTCCAAATTTAAACCCGAAGCTTCCAAAAATTGTCCACTAGCTTGAGTTTCTTCCGACGACAAATATATTTTGGGGGCAAAATAGGAAAAATCGATTTCCAAAGGTTCGAGCAACCGCATCCGGTTTTCAATTGCCAAACCCGCTTTGCGTACCGGTTCTTTTAACCTTTTTAAAGTATCGGTATAAACAAAAGCCGTGTGTTTTTTGTGATAGGAAATCCGTTTTTTTGCTTTTGAAAACCATGTGATCAACACGCTCGAAAGCTTTCCGTACACATCGATCACCACATCGTATTTTTTTTCCCGGATTTGTTTCAGGAACCGATAAAAAACAAATTTGCTTTTCTCCATTTCAGGTGTGAACAACACCAATTTATCGATAAACGGGTTGTTTTCCACAACCGGAACCGTGTGCGAATTCACCAGATAATGCAATTCCGATTTGGGGTATTTTTTTCGCAAAGCTTCCAACAAAATCGTCGAAGTGAGCACGTCGCCGATCATTTTTTGCTGTACCACAAGTATTTTTCCAAACTCATCACTCATAACTCCGAACTCATCACTTTTTAAACAGCCACATCATACGTCCGCAAGGCATCGTTCAACGAGGTTTTTTTATTGGTGCTTTCTTTGCGTTTTCCAATGATCAACGCACAGGGGACTTGATAATTTCCTGCCGGGAAATTTTTGGTCTGTGTTCCGGGGATCACCACCGAACGCGCGGGGATCAATCCTTTGGTTTCCAAAGGTTTTTCACCCGTAACATCAATTATTTTGGTGGAAGCCGTCAACACCACGTTGGCGCCCAAAACCGCTTCTCTTTCCACGCGAACGCCTTCCACAACGATGCAACGCGACCCGATGAACGCATTGTCCTCAACAATCACCGGAGCGGCTTGCAAAGGCTCCAAAACCCCGCCAATACCAACTCCTCCGGACAAATGCACGTTTTTCCCAATTTGGGCACAGCTTCCGACCGTGGCCCAGGTATCGACCATTGTGCCTTCATCCACGTACGCGCCGATGTTCACGTAGCTCGGCATCATAATCACGCCGCTGGAAATGTACGAACCGAAACGCGCCACCGCATGCGGCACCACACGGATCCCTTTTTCTTTGTAACCGGATTTCAGCGGAATTTTATCGTGGTATTCAAAAATACCGGCTTCCAGGGTTTCCATTTTTTGAATTGGAAAATACAGCACTACCGCTTTTTTCACCCATTCGTTCACTTGCCAACCGCTTCCGGTGGGTTCCGCACAACGCAATTTTCCCTGATCCAGTAAGCTGATTACTTCTCGAATAGCTTTCTGGGTAGCGTTTTCCCGCAATAAATCACGGTTTTCCCAAGCTTTTAAAATATTATTTTTTAAATCTTCCATATACGAAATTCTGTTGACCGCAAATGTAGGCAAAATGACGGATTGATGCTTATTCCAAAAGAAAACAATAACTTTGCGGGCAGTAACCAATAACTCATTCTATATGAAATCCAAACTTTTTTTATTGTCTTTCCTACTGGTTTTCCCTTTTGTGGGCTGCAAAGTAAAAAAGGAAAACAAAAACGACAAAACAACTGTGGCAACCAAAAAAGAAACTGAAAAGAAAGAAAGTGATTCCGGTTTGGAAGGAACTTGGTTTTTGGTCCAATCAAGTGGGGGCTTTGCGGGAATCAAAGCGAAAATTCCCCATGGCGATGTAAAATGGACCTTCAACAACCAAGGTTCCATGGTTACGGTCGAAAATAATTTTCAAGGGGAAGCTATGACCTATACGATCATAAAATCGGGAAAGTATGACTATTCTGTAGTGAACAATGATGGAAAGTCTTATCTTTTTGTGGCCGGCAAGGAGTTGGGCGAATTCCATATAGAAAATGATCGGTTGATCATCGATGAAAACAAAATGTCCAATGCCAGTGGCGCGGATCGTTTCATCGTTCAGTTTGAGCGCTAATCAAAGTTGAAAAAAGTGAGGGAAATGGGGCGGATTATGGCGTTGGATTATGGCACAAAACGAACGGGAATTGCCGTTACGGACGAGTTGCAACTCATTGCTTCAGGTTTGGCCACGGTAAATTCCAAAGAATTGATTCCTTTTTTGGAAAATTATTTTGAAAAGGAAAAGGTGGAATTGGTGTTGGTCGGCGAACCCAAACAAAAAGACGGGTCGGCCTCGCAAAGCGAAACGGCCATTCAAGGGTTTTTAAAAAAATTCGAAGAAAAATTTCCCGATAAAAAAACTAAACGGGTCGATGAACGGTTTACCTCAAAAATGGCTTTTCAAACCATGATCGACAGCGGTTTGAAAAAAAAACAGCGCAAAAACAAAGCCCTAGTCGATGAGATCAGCGCGACGATTATTTTGCAGAGCTATCTGAATTGACAATTTTATATTGAATATTTTATATTTGCGTAATTAATTGTAAATCAATAGCGGAATGAAAGAAATACTAAAAAAACGTTCAAAGGTTTTTGCACATGGCTGTGTTAAATTAGGTTTGGAATTACCGAAAAATAAATTGGGTTCCCATATTGAAGGCCAATTAATTCGATGTTCCACATCGGTTGCCGCAAATTATCGAGCAGCTTGTTTGGGGCAATCCAAAAAAACATTTGTTTCCAAACTGGGAATCGTAATCGAAGAAGCCGATGAATGTATTTTTTGGATCGAATTTTTACAAGACGAAAATTTAATAAACAACCAAAATTCACAAAAACTGTTTCAAGAAGCCAAGGAATTGACCGCTATTTTTATTGCTTCAAGAATAACAGCAAGAAAAAACATGTGATTTCATTTATACCACTTAGACAATATTCAATAGACAATATAAAATATTCAATAAAAATGATTCTTCCCATTGTAGCCTACGGTGATCCGATTTTAAAGAAAAAAGCGAAAGAAATTCCCCAAGATTATCCAAATTTGAACGAGTTGATCGACAATATGTGGGACACCATGTACAATGCGTACGGAGTAGGTTTGGCAGCGCCACAAGTGGGGTTGTCCTTACGCTTGTTCGTTATCGACGCCTCGCCATTTGCCGAAGATGAAGAACTTTCGGAAACCGAACAGGAAGAATTGAAACATTTCAAAAAAGTGTTCATCAATCCGGAAATAATCGATGAACAAGGCGATCAATGGGCGTTTAATGAAGGTTGTTTGAGCATTCCAGACATTCGCGAAGATGTATTTCGCCAACCCGAAATCGCCATCGAATATTTCGATGAAAATTTCAACAAACACACCGAAAAGTTTAGGGGATTGGCAGCTCGCGTCATTCAGCATGAATACGACCACATTGAAGGAATTTTGTTCACCGACAAACTTTCGAGCCTTAAAAAACGATTGATCAAAGGAAAATTGGCCAATATTGCCAAAGGAAACATCAAAATCGATTACCGCATGCGGTTCCCAAAATTGAAAAAAGCGCGATAAATAGTTTGTAATTTCATGTAGAGAGTTGATATTTGCTTTCCTAAAAAACAAAAAACACGCATGAGCCTAGAAAAAATCTTATCCATTTCCGGAAAACCCGGATTGTACGAATTGAAAACCCAAACCCGTGGTGGTTTCGTGGCAGAATCCTTGTTGGACGGTAAAAAATTGACCGTCAGCGCACGGCACAACGTGAGCATGTTGACCGAAATTTCCATTTATACCTACACTGACGAAGTTCCGTTGAACGAAGTTTTTCAGAAAATTTCGGAAAAAGAAGGCGGAGAAGAAACGATCAGCCACAAAGAACCCAATGAAAAATTAGCAGAATATTTTCGGGAAGTCCTTCCAGAATACGACGAAGACCGCGTGTACACCAGCGACATCAAAAAAGTGTTGCAATGGTACAATTTATTGAATAAAAAAGGGATTACCGATTTTTCAGAACCCGAAGAAGAAAACAAAGAAGCCGATTCGGAAAAACCCAAACCAACTGCCAAAGCCCCTCAAAAATCAGCTGCAAAAACAAGCGTTTCCAAACCTTCGACCAAAAAAGGAAGTCCTGGAAAAAGTGCGGCTACAAGGAAAGTATGACTTCGCAAAAAGGCGAATTAGTGACGAGGCGACATGGAGAAGGGGCGACGAGACGACTGAGCGAAAAAGCGAATTGGCTGGATAAAAACAAATTTGCCATCCCTAATTAACTGATCCCCAGTTAACCGATTTCCAATTAACCGATCACCAATCAACCAACCCAATGAACAATCGCAAAGAACAACTTCAGGCTTTTGACCGACTGTTGACGATCATGGACGAGTTGCGCGAGCAATGTCCTTGGGACCGGAAACAAACCATGGAAAGTTTGCGGCATTTGACCATTGAGGAAACCTACGAATTGGGCGACGCAATTTTGGACAAAAATTTGGAAGAAGTCAAAAAAGAACTGGGCGATGTGTTGCTGCACATTGTTTTTTATGCCAAAATCGGAAGCGAAAAAAACAGTTTCGACATTACCGATGTTTGCAATTCCATTTGCGATAAACTCATTGATCGGCATCCGCATATTTATGGCGATGTGAAGGTTGAAAATGAAGAAGATGTCAAACGAAATTGGGAAAAACTAAAATTCAAGGAAGGCAAAAAAAGCGTGTTGGAAGGTGTGCCAAAATCACTTCCGGCGATGGTGAAAGCCAACCGCATTCAGGACAAAGTCGCGGGTGTAGGCTTCGATTGGGAACAACCCGAACAGGTTTTTGAAAAGGTAAAAGAA
This sequence comes from Flavobacteriaceae bacterium, assembly GCA_035705295.1. Classification (GTDB taxonomy): domain Bacteria; phylum Bacteroidota; class Bacteroidia; order Flavobacteriales; family Flavobacteriaceae; genus DASSWG01. The sequence continues at coordinate 28,921 of DASSWG010000130.1, forward strand.
GAACTCGATGAACTACAACACGAAATAAATTCACGAAATGCGGACAAAACCGAATCGGAATTTGGCGATGTATTGTTTTCAATGATCAATTACGCCCGTTTTTTGAACGTCAATCCCGAAAATGCGTTGGAACGCACCAATAAAAAGTTCATCCAGCGTTTTCAATATTTGGAAGCGAAAGCCCAAGAAAACAACAAACCGCTCAGCGAAATGACCTTGGCCGAAATGGATGTTTTTTGGGAAGAAGCTAAATTTAGTGAACAGTGATCAGTAATCAGTCCCAGTTGGCTGAAAAAGATCTGTGATTAGTATTTTAAAACTTAATAACCAATCCCCAATTAACCAATCCCCAATTAACCGATCCCCGATTAACCGATCTCCAATTAACCAATCACGATCACCGATCACCAATTTCAACAATCAACTCGCGGTTCACTTCGTGTTTTCCTTCGAAAGGGATAATTTTTAATTTTTTTCCAAAAAGTTCGGTTGCGCGTTCGCTTTCTTCTTTGATTCGGTTTTCGGTCAAATATTCGTCTTCGGTTCCATAGAGCAAAAAAACCTTGGTTTGTTTTAAAAATTCAAAATCTTTAGCGGTCAATTCTTTTGGAATTCCACCGGAATGGATCACCAAAGTACCCGCTTCGATTTTTCGGGAAGCCATCCATCGCGTCACCACCGAAACGCCTTGCGAATAGCCGAAAAGAATCAATTTTTTATCATTGGGAAATTTTTCGTTTTCGTAAACCGCATCCAAATAATTCAATAGGTTTTTGGTGTCTTCTTGCGTGTTTTCGCGTGTCAACCAATTGGCGCCCACGTGCCGAAAATCTTTCCCTTGATAATATTTCGACGGTGCTTGTGGCGAAACAATGTAGTTTTCCGCTTCGTCCAAATGATCAAAATACCGAATGAAATACCGGCTCAAATACCCCAAACCGTGGCAAGCGAACCAAACATTTTTGGTGTTTTTGGTCAACGAATTCAAAGTGGAATAGGAATTGGTATTTTGATAGGAAACTTGTTTTTCAGAAGAAGCCATTCTGTTGCGTTTTTGTATTTTTACAAAGAAATAAAATTAACGAATGAAGATCAACGATTTTTGATATAAGATTTTATTTTGGCATCTCGTAAATCGTTATTAAATTATTTGTCGCATTGAGCGCAGTCGAAATGCAATAATTTTCAATGTAAATATGAAACTGTCCAAAAAAGAAATACTTGAAGAATTGAACCGTCGGTGCAAAAACACTTTGATGGAAACCCTCGACATTCAATTTGTGGAAGTTGGAGAAGATTATGTGGTCGCCAAAATGCCGGTCACACCAAAAGTACACCAACCCGATGGCGTTATGCATGGCGGCGCAAGCGTTACTTTGGCCGAAACCGTGGGCAGCGTGGCCAGTTTTCTTTTTTTGGATGCCGATCATTATTTTGTCCGCGGAATCGAAATTTCCGCCAATCACATAAAAAGCATTCGAGAAGGAATGGTTTATGCCCGCGCCGAATTTTTGCACAAAGGAAAGACCACGCAATTGTGGGACATCAAAATCCGCGATGAAGAAAAAAACTTGATTTCCGCGGTGAAATTGACCACAATTGCTTTGCCGAAACCCAAAGTAAGATAAAAAGGATATCTTTGTAAAAGATAGATCCATTAAAGCAATATGGATAAGCACGAAAAATTACTTTCAAAAATTTTGCAAGGAAATTCCGATGCCAATATTGCGTTTAAAGATTTATGCAAATTGTTGTTGAAACTGGGTTTTGAAGAACGCGTAAAAGGCAGCCATCATATTTTTCGAAAACACAACATTAAAGAAAAAATCAATTTGCAACAAGATGGAAGTAAAGCGAAAGTGTATCAAGTTCGTCAAGTTAGAAATATTTTATTAACTTACAAACTGGGAAAATAAGCATGTACAAATACGAAGTCATAATTTATTGGAGCCGCGAAGATGCTATTTTTGTTGCGGAAGTACCGGAATTGGCCGGCTGTATGGCGCATGGAAAAGACAAACAATCGGCATTGGCAAATGCGGAAGAAGCCATTCAATTGTGGATCGACACCGCGAACGAATTCGGAGATCCTGTTCCCGAACCAAAAGGGCAACGCTTGTTCTATGCTTAAGCGTTGATTTGTCGAAATGAACAATCCAAACCAACATATGAGTTCCTCCCCTTTGGAGGGGGTAGATGAAACTTTTTTCCAAAAACTCACTTCCCACTACGAAAAACAACTTCCGTTTGTTGCGTACCGAAAACCGAACGAAAACTTGGTGAATGCTTTTCTACAAAAAAGCAACACTACTTTTTATGCTGAAAATTTCACCGAAAAAGGTTTTGTTTTTGCTCCGTTTGATTCCAATTCGAAGGCTTTGTTGATTCCTGAGCAAGAATCGGAAATTTTGAAAGTGGATTTTGAATTGACATTACCAAAGAAGGAAAATTCGGTTAAAAAACATGAGATTCCTGCTTTCGCAGGAATGTGGGAACATATTCAATTGGTTCAAAAAGGAATCGACGAAATCAAACGTGGCACACTCCAAAAAGTGGTGCTTTCGCACCAACAAAATTTTCCGATTCCCGAAGAAAATCCGTTGATCATTTTTGAAAAATTGTTACAGGAATATCCCACGGCTTTTGTGTATTGTTGGTTTCATCCGCAAATCGGCTGTTGGTTGGGAGCCACGCCAGAAACTTTGGTGCAAATCGAACACAACCAACTGAAAACCATGGCCTTGGCGGGCACGCAAAAATATACTGGAAATATGGTCGTTTCTTGGGGTGAAAAAGAAAAAAAAGAACAACAATTGGTTACCGATGCAATTGTTTCCGGATTACAAGGAAAGGTCGAAAATTTAAAAATTTCTGACCCCAAAACCATGAAAGCCGGTAGTTTGTTGCATTTAAAAACCGACATTTTCGGTGATTTGAAAAATTCCGATTTGAAAGAAATTTTGCGCGATTTACACCCGACGCCCGCGGTTTGTGGCTTGCCCAAAGAAAAGGCCAAACAATTTATTTTGGAAAACGAAGGCTATGACCGCGAATTTTACACCGGATTTTTGGGAGAATTGAACATGACCACAAAAAAAGACCGCTCTTCAAATCGCAGAAACCAAGAAAATAAAGCCTATTCCATCGTAAAAAAACAAACGAACCTCTTTGTGAACTTGCGTTGCATGAAATTCGAAAAAGGAAAAGCACAATTATTTTTGGGCGGCGGAATCGTCAAAGACAGCGACCCGGAAAGCGAATGGGAAGAAACCGTGAACAAAGCGCAAACTATGCTAAAAGTACTGTAAAAAGTTCCGTTTTTCTCAAAGGGAAAACCCCGCAATGTCGTAATTTTGCACGAATATGAACAACATCCGATCCAAAATCCCTTTGTCCCAAATCCTTGTTGAACTTTGTGTTGCCAAAGGAATTGAACACGTGGTGATTTCTCCGGGTTCGCGCAACGCGCCTTTGACCATCGGATTTGCGAACCACCCAAGAATACACGCCTACAGCGTTGTCGATGAACGTTCTGCCGCTTTCTTTGCCTTGGGAATGGCGCAACAAATCCGGAAGCCCGTGGCCGTGGTTTGCACTTCGGGTTCGGCTTTGTTGAATTATTACCCGGCCGTTGCCGAAGCTTTTTACAGTGATATTCCGCTGCTAGTGATTTCAGCCGACCGACCGGAACATTTGATCGACGTGGGCGATGGGCAAACCATTCGGCAACCCAATGTTTTTCAGAACCACATTTTGTACAGCGCGAATTTGAAAAGCGCCGCAAAAAATGAACTTTCCGAAAACGACCAAGTTTTTAACGAAGCGGAAATCAATTTAGCCTTGAATTTTGCTTTCGGAAAAAACGGCCCCGTCCACATTAATGTACCGTTTGATGAACCTTTGTACGAAAAAACCGAAACTGCCTTGCAAGTTTCGGAACAACAACCTCCACAAACAAAGGCTTTCGATTTTGAAGTTTCCGAAACGGAAAATTTTATCAAAAACTGGAATTCCGCCGAGCGAAAAATCATTTTGGTCGGCGTGAATTTTCCGAAGGAAATTGACCAAAAATACTTGGATTTTTTTGCCGAAGACAAATCGGTTTTGGTTTTTACGGAAACAACTTCCAATTTGCATCATCCCGATTTTTTCCCAAACATTGACACCATCATCGCACCGATTGAAAAAGATAAAACACCCGATAAATATTTCAAAAAACTGCAACCCGATTTGTTGTTGACGTTCGGAGGAATGGTGGTTTCCAAAAAAGTAAAAGCTTTTCTGCGCAACTATCCGCCAGAAAAGCACTTCCACATCAACTCGAAAAAAGCCTATGACACTTTTTTTTGTTTGACACAACATTTTGAAGTTTCTCCGAATCAGTTTTTCAATGTGGTGCTACCGAAATTGCAGTCTGGAAAAAGTGATTATCGAGAATTTTGGGACAAGGTGAAAATCCACCGAAAAAAGAAACGCACGGAATATTTGGAACAAATTCCGTTTTCGGATTTTATGGTTTTTGATGCAATTTTCAAGCAAGTTCCACCAAACGAAATGCTTCAAATCGGAAACAGCTCCGCCATTCGCTATGCGCAATTGTTCGATTTGGACAAAAGCCTTTCCGTTTTTTGCAACCGTGGAACAAGCGGTATCGAAGGTTCGGTTTCCACTGCGGTCGGCGCGGCTTTGGCTTCCAAAAACCCGACCACTTTGATCACGGGCGATTTGAGTTTTTTTTACGACAGTAACGGGTTGTGGAACAATTATATCCCGAAGAATTTCAAAATCATCATCATCAACAATGGCGGAGGCGGGATTTTTCGGATTTTACCAGGGGACAAAACTGCGAATTATTTTGAAAAATTTTTTGAAACCCCACACGAACTCAATGCGGAACCGTTGGCGAAAATGTTTGGGGTTGAATATTCCCCCGTTTTAAACGAAAATGAACTTGCTTCAAAAGTAGAAGCTTTCTTTTCGAAAAAAAACAATCAAATCCTCGAAATTTTTACGCCCAGGGAAATCAACGATGAAGTTTTGTTGGGGTATTTTGAGTTTATAAAATAGATCTGAAACCTGTCCGATGGCGGGTTTGAACCTAGATCAAAACCTAATTCATAAAATATGATTGACATAGGCATATACCATACATTAACAATCGATCGTGACACCCCACCGGGGCTTTTTTTGAAGGACCAGCAAGGAAACGAAGTCTTGCTCCCCAACAAATACAAACCGGAAAATTTTGAAATCGGCGATAAAATTGAGGTTTTTGTTTATTTGGATCACGATGAACGCCCAGTCGCCACGACTTTGAAACCCTACGTCAAACTCGATGAATTCGCTTATTTACGTTGTGTGGAAAGCAATAATTTGGGCGCATTTTTGGATTGGGGCCTGGAAAAACATTTGTTCGTTCCGTTTATGGAACAAGCCTATAAAATGAAAAAAGGGGAATGGTACTTGGTTTTTTGCTACCTCGATTTGGAAACCGATCGCTTGGTCGCTTCGAGCAAAGTGAACGCATTTTTGGACAATTCGGAAATTACGGTGGAACCTTTTGAAAAAGTGGATTTGATCGTGACCAACAAAACCGATTTGGGGTTCAATGTGATCGTAAACCGCCTGCACCAAGGCTTGATTTATAACGACGAAATATTTCAAAAACTACAAACCGGTGACAAACTTACCGGGTACGTGAAAAAAACGCGCCCGGATGGAAAAATCGATATCACTTTGCAACGCCCCGGATACCGAAGTATTGAACCGAACGCGCAACAAATTTTGAACGAACTCGAATTGAAAGGTGGGTTTTTGCCCCTGCACGACAAATCATCGCCCGAAGAAATCCAGAGTTTGTTGCAAATGAGCAAGAAAAGTTTCAAAAAAGCCTTGGGAACGCTGTACAAACAACGCCTAGTGGAATTGAAACCGGACGGGGTCCATTTAAAATAATCAAAATATTCATCGTAAAAAATGTACAGAAAATTCGTAAAAATTTCCTTGATCCTCGTTTATCTTGTGATTATTGCCGGGGCAATCGTTCGGATGACCGGCAGCGGAATGGGTTGCCCCGATTGGCCAAAATGTTTTGGGCATTTTATTCCACCGACCGAGCGTAGCCAATTGGAATGGCACCCAAACCAAAATTTTCACGAGGGGCAAGTGATCATCGTCGATGAAACGCTTCAAGTGGCAGTGAGCGATTTTGTTTCTCAAGAAAAATTCCAGTCCGAAAATTGGAAATTGTACACCAAACACGATTATGCAAAATTCAACGCATTGCACACGTGGGTGGAATACATCAACCGGTTGTGCGGGGCCTTGGCGGGGATTGCAGTGTTTGTGATGGCGCTACTTTCCTTTAAAAAATGGCGCAGCAAAAAACGCATTGTTTGGCTTTCGTGGCTTACGGTTTTTTTGATGGGGTTCCAGGCTTGGCTCGGCGCAACGGTGGTTTATTCGGTATTGGACCCCATAAAAATCACCGTTCATATGTTGATGGCACTGGTCATCGTGGCAATTCTACTGTATTTGTTGTCCGTTTCCAAAGAAAAAAGAACACAAAAAACCAAAACCAGGGTTTTTCAAACCGTGTTGGCGGTCGCGATTCTGTTCACTTTGATTCAAATTGCATTGGGCACACAAGTCCGCCAGTTTGTGGATGAACAAATCGATTTGCTCGGTTATGCCGCCAAAAGCGAGTGGCTTTCTTCGCCCGATTTTGTATTTTATATGCACCGTTCATTTTCATTTTTAGTGCTTTTTGTCAATTTGTTGCTTTGGTGGCAAAATCGGAAATTAAAATTAGGATTTTCCATGTTCGACAGTTTGTTGATTTTGTTCGGTTTGGAAATTTTGACTGGAGTTTTAATGTATTATTTCGACTTTCCATTTTTGACACAACCCATACATTTGCTTTTGGCAACCGCGATTTTCAGCATACAATTTTACATTTTATTGGAGTGTTTTCGAGCAAAATTGAAAATAAACTAACCTTCAGGGTTTCAAAAACCTTGAAGGTTTCAAGCGTTTGAAAAAACAAATCTTGTGGAAAAAACCCTAACTTTGCATCCCCTTTAAAAAATTCAAATTATGATCTATCGGTTCAGAGTGGTATTGGATGTGTTGGACGATGTTTTTCGCGATATCGAAATCCGCGAAACCGACACTTTGGAAGATTTGCACAATGCAATCAGCCAGGCATTTGGTTTTGAAGGCACCGAAATGGCTTCTTTTTACACGAGCGACGAAGAATGGAACCAAGGTGAGGAAATTGTGTTGTTCGATATGAGCGAAGGCATGAATTCGGTCCGGATGATGAACGAAACCATTTTGAACGAACTGCTTTCCGAGAAAGAGACCAAACTTATTTATGTCTATGATTTTTTGAATATGTGGACCTTTTATGTGGAACTGGCGGAAATCACCGAACCCATAAATGGAACCGACTACCCGAATTTACTTTTCTCACACGGCGTTTTGCCAGAAAGTCCGCCGGACAAACAATTCGAAGCCGAAGAAGGTTTTGACGATTTTGACGATGACCCCGATTTTGAAAGTTTCGACGACCCCGATTTCGACGAGCAATGGAACTGAATTGGTTCCAAGTTTCAAGTTCCATGTCACATCGAGCGCAGTCGAGATGTTATATTTCACAAACTTTTCAGCACTCCTAACTCCTAACCCATAACTCCTAACCTACCCAAATGATCAATTTATTCAACGCCCAAATCGAGTCGCTTTCCATTCACCGTGTGGGGAACAAAAGCCGGAACGAAAGCATGTTCCTTTCCGAAAAACCCTACCAATTAAACGATGAATTGACGCCTTTGGTGAAAGAATATTTTCTGAAATCTTTTCGGGAAAAAGAAGAAAATTACTACCAATTTGTGCACGAAACCGATCTGGAATTTCATTCGTTGTACAATTTGGCGGAAGCGGTTTTTGCCGATCCTTCCAAGGTTCACGAGCTATCCAAGAAAATAACCACTTTGTTGTTCGAGCAATCGACGCATCAACACATCAAAAACGGCGAAGTGTATGTGGTTTATTTCGAAAACATGTTGCTGGACAATGAAAAAACCGACGCCCTCGGAATTTTCAAATCGGAATTGAAGCACGATTTTTTGCAGTTCCAAGAAAACCAACACAATTTGGAAGCGGTTTTGCAACAAGGTGTCAACTTAAACAAATTGGACAAAGGCACGCTGATTTTCAACAAAAACAAAGAAGAAGGCTACAAAATTTTGTCGGTGGATTCCAATAAATACGACACCAAATATTGGTTGGAACAATTTCTGGGCGTGGACGCATTCGCGGATGAAAATTTCTACACCAAAAAATACCTGAAATTCTGTCAAAATTTTGCCAAAGACGTGGTTTTGCCGGCGGAAGACAAACAACAAGAAGTTTTGTTCATGAACCGCGCGGTGGACCATTTTGCAAAAAACGACGAGTTCGAAGAAAGCAAATTTTTAAACGAAGTGATGGAAAACCCTTCGCTTTTGCCCGAATTTCAAAACTACAAAACCGAAAAAGCGCCCAAATACAAAATCGAAGATTTATCGACGTTCCCAATTTCTAACACCGCAGTTTCCGCAGCCCGAAAAAGCATCAAAAATGTGATCAACCTGGATACAAACGTACAGATAAAAATGGATTTCATCAACCCGGAAAGTGCACAAAAATTCATCGAAAAAGGCTGGGACGAGGAAAAACAAATGTATTATTATTTGGTATATTTCAACAAAGAGCAGAAAAGTTAGTGTTCAGTAAGCAGTCGCAGTTGGCAGTAAAAATAACCGATTACGGATCACTAAATAAAAGTCAAAACTCCATCACCTCTTTCGTGTTGATATCCACATAATTACGTTTCACGAAATCCAATGCGGTTTTTAGAATTCCGCCCATAGTTCGTGGCCGGCGGAATTTGATGTCTTTGGTATATTTCACCAATTCTTTTTTCAAACGACGCACATTTTCCGCGCTCGAAACATGGTCGTGGCTCATGCACCGGATCAATTCCGTGCAGCGTTTTTGCGAGGTGATCAAACGCTTGGCAACCTGCGAACGCTCTTCACGCTGGTATTGTTCAATGGAAGAAGCTTCCAGTTTTTCGGAAACCAATTTCACCATTTCGAAATTTTCCTTAAAAAATTGTGGCCGATACACTTTCAAATTCCCTTCATAACATTGCTGGTCAAAATCAATTGCGCGGATTTGATAGGCAACATGATCAAAATCGTGGGTGGGAATGATCACATAATTGTACGAGCGCATATCGCCCAACAAACGCATCGTACAACGTTCGTTGAATTTCACAAACTGCTTGGCAATCTGGGTTTTGGCACGTTCATCACATTCCGGGAGTTTGTCGCTGATGAACACATCGCCCGGAATCCCCGCAATGTGTTCTTCGATCAAAGTTTCTTTGTACACCAAAAAATTGATTCGGTGCGGCGAAAGAATGTGCTCGAATTCCAAACCATAAATTCGGGAAGCATCAGCTTTTTTCACATAGAAATGGGTGAAACTGTCGTTCAAAATATTCCTGATTTTCACCCTAAAAGGTTTCGAATTCCCGAACGTGCAATAATCGATCGCGTCCACGTTCAAAAACCGGAACGAGTCGTCGCTTCCATCGGAATGCAGCAAAGTATAAACACGTTTCAGGCTGTTGTCAATTTCAGTGCGCTCGTGGTCCGGATAGTAACAACGCACCCAAAATGTGTCCTCATCGTGGCGATCGTACACCACAATAGAACCTGAAAAACGCAGCAAATCCTCATAAAAAACCGGAATTTTTGTATTGCGGTTGTGTTTCGCCAAATAATTGTTGAACCGATCGTTTATGGGAAACGTGGGTTTTTTATTGGACATCAATTTTTCTTCCATCATCGTTCGGGGTTTCTTTTCTTTGCAAAGTACATAGAAATATACATTAACTTTCGAGAGCCACCAAATTTAAAAGAAAGGATTTTAGAGCTCTGTTGACAAAATCAGCACAAACAAAAATATGGCTCTATGTTGAATATAGTGGGTTAATTCCTGTAGTGAATTTCACGCAACGAGCGCAACGGTTTCGCAGCGATACGCAGCGCGCACTTTGCGGCCGCCGCGAGAAATTAAACCCCATTGATTTTGCCCACTTGAAACAACATAGAACCAAAAATATATACTTCCAAAAAAAAGATTCCCGCCTTCGCGGGAAAAATGTAACAAAATACTATCTTGGTCGTCACATCAACAAAACCCAACCCAATAATTTTGGATACAATTCTTACACTCAACCAACTCACGAAAAAATTCGGATTTCTTACGGCCGTGAAAGACCTTTCTTTTCAAATTGAAAAAGGAAACGTTTACGGAATTTTGGGGCCGAACGGAAGTGGAAAATCCACCACTTTGGGAATGGTGCTGAACGTGGTGAACAAAACTTCCGGTGATTTCCAATGGTTCGACGGAAACAGCACCACGCACGACGCGCTGAAAAAGGTGGGCGCCATCATCGAACGACCCAACTTTTATCCGTATATGACCGCTGCACAAAATTTGGATTTGGTGTGCAAAATAAAAAATGTTTCCGCGCCAAAAATCGAAGAAAAATTGGAAATCGTGGGTTTGCTCGACCGAAAGGACAGCAAATTCAGTACCTTTTCCTTGGGGATGAAACAACGTTTGGCCATTGCTTCGGCTTTGCTGAATGATCCGGAAATTTTGATCCTCGACGAACCCACCAACGGATTGGACCCGCAAGGAATTCATCAAATTCGGGAAATTATTCGAAAAATTGCGAACCAAGGAACCACCATTTTGTTGGCTTCGCATTTGTTGGACGAAGTGGAAAAAGTGTGTTCGCATGTGGTCATTATCCGTAAAGGGGAAAAACTCTATTCCGGCCGCGTGGACGAAATGAACGCGAGCCACGGATTTTTTGAACTGAAAGCCGAAAACAACGAATTATTGATTCAATTTTTGGAAGGAAATGCAGCTTTTCAAAAAGTTTCCAAAACCGAAAATGGAACGGTAAAAGCCATTTTGGCCGAACCGATGGATGCCATTGCGCTCAATAAATTATTGTTCAAAAACAATATTTTGCTTTCCCATTTGGTGAAACGAAAAGAAAGTTTGGAAGAACAGTTTTTGGAACTCACTCAGTGAGTAGTGTTCATCCCCCTTTGCCTTCGGCATTTCCCCAAAAAAAGGGGGGATTATTCGAACTATTAATCAAATCTTAAATTAACAAGTTTCCCGATCACCAATTAACCGATAACCATTTTAGCCATGCTCCGATTGCTCCACATAGAATTCCACAAACTTCGTTACAGCCGTTCGGCAAAAGTGCTGTGCATCATTTATTTTGTATTGATCACTTTTTTGGCATTGATCGCTTCCATCAAATTTGATTTCGGGCAAATTGAATTTCAACTGGCGGAACAGGGGATTTTTAATTTCCCGTACATCTGGCATTTCAACAGTTATATTGCGGCCTTGTTGAAAATATTCTTGGCAGTGGTCATCGTTTCCATGGTGAGCAACGAATATAGCAACCGCACGTTGAAACAAAACCTCATCGACGGGTTGAGCAAAAAGGAATTTGTACTTTCCAAATTTTACACGGTCATTGGTTTCGCGTTAATTTCCACGATTGTACTTTTTATCGTTTCGCTTGTATTGGGATTGTTTTTTTCCGATTACACCGAGCTTGGAATTATTTTTTCCGACTTGGAATACCTCCTTGCCTATTTTGTGAAGTTAACAGGCTTTTTTGCCTTTTGCTTGTTTTTGGGAATGTTGTTGAAACGTTCAGGCTTCGCCTTGGGTTTTTTAGCAGTTTGGTGGATTTTTGAAGGAATTGTGTATTTGCTATTGAGTTTTTTGTTCCGCAACAACGACACAGACATCGTGGCCAACATCATTCAATTTTTGCCTTTGGAATCCATGAGCAATCTCATCCGAGAACCCTTTACGCGGTTAAACGTGGTCCAAACCATGGGAGACCAAATCGGCGCGGAACTCAACAAAGATTACGGCGTGCATTGGTACCAAATCTTGATCGTGTTGATTTGGACCGGATTGTTTGTTTATTTTTCCTATCGTTTGTTGAAGAAACGGGATTTGTAGCCTTATAATTTTAATCCTCTAAAAGAAATCCTATTGGAATTCTATCAGCCCTCCAAGGCAATGCAAGTACAGTTGAGCCAGCTGCATTGAATGAGAAATATGGAAACCTGCTCACGGATTCGGAAACGATCGAAATTGGTTTCAAACTGATCCGTGATACGTTTATTTTCACCAACAAACGGCTTATTTTGGCATATTCAGAAGTAAGGCCTTTTTGTGATTATTTGAAGTTAAAATTCCTTGACAAAAATTCCCCTCAATTTTTTGAACTGATTTTTTTTGATTTTAGAGGTTTCTTCTTTGGGATTTGGGCATTTTGGGCATTTTTCGAGACGTCAGGACGCACTTTCCCCAAGAAGTTTCGTCCGGGGCTTTCCTAGGCTGCTTTTTGCAGCC